>JAFRXS010000207.1 GCA_017443405.1 Clostridia bacterium | reverse complement strand
TGGATAATACCATTTGTTCATCCATCCCCAAAGACTTCATCGCAAATGCGATCAAAAACTGTTTTGTCGGGTTTGTCGAACTCTGCTTCCAATCGTTCTTTGTAAGTTAAGTGAGGTTTGCCCTAAAATGTTGGGCAAACCTCTTTCCTGAACAAGCGAGAGGTCATTCCTACATTTTATGGAAGACCTCTTAGAATAATTATCAGTGGAAACGAAAGAAGGCGGCTTTCGGGAGAATACATCTCTCAAAAGCCGCCTGAAATAGTGGGGGTCGATAGTTCAAGTCCTCTCAAGAAAGAAAAATATCTTTTTGTTTGCACCCCGCAATTGGGGCACGAAAAACCCCCGAAACCGTTGTGGTATCGGGGGATTTCCGGTGCAATATCTTTTTTGGTTGCACAACATGGTTGCGGGGGAAGGACTTGAACCTGTTCGCTGCGGCGGAGCCGCCTTGCCCTCTTGCGGTGCCATTTCTGCTGAAAAATGAAATCGAGGCTTTGCCTCGATGAAATCCTCGGACTTCGTCCTCAGATGAAATCGTTCGCCTACGCTCACGGTGAAATAAGAACCCGACCCGCCCGCCAAATCAAAGATTTGGGGCGGGTGCCCCGGAACCTTGTTGCTCACTTCGTTCGTAATGAAATCCGTCCTTCATCCCGCGAAGCGGGATTTCACCGCGAAGCGATTTCATCCGCCGAAGGCGGATTTCACCCGTCCGGAAGGACGGATTTCATTGCAAAACAGCACTTGCTTTCGCAAGTGCTGTTTTGCCTGGTTGCGGGGGAAGGACTTGAACCTACGACCTCCGGGTTATGAGCCCGACGAGCTACCAACTGCTCCACCCCGCGATATCGCTCCCAAGAGCGAATGTATTATATATCATCGGGATACAAAATGCAAGCTGTTTTTTGAAATACGGGTTTATTTGTGAATTAAGTCAGAAAAACGGCGAAAAAGTGTGTATATTGGTGTGATATGCTTACAAAAACAGCAGTCCGGCGACGGCGCCGAGGGCGATATACGCTATCGGATGTATCTTTTTGGTGTATTTGAACTGCGTCGCGAAGACTATGACCGCGAAGATCGTCAGCGCCTGCCAGCTCAGGGATGAGAAGGGCGAGGCGAAGGAGAAGGTCTGCCCGGGGCGGACGAGGGCTATCTGCAGGACGGAGAAGCCGGCTGCCGCGATAAGGCCCGTGACCGCCGGGCGCACGCCGGCGAACGCCCTGTTGACGAATCTGTTTTTGGCGTACTTCGAAAACAGCGCGGCGATAAGCGTGATGATGACAAGCGACGGGAAGACGAGCGAGAGGGTCGCCGCGACGGCGCCGACGGGACCGGCGACGTTATAGCCGACGTAGGTCGCCATATTGACTCCCAGGGGACCGGGGGTCGATTCGGACACCGCGATCATGTCCGCGAGCATCTCGCGTGTGAACCACGCGGGGTGCGCGTCGCTCATATTCATCAAAAAAGGCAGGGTTGCGAGCCCTCCGCCGACGGCGAAAAGCCCGGTCTTCAGGAATTCAAGACAGAGGATCAGCAGGTCAGGCATCGTTTTGTCCCTCCTCTGATTTTTCCTTTTCCGTTCCGGCCGTTCCGTCGGGCTTGCCTTGTCCGGTCTTCTTCCACGTCATCGTTCCGCAGGCGGGCACGCACAGACCGAAGACCGCCGCCGCAAGCACCGCCCAGACGGGATTCTGCCCGAAGACCGCGACCACGACGAAGGCGGCGACGGCGAGCAGGATATGCAATACGTTCTTCACCGAGCTCTTTACGAGCTTGATGACGCTCGAGGTTATAAGCGCGCCGACTGCTACTCTTATGCCGACAAAGGCCTTGGTTACCCAGACGTTGTCGCCGAAGCCGGAAAGCAGCGCGGCGATGACGGATATGATGATGACCGACGGCGTGATGACGCCGACCGTGGCGACGACGCCTCCGGGTATCTTTTTTAACTTGTACCCGATGAACGTCGCGGTGTTGACCGCGATTATGCCGGGCGTGCACTGACCTATGGCGAAGTAATCGAGGAGCTCCTCCCGCGTGGTCCAGCCGTGTTTTTCGACTATCTCGCGCTCAAGCATAGGCAGCATGGCGTAGCCGCCGCCGAAGGTCATTATCCCTATTTTGAAGAACGCGGCGAAAAGCCGCCAAAACGATTTTAAAGTGTCCATTCGATCCTCTTTTATCCGTAAGCTCTTCCCGCGCGGCTCATCCTGGCGGCGAGGGCTGCCATGTACGCGTCCGCGGTGCCGCGTCTTGAGGATACCGCGTCCGGAGCGAAAACGTCCGACTCCGCCGTATCGGAGAGCTCCTTATCGAGCGCGGCCCTGTTTTCTTCCGAAAGCTCCTCGCGTACGCGAACGTACCAGTCCTGCGAGTCGGAGTAGGATATGAAATAAATGATCTCCCAGCCTCCGCCCGTGAGTTCCACCGTGATTATATCGCCAGGCGAGCGCTCCGTTGCGAACAGCGCGAGGGCGACCTCCTCCGGAAGCATCGAGGAATTCACGTTTTCTGCGAGTCCGCCGTTGACCGCGGTGTACATATCCGTCGACGCCGCGCCGACTATGCGCCCGAAGTCCGCTTCGCTGCCGTCCGAGGCTTCTATCGCGAGCCGGACGTCCTCGAAAAGGGTACGCAGCTCTTCATCGGTCATGCCACCGGTCGGGTTCGTCACCGACAGCCGTCTTATATTGACCGGTCGGCTTTCGTCCTTTCGCGCGGGGGTCTCGATGAGGAAGGCGGCGACGCCTCCGTCTACGTATTCGACTCTGACGTCGCCCGCGGCTCTCGCCCGCGAGAACAGCCATGAAACGGTTTCCTCCAAAAGCGAGCCGCTCATATCGGCGTAGCGGACTTTTTTGAGCAGCGCGTCCGAGTAGGACTGCTCCGAGCAGCCGAAGGAGGCGAGGCTGACCGCGCGGAAGCTTGCGGCGTCCGTCATGACCGCCGCGGCCTGCCGCGCGAATTCCTCCGCCGCGAGATCGCTTGTGAACGCCCCGGGCGGGACCATAACGGCGCGGAAATCGACGACGTCGTACCATATACGGTGTTTTTTGTATTCGGTATTGACGTCTTCGTCCGTCACCCCGGTGTCGAGCTCGGACAGTATCCTGTTTTCGCAGGCGCGCGCGGCGGCTTTTATGTATTCGTACTGATATATTATACAGCCCGCCTCGAACCGGGTGAAGCCGCAGTTGAGAAGATAATCTGTAAAATCGTAGAAGTCGCCGGAGACGGACAGCTTTTTTTCGGCGGCGAGCGCCGCTTCCTCTTTGACCGCCTGCGCGTCGATCTCTCCCGCTTCTTCCGCGCGGGCGTAGAGCGCGACAGACCGCGAAAGGTTCCTGACCGCTTTTTCGGCGAATTCGCGGTCGAACGACGGGTTGCCCGGCGCCGTGAAATCCTTTTGAGCCGACGGCGCGCGCGATATGTCGAAGCCCGTTTCCGCCGCGGCGGAGCCCTCGCCGTAGTACCGGTCGAACAGCGCGCTCTCGTTCGCTTTTTCGTTGGCGGCGTCGAAATACGCGGCGTCGAAAAGCTCGGCGGGAATGACCTTGCCGGACGCCGTGCCGACGGAGCCGTCGTGAACGGCGAACGGGAAGTCGGGCAGGCTTTCGGTATATGAAACGTAGTCCGTCCGTCTGTCGGAGGGCGTGAGCCCCGAAACGACGGCGAGGACGACGCCCGCGAGCAGAACGCACGCCGCGAGCGCGAGCTTTTTATTTGTAATCACGGGTGTGAGCTTCAATCGAACCTCACCTCCGCCCATCCCGTCGTGAGGGCGTCGAGCCGCATGACTCCGTCATAGACTGCGCAGCCCAGCGCGGAAACGGCGCCGCGGTATTTCTCCGGCAGGGTGTAGTCTATCGGGTGCGGGTTCATATTGCAAACCGTGACGAGAGCTGCGCCGTCCGCCTCCCTCGCGAAGCAGACGCAGCCGAGCATCGCGGACACGGGTACGAACCTGCCTTTCGCCGCCTGCGGCAGCCTGCGCCTTATGCCGCCGAGAAGGCGGTAATAATCGGTAAGCTCCGTGTTTTCGTTCCCCCACGGGAAACAGCCTCTCGAAAACGGGTCGGAGCCGCCCTGCATGCCCGCCTCGTCGCCGTAGTATACAGTCGGGACGCCGGGAAGGGCGTACATGAGGGCGGCGGCGGCGCGCAGACGGGTGAGGGCGTCGGCGAGCTGTTCGTCGGTGAGTCTCAGCTGCGCCTGCCTTTCACGGCTCATGCCCTCCGTCTTTATCCCGGCGAGCGCGGTGAGTACGCGCGCGGTGTCGTGCGTGCTCAGGACGTTCATCAGGCAGTTGAGCGAGTCGGGCGGGTAGTTTTCGCATATCGATACGATACGCTCCATAAAGACCTCCGCGGCGCCGCCGGTGCAGAAGTCGATGACCGCCGTCCTGAACGGGTAATTCGTGACGCCGTCGAGCTCCTTGCCCAGGAGGTACCTGCGCAGCACGTTGTACGCCGTTTTGTTGCTCGCGTCCTCCCAGACCTCGCCGTACAGGGGCGCGTCGGGCGACTGCGCCTTGACCGCGGCGCGTATTTTCTCTATAAAGCTGTCGGGCAGTTCGTCGGCGACGTCGAGCCGCCAGCCGTCCGCGCCGAGTTCCATCCAGTGACGGATAACGCCGTTTTTGCCGGTTATGAAGTCGATATAGCCCGGGTCGTCCTCCCTGACCTCGGGGAGATTCGGGAAGCCCCACCAGGACGCGTAGGTCCCGTCGGGAGCTATGTCGTACCAGCTCCGGTACGGCGAATTCTCGTCGTCAAAGGCGCCGCCGCCGTAACGTCCGTAAAGGTCGAAATATCGGCTGTCCGCCCCCGTGTGGTTGAAAACGCCGTCGAGTATTATCCCGATACCGAAGCTCCTCGCCTTTTCGCACAGCGACACGAAATCGGGGGTGTCCCCGAGCAGGGGGTCGATGCGCATATAGTCCGCCGTGTCGTAGCGGTGGTTGGAGTGCGACTCGAAAATCGGGTTGAGATATATCTCCGTCACGCCGAGCGAGGCGATATAGGGGAGCTTTTCCTCTATGCCCCTGAGGTCGCCGCGGAAATAGTCGCGGTTGCGCACCACGCCGTCCTCGTCCGGACGCCATTCGGGCTGCGCGCCCCAGTCGTCGCGAAGTATCCTGTCCTCGGGGACGTTCTTTTTCGCCGTTCCCGAATAATAAAACCTGTCGGGGAATATCTGATAAATAATGCCGCCCGCGGTCGAGCAGCCGCAGCCGTCCCTGTCGTAGACCGTAAGCTGCCAGAGCTTCCCCGAGTCGGAAAAGCATCCGACGCCGGAGGAGTCAAGGAAGATCTTGCCGACGCCCCACGGGGTCGCGTATTCAAAATGATAAAAACATATATCGGGCGCGCCCGCCGTGTAATGAAGAGTCCAGTTCTCGGTCACGCCGTCGGTCCCGTCCCAGTAAAAATCCCCGCGGGAGTCGCCCGACTGACTGTTGACGATGAGCCTGACAGCGCTCACTCGCATATCGCGCGGCATCGTCACAGTGAAGCGCACGGTACTGCCCGTCCGGACTGCTCCGAACGGTTCCTTATGCTTTACGTCTCTTGAATTGAACGGGGTAAACTGCATGAAAAATTTACCTGCGGTGTTGAATTGCCCCTCTCGGGAGGGTATAATAGAGTCATGAAAGGTCCGGCGGCTATCGCCGCGGACCGAATGAGCACGGAGGACAGAGGATGGACGCCAGGATCGAAAAACGGCGAGCGTTTATCATAAACGTTATCTATTTCGGGATATTCGCCGCTTTGGTCTATTTTCTTTATAAATACGCGTTCTGGGTGCTTTTCCCGTTCATACTGGCGTTTTTCATCGCCGTATGTCTGCAGGGCGCCATCGACGCGATAGTCGGAAAGACGAAGATCAAGCGCGGAGCCGTCAGCGTCGCGCTGTCGCTGCTGGTGTATATAGTCATAGGAGCGGTCGTCGCGCTGATCGGTCTGCGCGTCGCAGACGAGATCAGGTCGTTCGTTTCCTACGTCATCGGGCAGATGGGCACTCTGACCGAGATGCTCGAGGAGCTGAAGCTTTGGCTGATATCGGTCGTTTCATCCATGCCCGAAAGACTCAGCTCGTGGCTGCTGCCTCATATCGAGGAATGGGACGTCGGCGCGATAAGCATCTCCGACGCCGCCTCGTCCGTCGGCAGCGTTTTCGGCGCCGTGTTCAGCTCGCCCGTGAGCTCGGCCATCTCCACCGTCAAACAGATACCGTCGCTGCTTGTCGGCGTGCTCGTCGCGATAATCTCGACCTGCTTCATAACGAGCGACTACCACGTGATAACGGCGTTTGTCAAGCGTCAGCTCGGTCCCGGCAGGGGCGAAAAGCTCTCCCGCGCCAAAAAGCTGATCATGTCGTCGCTGGGCAAGCTGGTCCGCTCTTATCTCATCATTATGGCGGTGACCTTCACCGAGGTCGCTCTGACGCTCGTCATCCTGAAGGCTCTCGGCTTCTACACCGCCGGCTACATCGTAGTCATCTCGGCGGCGACCGCCGTGGTCGATATCGTCCCCGTTCTCGGCACCGGTACGGTGCTTATCCCCTGGGCGGTCTACAGCCTGTTCACGGGGAGCACGGGGCTGGGCGTCGGTCTGCTCGTCGCCTACGCGATAATCACCGTCATCAGGCAGGTCATAGAGCCGAAGATAGTCGCCGGTCAGTTCGACCTGCCGCCGTTCCTTACGATCATGTCGATGTATATCGGCATCAAGCTCTTCGGCGCGATAGGCATCTTCCTGCTGCCGATAACCGTCATCATGATCAAGATACTCAACGACGAGGGCATCATCCACCTCTTCAGGACGAAGAGGACCGAGGAAGCGAAAGCCGCCGCGGCGGCGGAAACTCCGGAGATCCCGGAATTACCGGAGAAGGCGGAAGAGACCGGATCGGATGCGGCGCCGGGAAGCGTTCCCTCCGAGGAGGATACGGACGGCTGACGCCGCGCCGTTTCGCGCATTTTCAACAGTATACAGCATGCGTGCCGTTTTTGCAAGCGATAACAGACCGGGAATTTCATAAATATAATAATATAAGGATCGGGTGATAGCGTGACGATACTCGTCGACATGGATGAAACCATCGAACTGCTGCTGCCGGCGTGGATCGAACGCGTGAACGAAAAATACGGCACGAACGTCACGCCCGAAGAGGTGACTCAGTGGGAGGTCGCGGCGGCGTTCCCGACTCTTACGCGCGAGCAGGTCAACGCGATACCCTCGCTCCCCGGGTTCTGGAGTACGGTCAAGCCCATTCCCGGCGCCGCGGAGTCTCTTAAACGCCTGATCGACGCGGGGCACGACGTCTATATAGTCACCGCGACGCAGTTTGAGTCCGTGCCCGAGAAGATAAGCGGCTGGCTGTTCGACCATTTCCCGTTCCTTACCGAAAAGCAGGTCATAATAACCTGCAGAAAACAGCTCATCCGCGGCGACGTCCTCATCGACGACGGTGTCCACAACCTCGAGGGCGGGGACTATATCAAGATACTCATGACCGCGCCGCACAACAGGGATTACGACGCAGAAGCGAACGGCATGATCCGCGTGAGCGGCTGGGCGGAGACAGAAAGGGTCATAGAAAGACTTTCCGCAGACCTTGAACACGACGGAAAAACGGAGGTATGATCATGGAAAAAGCGATAGTGGCGTATTTCTCGGCGAGCGGCGTGACCGCGAAGGTAGCCGAAAGGCTCGCGAGGGTATCGGGAGCGGAGCTGTTCGAGATAAAGCCCGAACAGCCGTACACCGAAAAGGACCTGAATTGGACCAACCCCGTCGCGAGATGCAACAGGGAAAAGATCGGCAGGAAGGACGTGCCGATAAAGGACAGGATAGAGGACTTTGACGGCTGCGGCGTGATCTTCGTCGGTTTCCCGATCTGGTATTACAGCGCGCCGAATATCATCGTCACGTTCCTTAAGTCCTACGACTTCACCGGCAAAAAGGTCGCGCTTTTCGCGACCTCGGGCGGCAGCGATATCGGCAGGACCGCGGAAAAGATCAGGCCGCTCATATCCGGCAGCGTCGATATCGTCGCCTCGAAGCTCTTTAAGCCGGCCGACGGAGACGACGTCCTTGCGGAGTGGGCGGAGAGTATCGCCTGAGCGAACGCTCCCGCGGGTTGACATCCGCCGCCGGGAGATGTATAATAATACCGTCTTCGGAATAATTCAGAAAGGAGAGGGCGTTATGGAGAGCATTGCCGCGTTCTTTGACGGGATCGCCGATTTCTTTTCCTCGATCTTCATGAGCATTCTGGTTTTCTTCAACGGCGGTAAGCTGTTCTGATCCCGTTCGCCGCGCCGGTCGGATAAGACCGGCGCTTTTTAAGACGAAAACGGATTTTTTAAGGGAAAACGGTTTTTTTGAGGCGAAAACGGTTTTTTGCCCGGAGCGTCCGGCGCTGCCGGCCGCGCCTGTTTTGTTTTGACGCCGTTGGGTCCGCGCGTTCGCGGCTGAGATCCTGCGCGCGTGACTTTCCCGAATGGAGGTTTGGGCCGATGAAAGAGATAACGGTGAACGCCCGGCTTGACGACTATGAAAAAGCCGAGGTATTTATCGAAAAGGAGCTGCAGCGCAGTAAACTGAGCCGTCAGATCATCTCCGAAAACATCGTCGTTTTCGAGGCCCTGTTCAACGATATCATCATGAGCGGTTATCCGGAGGATACCGAAATAAAGCTGCAGATAAAATCCAGCTTCGGCAACCCGAGCGTAATTATGGGCTTTGCCGGCGGCAGATACGTTCCGTGCGGCGGAGAGAGCATCGACGAGTCCGTCGAGTATAAGATCATCAAGGGCTACGAGGACAAGCTCGATTTTATCTATCAGGCGTCCTACAACATAATAAGGCTCAACGTCAAACGCGCGTATGCCCCGCAGATCATTTTCTGCGGCGCCGGGATAGCCGCGGCGATGATCCTTTACGCCGCGCTGTCAAAAATAAATCCCGGGTCGAAGGACGTTCTGCTGGGCAGCGTCGTTCTGCCCGTCGAAAACCTGTTCGCCGACGCGATGCTTCTTATCGGCACGCCGCTGACGTTCTTTTCCGTTTTAAAGAACCTGCTCGAGACCTATATCGTTTCGGCGCGCAGCTCAAACGCGCGCAAGCTCCAGTCAAAAACGCTCGAAACCTCCGCCGCGGCTGTCGTTCTGGCTGTTCTTCTGGGGCTTGTCCTCAACCGTTTCACGCCGTTTTTACGCGGAGCGTTCGGCGATATCTCCGTGACGGGCTATTACGGAAAAGACCTGCCGGAGCTTATATCCTCGCTCATGCCCTCGGATATTTTCGAGGTGTTCAAAATGCTTTCGCCGTTCCCGCTCATACTTATTTCTCTGCTCATGGTCGTTGCTCTGCGGTCCGCGGGCGGTCAGTTCGACAAGCTCAAAAGCGCGATAGACGCGGGCTACGTCCTGTTCTCGAAAATGCTGAACCTCGTCATGTTCTTCCTGCCGGCGTTCTGCTTTCTCGCGTTTCTGCATATCCTGCTTTCCGACGGTTTCTCGAGCCTTGCCGGCGTCGCGCTGTGTCTGCTGACGACGGTAGCCGGTCTCGTCATCCTGTTTTTGACCTACGCCGTAAGGCTGAAGCTCGCCGGTATCCCCGTTTCGGACTTCGTCAAGCGGCTTCGTCCGGTCCTTAAGGAAAATCTTAAGATAAATTCCGCCATCGACGCCATACCCTATAATATCAGGCAGTGCAGCAGGATATTCGGGATAAGCCGCGGCTATCTCGAGGACGCGATGCCCGTGCTGTCGCAGACGAACCTCGACGGCAACTGCTTTATCATCATGACCATCACGATGCTGCTCATCGCGTCGTCCGGCTCGACTGTTCCGTGGTGGAACTATCTGTTCCTCGCGGCGCTCGTGCTTTTCCTCTCGCTGGGCGCGCCCAATCAGCCCGGGTCGATACTGATAGGCGTCGTGATAATAATCAACTACCTTAAAATACCTCAGATGATACCCGTCGCCATCTACTGCGAGGTGCTGCTCGGCGCGGAGCAGAACTACGTCAACGTCGTCGGCGACCTCGTCATGGCGGCCGTGGGATACCGCAAACTCGAAAAAAGGTCCGGCAGATCCGCCTGAGCGCCGGACCGCGCGCTTTTTTCCGCGGGTGGTTTGCCGATACGGAAAAAAACGCTTTACATTCTCATTTCGGTGTGTTATAATGCCCTTTGTCTGTAAAAGGGCAGCCGATGTCCCGGGTCCCGGATCATGCCCCGCCGCGAGAGCGGCAGGAGGGGAGACGTTCTTCCGTTCGCTGAGGCATACGGCAATATTTAAAAGGAGCGTGTATTTATGACGCAGCAGGAAAAGCAGCAGATCATGGCCGAGTACGCCGTCCACGAGGGCGACACCGGTTCACCCGAGGTGCAGATTGCAGTCCTTACCAAGAGGATCAACGACCTTACCGAGCATCTCAAGACCAACAAGAAGGATCATCATTCACGCAGGGGCCTGCTTAAAATGGTCGGTCACAGAAGAAACCTTCTCGCCTATCTCCAGAAGAAGGATATAGAGAGGTACCGTTCCATCGTCGCGAGACTCGGTCTCCGTAAGTAATTCCCGCAAAAAAAGCCGGATGTTTCAGGGCGTCCGGCTTTATGTAATTAATAATCAACGCAATTAGGCGCCCGAGGCGCATTCAGGAATCAGGAAAGGGCGCAAGCTCCGGCGGGTTTTCGTTTTTTCCTGATTGCTGATAAGTCCCGCGCGCTTGATAATATAAGAAACGAAAGGAAAACAAATGGGTTTCTACAAAGATTTCAGAACTTTCAAGACAGAGCTCGCGGGGCGTCCCCTCGTTGTCGAGACGGGCAGGATGGCTCAGCTCGCAGGCGGCTCCTGCCTCATCAGATACAGCGAGACGGAGGTCCTCTGCACCGCCACGATGAGCGATAAGCCGCGCGAGGGCGTGGATTTCTTCCCGCTTTCCGTCGATTACGAGGAGAAGCTTTACTCCGTGGGCAAGATCCCCGGCTCGTTCCAGCGCAGGGAGGGCAGGGCGTCCGAAAAGGCTACGCTCGCGTCCCGCGTCATCGACCGCCCCATCCGCCCGCTGTTCCCCAAGGACATGAGAAACGACGTCGGCGTCGTCGCGACGGTCATGTCGGTCGATCCCGACTGTCTGCCCGAGATAACCGCGATGCTCGGCGTTTCGATAGCCATCTCCATCTCCAACATCCCGTGGGACGGCCCGATCGCGGGCGTTTCCGTCGGCTACGTCGACGGTAAGTACGTCATCAACCCCACCGCCGCCCAGCGCGACGTGTCGAGGATGGCGGTCACGGTGGCCTCCACAGCCGACCTCGTCGCGATGATCGAGGCGGGCGCGCAGGAGATACCCAACGACGTCATGTACGACGGCATCATGTTCGCCCACGAGGAGAACAAGAAGCTCGTCGAGTTCATCCGCAATATCCAGAAGGAAGTCGGCAGACCGAAGATCGCGTGGGAGTCCAGCGACCCGCCGGCGGAGATGTTCGAGGCTGTCAAGGCTTTCGCTATCGACGACGTAAAGAAGGCTCTCGACACCGACGACAAGCGCGTCCGCGACGAGGCTCTCAAGCCCGTTTACGAGGCGGTCCACGCGAAGTTCGACGAGCAGTATCCCGACGATATCGCGCTCATCGACGACTGCATGTACAAGCTGCAGAAGTACGTCGTCCGCCGCTGGCTCCTCGACGAGGGCAAGCGCGTCGACGGCAGAGGGCTCGACGATATCCGTCCGCTCAACGCCGAGGTCGGCCTGCTTTCGAGAGTCCACGGCTCCGGCATGTTCACCCGCGGCCAGACTCAGGTCCTCACGGTCACCACGCTGGGCACCACCTCCGACGCGCAGGAGCTCGACGGTCTGGACGAGGAAGTCTCCAAGCGCTATATGCACCACTACAATATGCCCTCCTACTCCGTCGGCGAGACCAAGCCCTCCCGCGGCCCCGGCAGGCGCGAGATAGGCCACGGCGCTCTCGCGGAGCGCGCTCTGCTGCCCGTCATCCCCTCCGAGGAGGATTTCCCCTACACTATCCGCCTCGTTTCCGAGGTCCTTTCCTCCAACGGCTCGACCTCCCAGGCGTCTGTCTGCGGCTCCACGCTGTCCCTTATGGACGCGGGCGTGCCGATCAAGGCTCCCGTAGCGGGCATCTCCTGCGGCCTCATCACCGAGGGCGACCGCTTCATCACAATGGTCGATATCCAGGGCCTTGAGGACTTCTTCGGCGATATGGACTTCAAGGTCGCCGGCACGAAGGCGGGCATCACCGCCATCCAGATGGACCTCAAGATACACGGTCTTACTCCCGCTATCATCAAAGAGGCGCTCGACAAGACCTACAAGGCGCGCTGCTACATTCTTGACGAGATCATGGCTCCCTGCATCGCCGAGCCCAGGGCGGAGCTTTCGCCCTACGCGCCCAAGATGCTGCGCACCAAGATCGATCCCGACAAGATCGGCGACGTCATCGGCAAGCAGGGCAAGATCATCCAGAAGATCCAGGCGGAGTGCAACTGCAAGATCGACATCGAGGAGGACGGCACCGTTTACGTTTCCTCCACCGTGCTCGAGGATTGCCGCCGCGCGATCGACATCGTCGAGACCATCGCCAACGATCCCGAGGTCGGCGCTATCTACAAGGGCGTCGTCACCCGCATCATGAGCTTCGGCGCGTTCGTTGAGATCGCTCCCGGCAAGGAGGGCATGGTCCATATCAGCCAGCTCGACGTCAAGCGCGTCGCGAAGGTCGAAGACGTCGTCAACGTCGGCGACGAGATCATCGTCAAGGTCCTCCCGATCGACGATCAGGGCAGGCTCAACTTCTCCAGGCGCGACGCTCTCATCGAGCTCGAAGGCGCCGTCCCCGAGGACAACGGTCAGCAGGACCGCCGTCCGCCCCGCAGGGACGACAGAAGAAGGAAATGATCCGAAATAACGCCGCGCCCGTCGCCGAAAGCGTCGGGCGCGGTCCATACGCGCCGCGTGAGATCATAGGGTAAGGGGAGTTGAACACAAAACGGTTTTTCAGAGCATCTTTTCCCCAATACTGCCTCATCTGCCTTGATAATACGACAGTATTATCTGCG
>JAFRXS010000018.1 GCA_017443405.1 Clostridia bacterium | reverse complement strand
TACGGCACGCCGCAGATAACTGTCGACGTAAAAAGAAACGAAATGTAATCAGAGCTTTGCAAAAAAACGATGAAAAGAGTATAAACGCTCTTGATCATACGGGTGGGCACCTACCGGAAATTCAGGCCGAAATTCATTTTGCGGAGGGAGATATGTTCTCTTATATTTGGCCGATAGCACTGGTAGTGCTGTCGAACGTTGCTTATCATATTTGCGCAAAGGCTGTGCCGGAAGGAATGAATCCTTTCGCTTCGCTGACCGTTACCTATCTGGTCGGAGCTGCCGCAAGTGCGGCGCTCTGTCTTATAACGATCCCGGAAGGCGGACTCTTTAAGGAATTCGGAAAGATCAACTGGTCGCCTTTCGTTCTCGGAGTCGCGATAGTGGGACTTGAAGCGGGATTCATCTACGCTTACAAAGCGGGGTGGCAGGTCAGTACTGCTTCGATCGTTCAAAGCTCCGTTCTGGCGCTCGCCCTGATTTTCGTAGGGTTCCTGCTGTATAATGAAGCGCTGACGTGGAACAAGCTCGTCGGCATCGGCGTGTGCCTTGCCGGACTCGTGATCATCAATATCAAGTGATATTAATTCCGGTTTTACGAGGTAAAAAATGACTACAGCGATCGTATATTATTCAAAGCACCACGGAAATACGAAAAAACTTCTCGACGCTATCGCCGCCGAAGACAGTTCCGTTACTCTGATCGACGTGACAGAGCAGCCGGACGCCGATCTGTCGTCTTTTGACCGTATCGGTCTTGCCTCCGGCATATATTTCAGCTCATTTGCAAAGCAGATCATCGCTTTTGCCGAAGCTCACATGCCCGAAAACAAAGATGTGTTTTTCATCTACACGCACGGCGCGCCGGTCGGCGGTTTTCCGAAAGGGATCCGCGCGGTCGCAAAGAAAATGAAATGCCGCGAGATCGGCAGATTCCATTGCCGCGGCTTTGACACCTTCGGCCCGTTCGCAAAGATCGGAGGTATTGCCAAAAGACGCCCCAACGATAAAGATATCGCAAAAGCGATGGAGTTTTACAGAGCGTTATGAATACAAACCGGGATTTGCAGAGGTAGTTAATAATGGTCAGAGAATACGTTCATAATGATTTACCGGATATGATCCGCATCTGGAATGAAGTTGTTGAAGAAGGGATCGCGTTTCCGCAGGAGGAGCCGCTCGATCTCGAAAGCGGCGCGGCTTTCTTTGCCTCTCAGAGCTACGTCGGAGTCGCCGAGACCGGCGGGCGGATAGTCGGGCTGTATATCCTTCATCCGAACAACGTGGGAAGATGCGGCCACATCTGCAACGCAAGCTACGCGGTCTCGTCCGAGGCGCGGGGCCGTCATATCGGAGAGGAGCTGGTGCTTGACAGTCTGAGGGTCGGACGCAAGCTCGGGTTCAGAGTGCTGCAGTTCAACGCGGTAGTAGAGAGCAACTCTCACGCGAGACATCTTTACGAGAGGCTGGGGTTCAAACAGCTCGGCACTATCCCGGGCGGTTTCCGCATGAAGGACGGACATTTTGAGAATATTTGCCCCTATTACCGCGAGTTGTAAACACGGGCGTCAATACAAGCTGCACGGAGAGCATTTGAGATGGCAAATATAATAACGGGAACAAGGATCCTTGCGAGTCTATTATTATTGTTCTTCCCCGCGTTTTCCCCTGCGTTTTATGCTTTGTACATTTTTGCGGGCATATCCGATATGGTTGACGGCACGGCGGCGAGAAAGACGAATACGGTCAGCAATTTCGGATCGGCGTTTGACACCGCCGCAGATTTCGTTTTCACGGCTGCGAGCCTGGTCAAACTGCTGCCGGCGCTGAAACTGCCTGTATGGATCCTCATATGGGCAGCCGCGATAGTTTTGATAAAAACGATCAACATCGTCTCCGGGTTTGCCGTTGCAAAAAGGTTCGTCCCCGTACATTCGATAATGAACAGGGTCGCAGGCGTCCTGCTGTTCGTCCTGCCGCTTACGCGCTCGCTTGTCGACATACGGTACGGCGCGGCAGTCGTATGCGCCGTTGCGACCTTTGCAGCAGTTCAGGAAGGACACTATATCAGGACGGGAAGGGTCGGCTGACTTCTTCTTGTATATAAATCGGGAGTAAATAATGAAGTTATTGTTCGACCTGTTTTTGACTTTTTCAAAAATAGGGCTTTTCACTTTCGGCGGCGGATACGCCATGATCCCTTTGATCGAGCGCGACTGCGTCGATAAGAAGAAATGGATCACGCACGAAGAAATGATGAATATAACGGTGATCGCCGAATCGACGCCCGGTCCCGTCGCCATAAACTGCGCGACATACGTCGGGCTGAAGAAAAAGGGCTTTTGGGGCGCCGCCGTCGCGACTCTCGGAGTGATACTGCCCTCTTTTCTCATAATTCTTCTGATTTCGTTCTTCCTCGACAGATTTCTTGAGATAAAGTGGGTGGCGAGTGCGTTTCGCGGTATCAAGATCGCCGTCGGCATACTGATAGTCGACGCGGCGGCAAGAATGATCGGAAAAATGAAGAAGAAGCCGCTGCAGATAATTATTCTCTCGGCCTCGTTCGCCGCGATGATGTCAATAAACGTCTTCGCGATACGCATATCTACCGTTGTTCTGATGCTTGCCGCGGCGGCGTCAGGTCTTGCGGTTTATTACATAAAGCGGCGCAAAGATAAGGGGGTGTCTGAATGATCCTCCTTGAACTTTTAATCGGGTTTCTCAAAATAGGATTTTTCTCGTTCGGCGGCGCCTATGGGGCGATCCCGCTCATCCGCGAGGTCGTGCTGTCGTATAGCTGGATAGAGGAAGAAAAGCTCTCGTACATGATAGCCGTCAGCGAGAGCACGCCCGGGCCGATAATGGTCAATATGGCAACGTACATTGGGAGTACAAAAGGAGGCGTTGTCGGCGCGCTGATCGCCACCGCCGCGGTCGTTCTCCCGGCGTTTCTGATCGTAATTATTTTGACTAATCTCTTGAAAAATCTGGTTAAGAACGGCGCGGTACAGTCAATGCTCGGTACGCTGAAAGCGTGCGTTGCCGGTATCATTTTAGCTACAGGCGTTTATATGATACTTATGAACTGCATGGGCAGCGTCACGAGCGCTTCGGTCGATATCGCCGCGATCGTAATGACCGCCGCTCTCGGCGCGGTATATTTCGGCTCGAGAAAGGTCGCAAAAAACGGAATATCTCCGATCGTACTGATCTGTCTTGCCGGCGTCACCGGCGTATTTGTGTACGGTTGGTAAAAAACAAACGCTTCTTGCAGAGGGCATAATATGATATACAATCTCGGAAACAGGGCCGTAAATAATTATCTGATATCGAGCGGCGTCGGTTACATTTTGATCGATACCGGCTACGACGGCGGTTTCAAACGCTTTATGAAAAAACTGAAGAAGAACAGCGTCGGGCCGGAGGAGATCAGGTATGTTTTCCTGACCCACGCCCACGACGATCACGCAGGCTTTTTGAATGAAGTATTGGCTGAAACGGACGCGGCAGTCATCGCTCATCAGAAGGCTCTCGAGGGCTTGAAGAGAGGGCAGAACTCTTTTGAGGGCGGCTGTTCTTCACATCTCGCATATATCTTTTGCAAGATCCTCGCGCTGTTCGGTCACGGAGAGCACCGCTATCCGCCGATCAAAGAAGATTACCTTGACAGATCGTTACGATCGATTCGGAGCGTTTCAAAGAACTGAACTTTCCGTACGAAATCATTGAGACTCCGGGACATACGGCTGACCATATCTCCCTTTTGATCGGTGACAAACTGTTCTGCGGAGACGCCGCGATGAACGGATTTCCAAGCCGCAGAAGAACGATAATATGGATCGAAGACCTGCAGCAGTACAAAGAGTCGTGGAAGAGGATCGCAGAACTCGACCCGGACACGCTGTATCCCGGGCACGGAAAGCCGTTCAAAACAGAGGATCTTAAAAAGTACCTGCCGTACCTTGACCGGATAAAACTGCGTCCTTTGAAATAATATGCAAAGCAAACAAATACAGATCAATGAGGAGGCGATCGGCTTGGATAAGGCAGTTGTCGGGATGTCCGGCGGTGTTGACAGCGCCGTCGCCGCGTATCTTCTAAAAGAATCCGGATATGAGGTTATCGGGGTCACGCTCCGCACATGGGAATCGGACGACGGATCCGAGAGCCTTTGCTGTGATATCGACGACGCAAGAAGCGTTGCGCAAAGGCTCGGAATAAAATACGTTCCCGTAAACTGCACGTCGGATTTTCAAAAACACGTCGCCGATCCTTTTGCCGAAGTTTATCTTCGCGGCATGACTCCGAATCCGTGCATCGAATGCAACCGTTATGTGAAATGGGATAAACTGCTCTACTACGCAAACGTTGTCGGGGCAAAATATATTGCGACGGGGCATTACGCCTCGGTCATAAAAAAAGATAACGGGAGGTATACCCTCAAAACTGCGTTTCACTCGGAAAAAGATCAGACGTATATGCTTTATAAGCTCACTCAGGAACAGCTCGCCGCGACGCTGATGCCGCTCGGCGGTCTTTCAAAGGATGAAGTGAGACAGATCGCAAGGGACGCGGATCTTCCGGTCGCCGGAAAGCCCGATTCTCTTGAGGTCTGTTTCGTAACGGACGGAAGCTATGCGGATTACATCGAAAAGACGATTCCGGATAAAGTCTGCGAAGGAGATTTTGTCGACGAATCGGGAAACGTTATCGGACGTCACCGCGGCATCATCCACTATACTGTCGGTCAGCGCAAAGGTCTCGGGATCGCGCTCGGATCTCCGGCGTACGTCAAAGAGATCAGGGCGGACAAAAACGAGGTGGTGATCGGGGATGAAAAAGCACTTTACAGTCGTGAGATCCTATGCCGCGGCATCAATTTCATGAGTATCGAGGGTATGAGCGTCGGTGAGCGGGTCGTCTGTACAGTCAAAGTGCGCTACCGTCATCCGGGGCAGAGAGCGACTGTCGAAATGATCGAAGACGACGCTGTAAAGATCACTTTTGAAGAGCCGGTCAGAGCCGCGACTCCCGGACAATCCGCTGTATTCTATGACGACGATAACTGCATAATCGGAGGCGGGATAATTACTGCGGTTTTGGGGTAAGAGGAGGAAAAGCCATGGCAAGATCGATTCTCATAAAAGACACGACGCGCGAAGAGCGCGAAAAGATAGTTCGCGAATCACTCTTCGGAGCGTGCGGAACGGACTGCGAATTCTGCTCCGGCTGCGATGTCCGCGGCGGAGGCAGGATCGAGGCGATCTATCAGCCGTATATCGACGGAGAAAAAGAGATCAGCGAGATCAACGCCGAATACAACGCGCCGTTCGTACGGTGAATCAGTCAGCATAAATACGAAAAACGCTCCATATGGAGCGTTTTTTGTTATGCGTTTGTCTTTATTCCGGCAGGTTCTTCCTAATAGAAAAGATACATCCGCAGTAGTCCTGTCTGTACAATGAATACTCTTTTGAAAGCTCGATGGATCTCAAATAACCGTTTCTCTTTTTGAAATCGGAATAAAGATACTTTACCCCGTATCTTTCGCTCATTTCCCTGCCGATAGAATTGAGCAGCTCGGCGTTCTTGAGCGGGCTGATCGAGAGGGTCGTCGTAAAGTAGTCAAGCCCGTGTTCCTTTGCATATCCAGCCGCCAGTTCCCAAACCGCGGGGAAGGAGGTGTATTCTCCGTGCACGCCTACATCGGCTTTGATGCGGCCGTCGGCATTGTGG
>JAFRXS010000206.1 GCA_017443405.1 Clostridia bacterium | reverse complement strand
CGCGAGGATCGCGCTGCGCATAGCGGCAAAGCTCGATAAAATGCCCGAACTGAGCTGATCCGTTTTCACATTTTTCAAAATCCCGCCCGAGAGGGCGGGATTTTTTTACAAATCGCCTAATTTCTTTATTTTGATATAAAAAGTTGTATTTTTTACTTTACTGTGATAAAATAAAGCGTTAATGGATACGTATAAATATACGCAATAATTACAGGGCAAGGTGACAGCAATGTATGAGGATCTTTTCAATGCTTCCGGATTTCTTTCCGCTTCCGATCCCGAGGTGGCTTCGGCTATCGATCTTGAACTCGAGAGAGAGAAGAACAACATCGAACTGATTGCGTCCGAGAACATAGCCTCCCCTGCCGTCATGGCGGCGATGGCGAGCGTACTGACCAACAAATACGCCGAGGGTTATCCCGGAAGACGCTACTACGGAGGCTGCGAAAAGGTCGACCTTATCGAGAACCTCGCGCGCGACCGCTGCCGCGAGCTTTTCGGCGCCGATCACGCCAACGTTCAGCCGCATTCCGGCTCGCAGGCGAACATGGCGGTGTATTTCGCCCTCATTAACCCGGGCGATACGGTCATGGGCATGAGCCTCAACGAGGGCGGTCACCTCACGCACGGCAGCCCCGTCAATTTCTCGGGCAAGATATATAACTTCGTTTCCTACGGCCTTGACGCCGACGGATATATAGATTACGAAGCGCTTGAAAAGTCCGCTCGCGAGAATTCGCCGAAACTCATCGTAGCCGGCGCTTCCGCCTACCCGAGATTCATCGATTTCGAGAGGATCGCCTCCATAGCGAGATCCGTCGGCGCTCTGTTCATGGTCGATATGGCGCATATCGCAGGTCTCGTCGCCGCGGGAGTCCATCCCTCGCCCGTACCTTACGCCGACGTCGTCACGTCCACCACGCACAAGACCCTTCGCGGTCCGCGCGGCGGCATCATCCTCTGCAAAGAGGAATACGCCAAGGCGATCGACAAAGCCGTGTTCCCCGGTTCGCAGGGCGGTCCGCTCATGCACGTTCTCGCGTCGAAGGCGGTCTGTTTCGGCGAAGCGCTTCGTCCGGAATTTAAAATCTACGCGAAGAATATCACGACTAACGCCGCAGCCATGGCGGAGGTTTTCAAAGCCAGGGGCATAAATATGGTCTCCGGCGGTACGGACAATCACCTTATCCTCATCGATCTTCAGGGCACGAACGTGACGGGCAAGGAGCTTGAAGCAAGGCTCGATTCCGTCAGGATAACCGTCAACAAGAACTCCGTTCCCAACGATCCGCTGCCCCACTCCGTCACGAGCGGGATACGTATCGGCACTCCGGCTATCACCACGCGCGGCTTCGACGCGGCGGAATGCGCTGCCGTCGCGGAGTGCATAGCGGACTGTGTCTTTGATTACGAAAACCTTAAGGACAGCGTCGCCGCAAGGGTCGCGGGACTCTGCGCGGCTCATCCGATCTATTAAGGAGCTTTTCACATAAATGAACGGGAGCAAACGGCTTTTGATACTGCTTCTCTGTCTGCTGCTTGCCGCGGCGGGCGCGGTAGCCGTCAACTCCCTCGACGCCGGAAACGATACCGCGGCGACGGCGGCGGCGACTCTCCCGGATATTACGACCGTATTGCCGGCGACGCAGGCTTTAGCCGCTTTGACGGAAACCGTTCCGGAAGTTACCGAGCCCCGAACGGTTCCGGATATCCCCGATATCACGACTGTCGCGGAAATATCGGCAACACAGCCCGAGAGCGCCGGAACCACCGCCGCCGCCCCCGCGCAGGAGACCGCGGCGCCGCCTTCGAGAGATACGATACTCGGTTATACCGCCGTGCCCATAACTCCGGGCGTCATAAACGAAGACAGTCTTACGGACAAGGACGACCGCAGAGTCTACTCCTTCACGCTCGACACTTCTGCAGGCGTCAGGACGCTCGTGACGCACAGCGCGAAGGAGGGCGCGGGTTATCTTTGGTTCTTCTATCTTTATGAAGTCTACAAAGCCGGCGGAGATACCGGCGAGACCTCCTACAGGTTTCTGAGCAAGCAGAGCGTCGCGCAGAGCGAGGAGAGCAGTCTGTCCGCCCTGACCGGTCTTTATCCCGGCAGTTACATTATAGTGGCGACCTGCGGTACCGTGTTTTCGGACGAGTATTTCGACCTGACCCTTAAAGCCGACACGGAAGGCTATTACGAGCAGGAGCCAAACGACAATATCTTCGCCTACAACGAGATAATGACCGACCGCCCCGTGACCGGCGTCAGCTCGAACATCGGTCTTCTGGATGAGGACTGGTTCATGTTCACGCTCACCGAAACGACCGTCGTGAACATAAGGTTCGCGCACGACGTGAAGAAGATAGAGACCGTCGCGTGGCTGCTCGAGCTGACCGACGGAAAGGGCAACTCCTACTATTTCGACCGCTCCCTTGTCGTGGACGAGGAAAACCTCAGCGGCGACATCTGCCTCCCCGCGGGCAATTACTTTTACAGCGTAAAGGCAAATATATCGAATTACACTGAGTACACCGTCACGGTCAACACCCGCGACGCCGCGGGATACGAAACGGAGTACAACGACGCGCCCCAAACGGCGAACAGACTCGAATTCAGCAGATGGTCGGTATCCGTCAGGGGCTCCGTATCCGACAGGCTCGGGGCGACCGACAAGGACTGGTTTTATTTCGACATCCCGGCGTCGGGCATCGTATCGGTGTCTTTGCAGCACGACGACTACGAGCGCAGCCGCGACGCGTGGCGCGTCCTTCTTTATAACGAAAGCAACGAAGTCGTCTGGTCGCAGAATTCCGCGCTGAACGAAACGACGGTCGTCTCGCCATATATCGGGCTCGACGCAGGTCGGTATTATCTGAGAGTCGACGCGGACAATCTGCTGATAAACAACGGCACTTATACGCTCAACGTACAGTATTCGGCTCTCGACGGCTGGGAAAGCGAACGCAACAACTCGCTGCCTGCCGCGGATGAGATAACCGTCGGGGAACAGATAAGCGGCTGCATCGTCACTACGGGCATCGACTTCGACGAGGACCTGTACTGCTTCACCGTCGAAGAAAGCGCGGGATACATCGTTTCGTTCTCGCACACCGCGATAGACGGCGCCGAACAGGGCTGGCTCATAGACGTTCTTGACGCGGACGGCGAAAAACTGACGGGCTTCGACTCGCTCTATCACGACGGCAACCGCCGCTCGGACGTCCTGCTGCTCGAACCGGGCAAATACTATGTCAAAATATCCTCGGGACTGCATTTCAGCCCGAGACGCTATACGGTAGAAATTATCAAGACTCAGGGGTGAATGATTTGAATATCGCCATAATGGGCTTCGGAACGGTCGGGTCCGGCGCCGCAGAGCTCCTCAGGGAGAACCATGACCATATTCTGAAAAACAGCATGCAGGACAGCCTGGAGCTGACGCATATCCTCGATCTGCGCGATTTCCCCGGTTCGCCTTACGAGCCGATACTCACGCACGATTTCAACGATATACTGAACGACGATCAAACCGGCATCGTCGTCGAGACCATGGGCGGCATTCATCCCGCTTACGAGTTCGTTTCCGCATGTCTTGAGGCGGGCAAAAGCGTCGTCACCTCCAACAAGGAGCTCGTTGCCGAAAAAGGCTGTCAGCTTCTGAGGCTCGCCGAGAGCAAAAACGTCAATTTCCTGTTCGAAGCCTCCGTCGGCGGCGGCATCCCGATAATCAGACCTATTAGCCAGTGCCTCGCGGCTAATGAGTTCGGCAAGATAGCGGGCATCCTGAACGGGACGACAAACTATATCCTCACGAGGATGTTTGAAAACGGCGTTTCGTTCGAGGCGGCGCTCAGAGAGGCGCAGGACAGGGGCTACGCGGAGCGCGATCCGTCCTCCGATATCGACGGCATCGACACCGCGAGAAAGATCAGCATCCTGGCGTCGCTCGCGTTCGGCAAGCACGTTTACCCCAAGGACGTCAAGCCCATAGGTATCTCCGGAGTGACGGAAGCGGACGTAAAGCGCGCCGCCGAACAGGGCTGCGTCGTCAAGCTGCTCGCCACGGCGGAGAAGCTGCGCGACGGCAGGATAGACGTTGAAGTCAGGCCGGCGTTCATCAGAAAGACCTCCCCTCTCGCCCCCGTCAGCGGCGTATATAACGCGATACTCGTCAAGGGCAACGCGACCGAGGACGTCATGTTCTACGGCAGGGGCGCGGGCAAGATGCCGACAGCGAGCGCGGTCATCGCGGACGTGATAGACTGCTGCAAGCACGTCGGGACCAGAAAATTCTTCGGCTGGGAGGACAGCGAACCCGGCTACACCGTCAGCGGCAACGCGTCCGCTCTCGAGATAGCCGACGTTTAAAGAGGTGCGTTTATGCTTATTGTAATGAAATTCGGAGGAAGCTCCGTCGCGGACGCAGAATGCGTCAGGCACGTCGCCGAAATAATAACCGACTGCTACGAAGAGGGAAACAGCGTCGTCGCCGTCGTTTCCGCCCAGGGCGACACGACGGACGACCTCATAGCTAAAGCGAACGAGATAAATCCCAAAGCCTCCAAACGCGAGATGGATATGCTCGAGTCCGCCGGCGAGCAGATGTCCGCCGCGCTTCTCGCGATGGCGATAGAGGCGAGGCGCTTTCCCGTCGTCGCTCTTCTCGGCTGGCAGGCGGGCTTCATGACCGACTCCAACTACGGCTCGGCGCGCATCAAGAACATAGATACGTCAAGAGTAAGGGAGGAGCTGGGCAAGAACAAGATAGTCATCGTCGCCGGCTTCCAGGGGATCAACAAGTACGACGATATAACCACTCTCGGCAGAGGCGGCTCGGACACTTCGGCAGTCGCGCTCGCGGCGTCCCTTCACGCCGACAGGTGCCGTTTCTATAAGGACGTTGACGGCATACTGACAGCCGACCCGCGCAAGGTGCCGGGAGCAAGGAAGCTGGACGAGATAACCTACGACGAAATGCTCGAGCTCGCCACGCTCGGCGCGCAGGTGCTCAACAACCGCGCTGTCGAAATGGCAAAGAAATACAGCGTCGAGCTTGAAATAATCTCCACGATAACCCGCAAACCGGGAACAATAGTCAAGGAAGTGATCTCAATGGAGAAAATGCTTATCAGGGGCGTGACCAAAGACACGGATGTCGCGAGCATATCCATAATCGCGCTGCCCGACACACCGGGAATAGCCTTCAAAATATTCTCGAAGCTCGCATCGAAGAACATCAACATAGATATCATCCTTCAGTCCATCGGCAGAAACAGCACGAAGGACATCATATTCACCTGCAAAAAGGAATACGCCGAGCTCGCGATGGAAACTCTGCGCAGCTCGATAAAAGAGCTCGCCGACCTTAAGATAGAGTGCGATATGTCCGGCGCGAAGGTCTCCGTCGTCGGCGCGGGAATGGAATCCCACCCCGGAGCCGCCGCCATGATGTTCGAGGCGCTGTACGAGGAGAACGTGAACATCCGCATGATAGCCACGAGCGAGATTAAGATATCCGTCCTGCTCGACGCCGCCGACGCGGACAAGGCGGTCAGCGCGATCCATAAGAAATTCTTTCCCGAAGAGAACTGAGGTAAGACCATGAACGTATTTGAAGAACTCAAAGCCCGCGGCCTTATCGCCCAGATGACGGACGAGGCTTTTGTGGAAAAAATGCTGACGAAGGACAGCATCAAGTTCTACATCGGCTTCGACCCGACCGCGGACAGTCTGCACGTCGGCCACTTCGTGCAGGTCATGGTCATGGCGCACATGCAGAAAGCCGGCCACGTCCCCATGGCGCTGTTCGGCGGCGGCACGGGCATGATCGGCGACCCGTCGGGCAAATCCGATATGAGAAAGATGCTCACACGCGAGCAGATAGACCACAACATCGAATGCTTCAAGCATCAGATGTCGCGTCTGATCGACTTTTCGGACGGCAAGGCGATAATGGTCAACAACGCGGACTGGCTGCTCGACCTCAACTACATACAGTTCCTGCGCGAGATAGGCGTGCATTTCTCCGTCAATCGCATGCTCGCGGCGGAGTGCTACAAGCAGCGCATGGAGCGCGGTCTGACCTTCTTCGAGCTCAACTACATGCTTATGCAGAGCTACGACTTCCTGTATCTCGCCCGCAATTACGACTGCCGTCTTGAGCTCGGCGGCGACGACCAGTGGAGCAATATCATCGGCGGCGTGGAGCTCAACCGCAGAGCGGACCGCCGCGAGGTCGCCGGTATGACCTTCAACCTGCTGCTCAAGAGCGACGGCAAGAAGATGGGCAAGACCGAGGGCGGCGCCGTTTGGCTCGACCCGGACAAGACCTCGCCCTACGACTTCTACCAGTACTGGAGGAACGTAGACGACGCCGACGTCATCAAATGCCTTAAAATGCTCACCTTCGTCCCTCTCGAGGAGATCGAAGAGTACGCGAAGGCGGAAGGCAGCGAGCTCAACAAGGTCAAGGAAAGGCTCGCCTATGAGGTCACGTCCTCCGTCCACGGCAAAGAAGAAGCAGAAAAGGCGCAGTCGGCGGCAAGATCGATCTTCGCGGGCTCCGGCAGCTGTGAGAATATGCCCACCTGCGAGTTCACCGCAGACGATCTCACGGACGGGAAGATACGCCTTCTCGACGTCATGGTCAAAGCCGGCCTCGCGAAGTCCAACGGCGAGGCAAGGCGCCTCATCCAGCAGGGCGGCATAAGCCTCGACGACAAAAAGGTCACCGATATGACCGCAGAGATCGCAGAAAACGACCTTCGCGCGGGGATGATCATCAAAAAGGGCAAAAAGATATTCGTAAAACTCATACTTGAATAACCCCGGCGCGGCCGGCCCGACACACGCGGTTTTTCCGGTCGGGCCGGTCGACGGCTTTATATGATACCCGTCCTCAATAAAGGAGCACACACTGAAAAAGTTATTAGCGGCTGTCGCCGCAGCACTGGTAATTGCCCTCGCGCTGTCGTCCTGCGGTACCGGCTCGGGCACCTCCGGCGCGGATACCTCGCCCGCCGTTCAGCCCGATTCTTTCAAGGCCGCCGACCTTGACGCCTCATACGACGAGGATACAGATACCGTCATCACTCTTTCCGGCGCGACGGGCTCTTCGTCGTCAGGCGATACGAGCGTCGGTTTTTCGCAGGGAGTCGCGACGGTAAGGGCGCCGGGCACGTATATCGTCCGCGGCGAAATGAACGGCAGGCTCATCGTTTCCGTCAGCAAAGAAGAGAAAGTGCATCTCGTCCTTGACGGCGTAAAAATAACCTCGCCCGACGGGCCCGCGATATCGGTAATATCCGCCGACAAGGCGACGGTTACTCTTGCCGAAGGATCCCAGAACACGCTCACAGACGCGCAGAAGAGCTCCGACGAGGACGCCAACGGCTGCCTGTACTCCGCGGACGATCTTTCGATCAACGGTTCCGGCTCGCTTAAGATCACGGCGAACTACAACAACGGCATCTCCTGCCGCAACGATCTTAAAATAGCGGGCGGCAAGATAGTGATAGCCGCCGTAAACAACGCTATCAAGGGCAAGCAAAGCGTCGAGATAGCCGGAGGCGATATTACCGTCGACCGTTGCGACGACGGCATCAAGGCAAGCGACGAAGAAACGGCGGGCAAAGGCTACGTCACGATCTACGACGGGAAGATAGATCTCAACTGTACCGACGACGGGATACAGGCGCCCGTAAGCGTGACCGTATCCGGCGGTGACGTGAGGCTGAACGCCGGCGGCAAAAAGATAAACTGCGACGGCGAAGTCAATATAGCGGACGGGACGGTGAGATAATGCTGTTCAGTAATATCGAGGTCCTGATGCCCGACTTCACCGTCAAAAAGCATATGTACGTCGGCGTTACGGGCACAACGATAAACTACGTCGGCGACAAAAAACCGGAAACGGACTACGGCGAAGTCATACAGGGCAAGCACCGCCTGCTGATGCCGGCTTTCTACAACGCGCACACGCACTCCGCGATGACGCTCCTGCGCTCCATGGGCAGCGGCATGCCGCTCGACCGCTGGCTCAACGAATCGATCTTCCCGTATGAAGCGACGCTGACCGCCGACGATATCTACTACGGCGATATGCTCGCGTTCGCGGAAATGATACGCTGCGGGACCGTTTCCTGCACCGATATGTATTTTTTCGGCGCGTCGACGGTCAAGGCCGTTTCGGAATCCGGGATAAAAGCGAATATAAGCCTTCCGGTGACCTGCTTCGACCCGTCTCTCAAATATGAAGACCTTCCGATGTACCGCGAGCAGATGATGCTGTTCAGCGCGTACAAGGGCGCGTTCGGAGGACGGGTAAAGATAGATTACTGCGTCCACGGCGAATACACAACGACCGAAAAGGTAGTGCGCGGGCTTGCCGCGACCGCTCTCGCGACGGGAGGCAGGATACATATCCACCTGTCAGAAACGAAAAAAGAGCACGACGGGTGCGTCGCGAAAAGAGGCATGACCCCGACGGCGTATTTTGAGAATTGCGGGCTGTTCCGCAGCCCCGTCACCGCAGCGCACTGCGTGTGGCTGACCGACGCGGATATTTCGATACTCGCGGAGAACCGCGCGTCCGCCGCCGTCAATCCGTGCAGCAACATGAAGCTCGGCAGCGGTTTCGCCCCTGTCAGAAAGATGCTCGATTACGGCGTGAACGTCTGCCTTGGTACCGACGGCGTCGCCTCGAACAACAATCTGAACATCTGGAAGGACATGTACCTTCTGTCGATCATCTACAACGGCTATACGGGCGACGCTTCGTCCATGACCGCCGCCGACGCGCTGCGCTGCGCGACAGTCAACGGGGCGCTCTCGCAGGGCAGAACGGACTGCGGGCTCATAAAAGAAGGATACCGCGCCGATCTCTGCGTGATAAACACGGACGTGCCGAATATGTACCCCGCTCGCGACAGGGCATCCGAGCTTGTTTACAGCGCGAACGGCGCAGACGTAGTCATGACGGTCTGCGACGGAAAAGTCCTTTACGAAAACGGCGAATACAAGACCATAGACCTTGAAAGGGTGCTCAGCTATGACAGGATACATTTCTGCAAGTGAAGTCAAGACCGCGGCTGAATACGTAAAAAACAGAGCGCCGAAAGTAAATCCCCGTTTCGCTCTCGTTTTAGGCAGCGGACTCGGCTCTCTCGCGGATGAGATAGAGGACCCTTGCGTCATCCCCTTCGGCGATATACCCGGCTTCAAGCCGTCGACCGCTCCGGGGCAGGCGGGCGTTCTGCTGCTCGGGACTTTAGCCGGGCAGGAAGTCATCTGCATGAAGGGCAGGCTGCAGCTCTACGAAGGGTATTCCGCCGCCGACATAGCGTTCACGATAAGGGTGATGGCGGAGCTCGGCGCCAAGACCTATATCCCGACGAACGCCGCGGGAGGAGTCAATTTCGACTTTGAGCCCGGCGATATAATGCTCATCACCGACCACATAAACATGAGCGGCGCAAATCCGCTGACGGGCAAAGTATGGGACGGATATGACGTAAACGGCGATAGTTTTCTCCGCTTCCCGGATATGACCGCCGCCTACACGCCCGCGCTTCTGGACCTCGCGAGGGACAAGGCGTACGGACTCGGCATAAACTTAAAAGAAGGCGTTTACCTCTGCACGCCGGGTCCGTGCTTCGAGACACCCGCCGAGATACGCGCGTTCAGGGCTCTCGGCGCGGACGCCGTCGGCATGTCGACAGTGCCGGAGGTCATAGCCGCCGCGGAACTCGGCATGAACGTTCTGGGCTTCTCGATAATCGCGAACAAGGCGGCGGGCATGAGCGGCGAAAAGCTCTCGAGCGAGGAAGTCAACGCCGCCGCCGACGCTTCGGGCGAAAAGCTTGCCGCCCTCATTAAAATGATTTTGGGGGAACTGTGATGCGGTCTTTACTTGACGGTAAGACTTTGACGCTCGATATCGGCAGAAAAGCCCTGCTCGCTGTCGATCAGACGCTCCTTCCCGGCAGGGAGGAGATACTCGTCATAGAAGACGAAAAGGCCGTTTTCGACGCGATAAAGCAGCTCAAGGTCCGTGGAGCGCCCGCGATAGGCGTAGCCGCCGCCGCGGGATACGCCGTCTGCGCGTCACGGTTTGATGTTTCCTCACGCGAGGAATTCGATCGACGCTGCGGGGAGCTTTCCGCGTATCTTGCGTCGTCGAGACCGACCGCGCGGAATCTTTTCTGGGCGCTTGAACGCATGGATGCCGTTCTTGATTCGGACAAAACGTCCGGCGTCGGGAAGATCAAGGAAAAGCTGCTTCTTGAAGCGAAGGCCGTCGAGGAAGAGGATATCGCGAGATGCAGGGCGATAGGGCTCAACGGCGAGAGGTTTTTCGGTGACGGCATGCGTATACTCACCCATTGCAACGCGGGCAGGCTCGCCGCCGTAAAATACGGCACGGCTCTCGCTCCCGTATACGTTGCGGCCGAAAAAGGCAGGCGCGTCCGAGTATTCTGCGACGAAACGAGGCCGCTGCTGCAGGGCGCGAGGCTCACGGCTTACGAGCTTGTCAGCGCGGGGATAGACACGACCGTTCTTTGCGACAATATGGCGGCTTCGCTCATGGCTTCGGGCGGTATCGACGCCTGCATAGTCGGGGCGGACCGCATCGCGGCAAACCACGACGTCGCCAACAAAATAGGCACTATGCCGCTCGCCGTCTGCGCAAAGCGTTTCGGCGTCCCCTTCTACGTCGCCGCGCCTTCCTCGACCTTCGACGCGAATTGCCCGACCGGCGCGGACATCACGATAGAACAGCGCGACGCGTCTGAGGTCACGGAGATGTTCTTCGGGAACAGAACGGCGCCGGCAGGCGTAAAGGTCTTCAATCCCGCCTTCGACGTCACGCCGCATGAGCTGATAACGGCGATAATCACGGAAGAAGGCGTGATCGACCCCTCAAAAACTTGACAACACACGATAATCGCTTATAATGAGGATCAGGAATATATATTATTCAGGGAGGGTCTACTTTGGCTGAGATCATCATTGCCGGAGCCGGTCACGGCGGTCTGACCGCGGCGTACAATTTCGCAAGGAACGGGTACAGCGTAACGGTTTACGAAAAGAAGCAGAGAAGCGAACTCGGCTACGGCTGGAAGGATTCGATGTCGCCGTCGGCCTTCAATTTCTGCGGTATGCCCATGCCCGAAAAGAAAGTATTTACCCCGGGCGTTCCCAACTGCTATTATTCCCCGTCGGCGGAGATAAAGCTTCTTCCTCCGGACCCCGTGAACTATTCCAAATATATCGACCGAAAAGACCTTTACGATATACTGATCGAAAACTGCGAGAGCGTCGGCGTAAAATTCAATTACGGGGCCAATATCCGCAGCGCGACGGTCAGCGGCGACAGAGTCACCGGCTTCATGACGGAAAAAGACGGCGCGCTCAGCGAGGTCAAGGGCGACCTTATCATAGACGCGGCGGGAGTGGACTCCCCCGTGCGCACGTCGCTCCCCGCCTCCGTCGGGATACAGAACATCCTCGCGGACAACGAAGTCTTCTACGTATACCGCGCGATCTTCGACAGAAAGACCGACGAATCGCTCGATCCCCCCTACGGAGTTTTCTTCTACCGCCAGGACCGTCCGGGTATAGACTGGATAGTTTGCGAGGAAAACAGCATCGATATTCTCGTCGGCAAATTCGGGAAGATGACGATGGATGAGGTCGACGCTTCTATAGCGGATTTCAGGGAGCGCTACGGCTTTATAGGCGACAATATGATCTCCGGCGGCGGCGGTATATACCGCATACCCGTACGCAAGACCCTGCCGCTGATAGTCGCGAACGGCTACGCACTGGTAGGCGACAGCGCCGCGATGGCCGAACCCCTTTCCGGCTCGGGCATAACAATGAGCATGAAAGCGGGCAAAATGCTCGCCGACGCTTTCATCGTGGATTACAGCGAAGACTTTTCAGCCGCAAGACTCTGGAGATATCAGTACAGATACTTCAACGAGATAGGCAACGGCTACCTTTCCCAGGATATCTACAGATCGGCTCTCGTGCAGATGACCTCCGACGACATCGAATATCTTCTGAGGGAAAAGATCATCACGATCAAGGAGATCGAAGGAGCGGGCAGCTACGTCTTCAACGACATAGCGGACAAGGTCAGGGGCATAGGCGGCAGAAGAAGCCTGATACCGATATTCGTCAGAGCAGGCGCCGCTCTCGCCGCAGCGGGACGTACCGCGAAGGCGATGCCGTCGACCTATGACAAAGACGCCGTGACCGAATGGGCGGCGCTCTACGGCAAATAAGCCCAGTCGGACGGTAAAGAAAAAACCCACTTGAGAAAAGTGGGTTTTTTGTATTTACGGCAAAGAGATCAGGCGTCGTAGCCGTTCGGGTTTTTGCTGATAAAGTTCCAGGAATCCCTGCACATATCGTCGATCGTAAGATCGGCGGTCCAGCCAAGGTCGCGCTTTGCTTTCGACGGATCGGAATAGCACATCGGGATATCGCCCTCGCGGCGCGGACCGACCTTATAGTTCAGCGGCTTGCCGCTCGCCTTTTCGAAGGCGCGGATGATCTCGAGAACGCTCGTGGGTTTGCCTGTGCCGAGGTTGAATATCTCGGTGCCCGTCCTGCCGGCGGCGCGGTCAAGCGCCTTGACGTGCCCCTTCGCGAGATCGACGACGTGGATGTAATCGCGAAGGCAGGTGCCGTCGGGCGTGGGATAATCGCCGCCGAAAACGGTGAGCTCGGGTATCTTGCCCGCGGCGACCTTCATGATAAAGGGCATGAGGTTGTTGGGTATGCCGTTGGGATTTTCGCCGAGGACGCCGGACGGATGCGCTCCGACGGGGTTGAAATAGCGCAGCAGGCTGACGCTCAGGGAACTGTCCGCCGCGGCGACGTCCGTGAGTATCCGCTCGATGAACTTTTTGGTCGTGCCGTAAGGCGATGAGGTCGCGCCCTCGGGCATATCCTCGCGGAACGGAACGGGATTTTCAGACCCGTAAACGGTGGCTGAGGATGAGAAGACTATGATCTTGCAGCCATTCTCCCTCATGCAGTCAAGAAGGACCGTCGTGCTCGTGAGATTGTTCGAGTAATATTCAAGCGGCTTCTGAACGCTTTCGCCGACCGCCTTGAGTCCGGCGAAATGGATGACAGCGTCAGGCTTTTCCCCGGCGAAGACGGCCATGAGCCTTTCCCTGTCGCGAACGTCGCAGTCGTAAGCGTTGAAAGGACGGTCCGTGAGCATACGGATGCGGTCTATCGCAGCGGGACTCGAGTTGGAGTAGTTGTCGACCACGCATATATCGTGCCCTGCGGCGATAAGCTCAACCGCGGTGTGGCTGCCGATATAGCCCGCTCCGCCTGTAATTAGTACTTTCATTCCGATCACCTCAATATGTCATACCGAGATCGTAGGCTTTGAGGTTTGAGTCATAATATACGATCCGGAAACAGTGGCTCCGTATGGAGTAATCCATGACGGACACGCGGAATATCTGCCCCGCGCAGCTCGTCAGCGTCTTGTCGCCTATACGCATCTGCGTGACATAGCCCAGGCTGTTGTCGACCGCCCTGTCATGCGCAAGGACCTTTATCCACTTCGAAGGATCCCTGTCGAGAGCTATCCCCGAGTTGTAATCCCTGATATACGAACGCATCTTATCTGAGGAAAAGCTCTTCGTCACAATAAGATGATCGTAAGTCGAGAACTGATCGACCAGGATATCGTCGAAGCTGTCGACCGGAGCAAGATACGGATAATAGCCGCCCCAGACGTCGGAGGGGTTTGCCGTCCTTCCGCAGCTGCAAGCTCCGAAAACGGCGTCGACGGGCTTGCCGTCATACTCGAGATACATGCCCAGCGTCTCGGAAACTGCGCGCTTGACGTCTTCCGTGCACGATGAGAAATTGTTGACGTACGCCATCTGATAGCGGTTCGGGATGCGGTAGTTGTAGTATTTCGCCATCGTGAACGCGGTGACTGCCTGCGCTTTCAGCGCCTCGTACGGCGAATCGCCGCCTATCTCCCTCTCGACGACGCGGCACATGAATTCATAGGTGCTGACGCTTTCGTCGAGCCAGACGAGCTCGATCACGGGAGGTACGCTGTCGTAAGCGAAATTAACGCCCGTGTAGTAGTGGGAAAGTATCTCAGTATACGAACAGCCGCGCAGCGCCATTCCGATAGCGCCGTCCTGCGACAGACCGACGCCGTGCCCGTAGCCGTAAGTGGTGATATAGAAGGTGTCGGGCTGCGGTTCGTATGAAGGCTCGGCGGGATACGCCGGACGCTTCATATTATAGTCGTAGACGACGGTGAACGAAACTCTTGACGGAGTTTCCCCCGTACCCGGCGAGGTAGTGATAACCGGCCCGGTATCCGGGACCGAAGTCGTATAAGGCGAAACGCCCGTGTATACCTGCTCGTCTGGCACGGTAAGCGTCACGGGGACTATCAGCTGCGCCGCGGTACGCAGGACGAGCCTCGCGTCCGTCGCGGTTATCCTGCCGTCGCGGTCGACGTCGGCGCACTCCCACGCGTCCTGGTCGTCTATCATATCCAGGGCAGCGGCGGTGCGCAGGACTATCCTCGCGTCCTCGGCGGTCACCTTGCCGTTGAGGTTGGCGTCGCCGAGGATAAACGACCTTGAAGCGTCAGCCGACATCAGGAGACCCGATACGGCAAACGCGATACAAAGGATTACGGCGACGGTTTTTTTCATCTTTTACTCTTTTCAGAAAGTGTCAAAATCTGCGTCCTCGTCGGGAAGCTCGGGGAAGTCCCGATGAAGCCGCTGCGCAAGAAGCGCAAAGACCTCGTTGACGGTTTTTTGCAGGAAGCGCGAAACGTCGGCGGACGCGGGAGCGCTGAGTTCGCTTATCTCCGCCTCGCCCGCGCCGGACACGGCGGTGTAAACGAACATGACGTTATCGCCGCCGTCGTTCTTGCCACTGAAGATATTGCTTATCGCGATACCGTAGGGGCGCGAAAACTCCTTTGCCGCGGAGTTGGCGAGAGCCGCCGTGAACTTATCGGGAGAGGTCGTTCTTGCGGGCACGGGACGCTCGGAGACGGTAAACAGCTCGGAGCCGAAACCCGCGTTCTCCTCCGCGAGAAGGATAAAATCGGCGGCGTTGGTGTTCGCGACGGCGACCGTCGCGTTGACTCTGCGCAGAAGCCCGCAGACTTCGCGGTAAACGCTCAGGTCGTCCTCGGGCAGAACGGTACCGGTGATCTGAGAAAGGATCGGTATGATCCTCGCAGTTATAAAATCGGAGCTGTCCTCGCCCGTAAACGGGAGAAGCATAAGGTATTTGTTGCGCTCGCTGCGGCAGCAGAAACCGGAATACACGCCGTCATCCGAAGCGAAAACGTCTGCGTTGACGGGAAATACAGAGTGACGCTTCACTTCATCGCTGTCAGCCGACACCTCGGGGTGGCGTGACGTGATAAGTTCGGCGATATCCGCCCGCGGTTCGCAGACGAGGTGCAGCGATGAGCACAGCAGATCCTTGACCGCCGAAAAGCTTCCGAGAGAAGAGAAGATGACAACAAGCTTGTTCACGGAGAGAGCGTCCGACAGATCGGGAAGAAGCGACGCGAGATCCGGGTATTCGTCAATGAAAACGGGGGTATCGGAAAACTCATGGAAGTACGACGATATCCGCGCTTTTATGAGCACGGATTTCTGTATGTCGCCGGTGTTCACTGAGAACATGCGAATATTCATGGTTTTACCTCAACGGGTATGTCAGCCGAGGGTTATTGTTATGTCGGACTTTACTTCCGTCGTGTCGCCCGCGTCGAGCGACTGCGATTTTACGGTACCGACGCCCGCGGAAGGCTCGACCGTCACGTTGAAGCCGTAGTATTCAAGAAGAGATACCGCCTCGTCGCGGCTCTTGCCGACAACATCGGGCACCTCGACAATAAACGGCTCCCAGCGGTACTGCCCCTTATAGGGATTGGACAGCCCCTTGGCGTTGTAATATTTCTGCGGATAGAGCGGCTCCTCGTTGACCTCGGCAAGGGAGGTATCCACGTCGGGCGATTCGCCGTCGCGCAGCATCCTGCCCACGACGATGAGCCTCGCGTCGTTGAATTCGTAGGTGCAGGTTATGAGCGTGATTATCTTGTCGTTTTTGTTCAGGTCGACTCCTGTCTTATAGAGCGCGCGAGCGTCGAGAGCCTCGATGTATTCGTCGTATTTCTGCTCAGACGGGAAATCGGGTATGACGCAGTTGAACAGATAGCCGTTGTCGCCCGACGCGGAACCGTTTGTGATGAACGCGGCGTAGACCTTATAGTAATATGTCTCCCACGGTGAATCATATTGTATGATAGGAGCGGACGCCCAGCCTTCGATGGTCTTATAGATCTCGAGCTGCGCGAATAGCAGACCGTCCTTCATATGGTGACCGTAGATCGCCATATTCTGACTTATCTCTTTGCAGTTCGCTCTCGTATCGAGATAGGGAGTGCCGTACTTGGTGGATTGTCCGAGCAAATCGCGTCGGAGATAGTAATCGTTCGTCGGGTCGTTCAAACGCTGAACGACGGCTGAACGTATACCGGTACCGGGTATCTCTATCGCTCCGGCGAAGTCGCTGTTCAAAACATAAAGATTCGCCCACTTCGACTTCATGCCCTCGGGGAAATTCACGTCCGGGTATTTTTCCCTTATTTCAGCCCAGGCTTTCTCTTCTTCGCTTAAGCTTTCAGTATCTTTACCGATTGTTTCGATTGTTCTTCTGTTGACGTCGATCGCCTTGTTGAGCTCGTAATAGTATCTGCCCATCAGCGCGAGGGACACGACAAGCACGACGAAGGAAACGTCCATTATGATTTTGCGGATATTGTCGCCGACGGTGCCTTTTTTGGAGGGCGTTATCGCATGGAGGAACCTCTTGGGAAGGGCCTCCTTCTGTTCTTTGTTCGCTTTCCTTTTTCTGCCCGTCTTTGAGACCGGATGCGGCGCCTGGGAAGGTCTGGTGCTCTTGCGCGAAGAGTTATCAGGTTCGGTACTTACCGCCTTTTCGCCGAAATCGTCGAACGGGGCTTCCGCGGCCGTCGACGCGTCCGCGGAGTCGGCGTCGTAGATGACTCTGACCGTGCCGGTGGGAGTCCTCAGCCTTTCGACGCCGCGCTGCTCGCGCTGTCTCTGCATGTCCGCGTCATAAATGACGCGCTGACCGTTGACGTAAACGGGACCGTCGTCAACGACGGGCTTCGGCGCGCGTGACGCCCTTGAAGCAGAAGGGCGCGGGGAATAATCGGCGTCATAGAGGTACCCGTCCGATGACTCCGAATAATAATCGCTGTCGCCGTAAAGACCGTATCTCGCGGCCATTTCGTCAATATCGTCATGGCTGAAAGTGGCCTGGCGGTTCTTATTTGAGAACTCGCGGATTATATCCTTGAGCTCTTCGTCGTTTCTGTCTCTCTGGCTTCTAAGCTCGCTCAAAACAGAGACTCCTTCCTGTGGTGTTTAAACTTAAAAGGTCGGGTCACATATCGGGGTACCATCTCGGGCTTGCGCTGTAGGGATTCGATCCGCCGAAAATGTTGTAATAAAGCTGCGGGAAACGCGGGTTTTCGTTCTGCGTCGCTCCGGAGGTGTCGACCGAAGGATCCTCGCCGTCGCGCGTCAGCCTCGCCACGAGAACGCACCTGAGATTCTGCAGAGCGCCTCCCCTGTCCCACTGATACGAACAGGTCGAGAGTGTGACTATCTTATCCTCGCCCTGAACGTCGACGGTCGTATTTATCCAGCTGCGCTGCGCGAGCTCGTCGATATAGGCAAGGAAGTTCCCGTCCGACATCTGCGTTGCTATGTAGTTGAACAGATAGCCGTTGTCGCCCGTCGAATCGCCGTTTGTGAGCATGCAGGCGATTATCTTGGCGTCATACTCTTTATAGGGCGTATAGAACTTCAGCGTAGGATGCTGTTTGTAAAACTCAACGTCGAGGTACTGCTCGATATCGCCGAAGATCAGATCTTCGGCAACGCCGTCCTTATCGTCGTCGAAGTTGTGGCCGTAGATTATCGTGTTGCGGTTCAGGTCTCGCATGTCGTTGCGGAAATCAGCGAAAACGATGCCGTAACGCGAATAGTTGCCCTGAAGATCCCTCTTGAGGTAATACTGGCTGGACATCGAATCCGTCGGATTCTGCACGAAAGCGGAGTCGATGCAGGTCCCGGGAACGCTGAGCCAGCCGGCGAAATCGCCGCAGTACGCGTAGAAGGGCTTGAACTTATCGAGCATGCCATCGGGGAATTCCGTCCCGTCCGGACAGTTCGGCGTCAGGTGTTTTGTGACGGCGCCCGCGTCGTACATAGTGAACACCGGCGCTTCGGGTTCCTGCTCCGGTTCGGGCTCGGGCTGCTTCTTTGAAAGGAAGAACAGATAACCCGCCAAGAACGCGACAAGAATGACCGTGATGCTCATGAAGACGCGGAAAAACACTGCGTTGACTTTTGCGGAGCGCTGTTCCTCCGCCTCGAGAGCGAGCGCGGCGGCTTTCGCCTCCTCGGCGGCTCTCACTTCAAAATCGCGCCTCTGCCGGAGCGTCTGTGCGGGCGCAGGCTGCGCCGGAGCGCTCTGCTCCCCTGCCTCCGCGGCGGGGGCTTCCTTCGCGGCTTCGGTCGCATCGGCGGCGGGAGCCTCGTCCGCGGCAGGCGCCTCATCCGGCATTTCCGCGGCAGGAGCGGGTGAACCCGCGGACGCAGATTTCACGGCGTCCTCCGCCTTTTTCGCCTCGTTGCCGAACTGCGCGCGGCTGCGCTGCGCGAGCTCAAGCAAACGCTTTCTGGCTTCTTCTGAACTCAGATTGTTTTGGTTGTTTTCAGCCATTTTTTATCCCTTTAATTCGGAGATTATGCTTTTCAGAGCCTCGCCCGCGGCGTTGACGCGGTTGGCGTCTCGCGAGCCGAGATCCTCGGTGAGGCTTTTGATCGCTGTTTTGCCGTTATGATACAGCCCTATGAAAACCGTCCCGACGGGCTGACCGCTCTCGTCGGACGAGGGGCCGGCGATGCCGGTAGTCGAAACGCCGATATCCGCGCCGATATTCAACGCCGCCGCCTTTGCCATCGCTTCGGCGGTCTGCGGGCTTACGGCGTGAAATTTCCGGACGGTCTCGCGAGGCACGCCGAGGAAGCCGATCTTTACTTCATCGGTGTAGGTCACCGCGGCGCCCGCGAAAACGGCGGACGAACCGGGGATATCGGTAATGGACTTCGCGATGAGCCCGCCGGTGCAGGACTCAGCCGAAGCGACAGTCAGCCCCCGCGCCAGCAGCTCCCGCACGCACTCCTCGGACAGCTCGCGGAGCCTGCTTCCGGTCACGGCGCTCAACGGGCGTTTTCCTTGGCGATGATGTCCCGTGCGACGACTACGCCGGACACGCTCGCCTGCATCAGGCCGCGGGTTATGCCCGCTCCGTCGCCTATGGCGTAAAAGTCGGGAACGGCGGTCTGGAAATTCCTGTCGACCTCGACCTTGGAGGAGTAGAATTTGACCTCGACTCCGTAGAGCAGCGTGTTCTTTGAGTAAAGACCGGGCGCGACGTTGTCGAACGCCCTCAGCGCCTCGAGTATGCTCGTCAGATGCCTGTGAGGCAGGACGAACGAAAGGTCGCCCGGCACGGCGGTCGTGAGCGTGGGTCGCGTGGTGGACTTAGAAAGTCTGGAAGCGTCCGTCCTGCGGCCCAGGAGCAGGTCGCCCAGACGCTGGACGATGACTCCGCCGCCGGTGAGCATATTGCCCAGAGCGGCTATATACCTTCCGTATTCTATCGGGCGGTCGAACGGCTCGGTGAAATTCGTGGACACGAGCATCGCGAAATTGGTGTTTTCGGTGTGCGCAGCGGGGTCGGCGTAACTGTGGCCGTTGACGACGGCGATGGAATCGGTGAAAGTATCGAAACCGGCGTTGTAATGCTCTTCGCTGACTATGCCGCCGGGATTCATACAGAAGGTCCTGACCTTGTTCTCGAAGGTGTCGGAATAATAGATCATCTTCGCTTCGTACAGATACTGCGTGAGCGGGTCCATTATGGAATTCGGAACCTCGACGCGCACTCCTATATCGACCTCATTATTGCGCGTCCTGATGCCGTGCTCCTTGGCGATGCCCGTGAGCCATTTCGCGCCGCCCCTGCCGGGAGCCGCGACGACGTAGCGCGCTTGTACGAATTCCTCGCCGCCGTCCTGATAGGTCAGTTTCGCGCCGGATACCTTTCCGTTCTCGACCATGACGGGGTCGGCGTGGGCGCGCTCGATGAACTCGAAGCCGGAATAGGACAAAAGACGCTCGTACATAGAGCGAAGGATGACGTAGCTGTTCTCCGTGCCCATGTGTCTGACCGGGCAGCGGACAAGATGTATATTATGCTTGGAGCACTCGTAAGCTATCTCCTCGACCTTGCGGTCGGTCTTTCCGAAGACCTCCTCGGGCGCGCCGAAATCGAGGTAGACGCCGTCGGTGTAGGAGATGAGCTTCCTGACCTCGTCGACCGGGAGGTAATTCGTAAGATTGCCGCCGACCTCCTCGGAAAGAGAGAGCTTGCCGTCGGAAAACGCGCCGGCGCCCGCCCAGCCGCTCATGATGTTGCAGGGCTTGCACCTCACGCACGCGCCGTGGTCGCGCGCGGGGCAGTGGCGGGAGTTTATGTTCTTGCCCTCGTCGACGACAAGCACCTTAAAGTCTGCGGGACGGTTCTTATACAGTTCAAGAGCGGTGAATATTCCCGCGGGGCCCGCTCCGATAACAACAACGTCGTAAGTTTTCATTTCTACCTCATTCTGACCCTGTATAATTACAGATATGACATTATACCATAACCGCGTCGCACTTTACAAGCCTTTTATTATTATTTTAAATAGATTACAGAGTTTTAACAGTTTTAATATTATATTGATTTATTTTGCATTACATGATACAATATGTCGTTATTTTTAAAAATATTTTTTGATTCCTGGAGGCTGCAAATGAAGCGCGTTATTTTCACGGTTTTCGCGTTGACTTTCTGCTTTATAATCGCCTTTGCGATCAGCGGTTCCGCCGGTGAAGCGGCGCCGAAAACATACCATATAGACAGTATCGACGGAAACGATTCGGCAAACGGTCTTTCCGCTTCTTCCGCGTGGCGTTCGCCCATCAACCTTACGGGCATCACCTTCGCTCCCGGCGACCGCGTGCTTTTCAGGCGCGGCGGCGTGTACAGCCTTGAATTCGCCCCGTCCGGCTCCGGCGCGCAGGGCGCTCCCGTGACCGTATCCGCCTACGGCGAGGGCGAAGCTCCCCTGCTCACGACCTCCGGCGGCGGCGCCGTCATCACGCTAAGGGACGTGTCTTACTGGACCGTCGAAAACCTTGAGATAACCGCGCCGAACGGCAGCGGCGTGCTCCTCACGTTCTCCGACGCGACGGTCGGAAACGTCATTCTGAGAAATCTCAAGGTCCACAACATCAGCAATTATGTCTCTTCCGACTTCAGTGCGGGAGACCGCGCGGCGATCAGGCTCCAGGGCGGCAGCAACGCACCCGGGACGCATCTTGAAAACATCAGCGTCACCGACTGCGAGATCTACGACTGCGCCTACGGCATGAACATCAGCGGCAATCGCCTGAGCTCCGCGGATTCGCCTTACAACAGCAATATTTCCGTCGCGAACATCTACATGCACGACACGCTGCATGACGGCATAATCATGCAGAGGACGGACGGCATGCTTCTGAACAACAGCGTTTTCCTCAGGTGCGCGATGAGCGACGATCACTACACCTGCCCGACGTGGTTCAACAGGGTCAACAACGGTCTTATGCAGTACTGCGAGATCGCGGGTTCCGCGAACTACAAGGACGGCATGTCGATAGACTTCGACAATGAAACGAACAACACGACCGCGCAGTACATCTACTCGCACGACAACTGCCGTTTCCTGTGGTGCTGCATGTGGAGCTCGAGCATGTACAACAATACCGTCAGGTACTGCCTGTCGGTCAACGACAACAGCACCCCCAGCGGCACCTGCCATCTCGAGGGCTCGGATTATCTCGAGTACCAGTTCAAGATGTACAACAACACGGTCGTCAACTGCCGCGAGTTCATCTTCTCGCATATGCGCGACTCGACGATCAAGAACAACATCTTCGTCATAGCAGACGCGCGCGTCTTCTTCGACGACTCGGACGAGGCGAGGATGAACGTTTCGAACAACTGCTACTACCGCACGCTCGGTCCCTCCCCCGCCTGGGATTATTACAAGAGGGATTCCGTCTTCGGCGACCCGGGCTTCGTCGGCAGCGACTATTCGGATATGGACAGCTTCATGCTGAAGACGAATTCAAAGCTCATCGGCGCAGGCGTAAAGGTCGAAGAGGATATGGGCGGCCGCGACCTCTGGGGGCACGGGCTTACCGACTCTCACAACATCGGCTGCTATGAGGGCAAGGGCGTAAGGAGCGTCGCCGACACGCACAAGGTGTCGTACAACACGACTTATAACGGCGGTTCCGGCGCCGACAGCTACAACGTTTATATCGAAAAGGGTGAAAAAGCAGACCTTTCGGGCATTCTCGCGCCGCTCGGAGAGCGAGCGTTCATCGGCTGGAACACCGACAGAAACGCGAAGGAAGGGCTTTCCTCTCTCAAGGTCGGCGACGAGGACGTGACCCTCTACGCCATCTGGGAGCCCGCGCCCGAGCCGGTCGAGCCGACGACAGAGAGAAACACCGCGCCCAGAATACCGGTCACATATGCGCGGATCTCTTATTCGGAGATATACAGCATCGGCGACGTTGACGCGGACGGTATGATCACCGCGGTCGACGCGAGGCTTGCCCTTCTCGCCGCCGCGAAGCTCACGGAGCTTGACAAATCCCATTCGACTCTCGCCGACATGGACCGCGACGGCATAATAAGCGCTATAGACGCGCGCCGCATACTCCGCCTTGCGGCGAAGCTCGACAGTGAAGCGGGCACAACGTCCTTCGATCTGTTCGACATCATGTGAGGCACGTCATGAAAGGAAGAGTCTTTGACATAGTAGTCATCGGAGGCTCGGCGGTAGGAAGCTACTTTGCCATGAAGGCTGCACGTCAGGGCTTCAGGACTGCCGTCATCGAGAAAAGCTCCGCCGACACGGTGGGCGGCAATTACGACATCGTCCACATCGAGGAGAAGGAATTCTCCAATTACGAGCTGCCCGAGGTGCGTGAAGGCGACGGCATTTTCGCGTTCCGCTTCGACCGCGACTGCATAGAATCCCCGACGGGGCGTTATCCCAAACCGAACAGAGGCGGAGCCGCCGTCATCGGGCTTCACAAACAGAAATTCATCGCCGCGATGAACGAAAAGGCAAAAGACGCGGGAGCACGGTTCCTGTACGGCTGCGTCTTCAAAAGCTTCACGTTCGACGACTCCGGCAGAATAAACGGCGTCATATATACCGGCGAAAACGGTGAAGAGAATAAGCTCTCCTGCCGTCTCGCTGCGGACTGCTCGGGCATACCCGCCGCCGGCCGCAAGGCTCTGCCCGACGGCTACGGCGTTGAGAAATTCACGCTCAAAAGCGAAGACCTGTTCTTCGTTACGCTCTACTACGTCACGTTCACGGACGGCAGGAGCCACATGTATTCGGAGTCCTGGCCCTACTACAAGACCTGGCTCGCCCCCTCCGGCAAGGAAGACGGCGCGATACTGGGCATAGGCTCCTTTTATTCCTACGAATACGGCGAAAACGTAATGGAGACGTTCAAGAAAAACGTCGAGCTGCCGCCCTATACGGTCGACAAGGTCGAGCGCGGTCTTTCCGTCCACCACAGGGCCCTTTACTCCTTTGTAGGCGACGGTTTCATCTGCATGGGCGACTCCGCCTGTCTGTCAAAGCCGTTCAACGGCGAGGGCATACCGTCGTCGCTGTTCCAGGTCGAGATAGCCGCCGACGTCATCGGCGAAGCGATGAAAGACGGAAAGTATCCCACGAAAGCCGATCTCTGGGCGATCAACAAAAGGTACAACAACACGCAGGGGCGCGAGTTCGCGGTCATCCTCGCCGGAACCGAAAGGCTCCTGCGCATCAGCGGAGAAGCGATGGAATACCTCTTCAGGAAGGACGTCGTCTTCTCGAAGCGCATCATGGCCGCCACCTGCGATATAGGCGGTCCGATCTACGTTTTCGGCGACGCGGCGAGATGGATAAAAGCGCTCGGAAACGGCCTCGCGAAAGGCTTCCTCAAAGCGTCGGAGCTCCACGAGATCTTCGGCAAAACTATCCGCTGTGCTATAGGCAACCTCGCTCTATACAGCCTGTACCCCAAGACTCCGGGCGGTTTCGAAAAGTGGACCGCCGCCGCTGACGCGATGTGGAAACGCATCGGCAAGATGTCGGACGTCAAGGCGGACTACAAGGTCATGACGGCGGACGGGGAATAACATCAACGACAATAAAAAACACCGTCACCCGACGGTGTTTTTTGATGCGCTTTCGTTATGCCTGCCGCGCTGCCGTCCGTTTCCGTACGCCCCGTGCAGTCAGGCGCCGTCGCAAAACGCAAAGCGCAAAACATCACTTCTGTATTTCGTTCCTGAAATACTCTCCTACCGCTCTGATATAGTCGAACCACGCGGGGATGAGCCGCTCGGGAACGCGGCCGTGACTGTACTGCGCGAAGGTCTCGAAGTTAAGATCGCCGGCATAGCGGATGTCTCGCAGAGCGGCTATGAACTCGTCCCAGAAAAACTTCCCGGTATAGGGCGCAAGGTGATCGTCCTCAAGTCCGCCGTTGTCGTGGATGTGAAGAGCCTTGATCCGGCTGCCGAGCGTCGTTATATAGTCGTAGGCGTCATGCTTGGTCAAAAAGCCGTGACCGGTATCGTAGCAAAGACCGAAGCACTCTTCGCCTGCGATCGAGTTGAGATGGTCTATGAAAGCGGCGGCGTCGCGCGGGTCAGCGCAATGTCCGTTGAAACGGAGCCCCTTGCGGCTGAAAAACAGATTTTCGAGCAGCACCGTCACGCCGGTCTCTTTCGCGGCGGGGATGATCGAGGTATAGAGCTTCTCGTTCATCGCGTCGATGTGCTCTTTCGTTTCGCCGCGATCCCTTTTGAAGGCTATGCCGTGGATGACCGTCGCCGGGCAGCCGGCGTAGGCGCAAAGGCGCAGGCTCGCCTCGTAAACGGGTATCATGCGGTCGAGCGTCGACTCGTCCCCGGAAAGATACGCGGGGAACGGAGAGTGCGACTGCGCGAAGCCCAGCCCCGCTTCCTTTATCGTTTTGATATCGTCATCGAAAAACGCGTTGATTTCTGCCTGCGGCTTCTCAAGGATAGAAACGTAGTCCGGCTCCTTGAAGCGGTCTATATCGGTAAAAATGTCGAAATTCCAGTCGACTGCCTCAAAACCCGCCTCCTTTATGATGGAGGCGGTTTTCTTCATTCCTATCTCGCGGTCGCAGGCGCCGGTCTGAATGGATAATCTCATACTGCGGGCCTCTCGGTACCGGTCACGGTATAGAAGCTGTTCGCGTCAAAGGTATAGACCTTTGTGACCATATTGGTCGTGTTCAGGACCATGCTGAAGCTGCCAAGACCGCTGCCCTCGATATTGATGCTCATATTCACGGGGATCGAAAGCGCCATTTCGTAATAATACTCGGCGATTATCGGACGGGCGTACTGCTGTCCGTGTTCATCGGTCTCGTACTGGAACTTATACTTTATGTGAGCGTTCTTGTAAACGTCGGTAATAGTGTCGAAAGTAACTCCTTCTCCGTCAAGCCCCATATTGCTCGACGCTTCACCGGGAAGTGTGACCGCCATTACGTTCGCGAGCAGGTTTTTGGTAGCGTCGTCGCTCATCGCCTCGTCGTTGAAGTAGAAAGTGATCTCATAGCCGCCGGTCGCGGAAGGGTAATAGCTGACGTCCTTGATGAGGGACTTTGCCGCGTCCATATGCATAACGTAGTTGGCGGACAGTACCTCAAGATACTTTTTGTAGTAGCCGTCGCCGTATTTCACGATGCTGCCGTCTTTAGCGTAAGCAAGATTCGGTATATTGGTCTCGGTAGTCTCGCCGCGCATGTCGTTGACCGTCGTGTTAAGCTCGTCGTTGATCGATTTGCGGATGGGATTCAGGTCCGTAAGCCCGAAGATGGCGCCGGAAAACTTACGGTCGTCGGCGCTGGCGGAGGCGACCTTGCTGACCGTTCTGACGGAGAACGGCCACTTATAAGAGGCGGAGCCGTAGGTCTTGAGCGCGTTCGTATCTGCGTTGATCATCGCGATCGCGTCGTCAAGAGCTATGGGCACGGAGGCGCGCTGGACCTGCGCCGGCGCGGAGTCGAGCACGGCGGCGACGCGAAGAACGGATCTCGCGTCCTTTGACGTGATGACGCCGTCCTGGTCGAAGTCTGCCGCGTCGTAAAGCGGCGAGCCCGCCTCGGGCGAAGCGTCGAGGTAGCCCGCTATACGCAGGATAGAACGCGCGTCGTCGGGATCGACCATCTCGTTGAGGTTATAGTCGCCTTTGAGGTACCAGCGCTCGACGGTGGGCTCCTGAGCGGAGGCGGCAAGAGGCAGCGCCGTCATCGCGACGAGCAGCGCGGCGAGTATGATACTGATGACTGATGAGCGGAAACGCATACAAAAACACTTCCTATTATCGTACTGATATCATTGTATCACACCGCTCCCGTTTTGTAAATACGGATCAAGAATAAAAATCGTTTAAAATATATCGTATTTAGCCTTGAATAATCCTCACGGCGGGCGTATAATAGCAAAAAGCTATCTTGTATACTTATATCCTCGAATAAAAGGAAGCGATCCCGTGCTCATCATACCCCAGGATTACAAGTCAGCGCTGTCGATGCGCGAAACGGAAGCCGCGATAGAGATAACCCGCAGGAAGTTCCAGGGAAGTCTCTCGAAAACTCTCAATCTCAGCCGCATATCCGCCCCGCTGTTCGTGACGCGCTCGAGCGGAATAAACGACGACCTCAACGGCGTTGAGCGTCCCGTGGAATTCGATATAAAAGAATCGGGCGAGAACGCCGTCATAGTCCATTCCCTCGCGAAATGGAAAAGGATGGCGCTGTACCGCTATGGCTTCGGTCCCGGCGAGGGGCTCGTGACCGACATGAACGCCATAAGGCGCGACGAGGAAACGGACAATCTCCACTCTCTGTACGTCGACCAATGGGACTGGGAAAAGATAATCACGCCCGAACAAAGAAATGAAGAATATCTTTACGCCGCCGTCCGCGCGATAGTCGGCGATATCTGCGGCACGCTCGAACACATAAAGACCGTCTTCCCCGCCGTAAAGACGACGCTGAAGAACGAGGTCTTCTTCATAACCTCCGAGGAGCTTCTGCAAAAATACCCCGGTCTCACGCCGTCCGAACGCGAGTACGAAATAGCAAAAGAACACAAAACCGTGTTCATACGCAACATCGGAGGCAGGCTCTCCGACGGCAGGCCGCACGACGGCAGAGCGCCGGATTACGACGATTGGGAGCTCAACGGCGATATAATCTTCTGGAACGACGTCCTTAAAAGGCAGTTCGAGGTATCGTCGATGGGCATAAGAGTCGACGCGGATTCCCTCAAAAAACAGCTCGAGCTCTCCGGGCACACCGACAGGATGAAATACGACTATCACAGGATGATAGCCGACGGGACGCTGCCGCTCACGATAGGCGGCGGCATCGGGCAGTCGAGGCTCTGCATGCTGCTGCTCGGAAAAGCCCATATAGGCGAGGTCCAGGCGTCCGTCTGGCCCGAAGAAGAATCAGAACTTTGCGAGAAAGCGGGGATACATCTGTTATGAAATTCGCGGTATCGAGTTACAGCTACGCGCAGCTCACCGGCAGCGGCAAAAAGACCGAGTCTGACCTTATCCAGCTTGCGAAGGAGATGGGTTTCGACGCCATCGAATTCGCCGAGATACATCCGCCCGAGGGGATAGACAAGCTTGAATACGCGGCAAAGCTCAGCGAGCTTTGCTCGAGAGTCGGCATAGAAGTCGCCAACTACGCCATCGGCGCGGACTTCGTCAACCGTCCTCTCGAAGAGGAAGTGACCCGCCTTTATAACGAGGTCAAGGTCGCGAAGGCTCTGGGCTCGCCTCAGATGCGCCACGACACCTCCTCGGGCTACAGCGACAGGTCTTCTCACAAGGGTTTCGAGAACGCTCTCCCGCTCATCGTCGAGGGCTGCGCGCTTGTCACGAGGTTCGCCGCCGCCCACGGCATACGCACCATGACGGAGAACCACGGATTTTTCTGCCAGGAAAGCGCGAGAGTCGAAAGGATAATCACAGGCGTGAACGAGGAGAACTTCGGCTCGCTCATCGACGTCGGCAACTTCCTTTGCGCCGACGACGAGCCCGCCGCGGCCGTCGGCAGGCTGGCGCCCTACGTTTTCCACGTCCACGTCAAGGACTTCCACGTAAAGAGCGGCAACGGCTTCGACCCGGGCGACGGCTTCTTCCGCTCAAGGGGCGGAAACTATCTGCGCGGCGCGATAATCGGTCACGGCAGCGTGCCGGTGTATCAGTGCCTTTCCGTACTCAGGCACGCGGGCTACGACGGTTACCTCACCGTCGAGTTCGAGGGCATGGAGGACTGCGTAAAGGGAGTCGGGATAGGTCTTAAGAACCTGAAAGCTATGGTGGAGTCGCTTTGAAATATTTTCTGCTCGTACTGTCCGTTGTCTTCGCGACGGCGGACAGCATATTTGTAAACAAGTTCAGCAAATCGCTTCAGAAGAATTTCACCGACATCTGCGTTTTCGAGTGCGGAGTCTGCGCCGTCGCGGGGACCGAGCTTTTCATCATGAACGCCGCGACCGGCAACCGCTACTCCCCCTCTCTCTATACGGTGATACTCGGCGCGATATTCGGCGTCGTGATAGCCTCCGCGCAGATACTCACGCCGAAGGCTCTTGAAACGGGACCGATGTCGTATACGAACCTTATCGGGCTGTGCGGCATGATACTGCCGACCTTCAGCGGCAAGATATTCTGGCATGAGGATATAACCGCCGCGCAATACGTCGGCATCGCGCTCATGCTTCTGTCCTTCGTGTTGGGAGTAAACCCGAAAAAGGACAAAAGGATGTCCGTGAAGTGGATAATAATGTGCGCGTTCATCTTCGCGCTCAACGGCGGGATGGGAATAATACAGAAGATCGACCAGACCTCCGACTACGCGCAGGAAACGACGCAGTGCCTCGTGACGGCGTTCATAACGGCGACGCTCATACTTCTCGCGTCGGCGCTGATACAGCACCGCAGGACCCCCTGTACCGTAAAAATCAAGAGCATGGTCCCCGTCCTCGCCGCCGCTACCGGCATAGGCACCGGCGCCGTACATATCATCAATATGTACCTCGTCGGCGTGATGAACAGCGCGTTCTTCTTCCCCGCCGTAAACGGCGCGACGATAATGGCGATAACGCTCGCGAGCGTATTCGTTTTCAGGGAGAAGCTCTCGAAAATACAGATATTCTCACTCGTCCTCGGCACGTTCGCCATACTGCTCGTAGGGAATATAACCGACCTTTTCATAAAATAGACCAAAGAACCGTTCACCGGAGGAACGCCGATGAAAAACAAAATACTCAGGCTTCTTGAAAAACCGTGGGCCGCTTACGCCTTCGCTGCGTGCAGCGCGGTCATCCTATATTTGCTGCTCAGCAACATCTCCGGCTTCTTCAAATGGATCTCGTCGTTTTTCAAGCTGTTCTCACCCGTTATCATCGGCGCGGTCACAGCCTACCTGATCCATCCGCTCGCGGCGTTCTTCAAGAGAAAAGTATTCCGCAAGGTCAGAAAAGAGCATACCTCCTATTTCCTTTCCGTGCTGGCGGCGGTGGTCTGCGTCGCCCTCTGCCTGCTCATCATCCTCGGACTGATGATCCCGTCGCTGATAAAGAGCGTTTCGTCGCTTATCGCGAACTGGGACGCCTACGTCGGCAACGCCTACGGACTTATAGACAAGGCGGTAACGTTCGCGCAGGATCACAATATAAACATCGACAAGCAAAGCGTGTCCACCATGGTCTCCAACGCCATGGGCAAATCTCTTGAATGGCTCAAGGGCAACGTATCCGCGGTATTAAGCGCGATCGGCTCCGTGGGCACGAAGATATCGAACGTCGCGGTGGGCGTGGTGTTCGGCGTCTGCTTCCTTTTCGCGGGGAAAGGCATAAAATCCGTCGCGAATAAGATACGCTCGGCGTACCTGAGAAAGGAACAGATCGAGAGGAGCAACGTAACGCTGGAGCGCATAGACGGGATATTCTCGAAATACGTCGTCAGCACGCTGCTCGACGCGGCGATAATCGGGGTCGGCGTATTCATTTTCTCGCTGATAATGGGCTTCCCCTACGCCGGACTGATAGCCGTCGTCTGCGGAGTAACGAACATAATACCGACCTTCGGCCCCATGATCGGAGCCGCGGTGGGCATCTTTTTCCTTCTTCTGGATACACCGCTGAACGCGCTGTGGTTCTTCATCTTCATCTGCGCGTGGCAGAGCGTCGACGGTATGCTTATTAAGCCCCGGCTGTTCAAGGGGGCGCTCGGCATTCCCGGCATCTGGACGTTGGTCCTCATCATACTCGGAGGCAAGATAGGCGGTATGCTCGGCATACTTCTCGCCATCCCGCTGGCCGCGATCGGCACGATAATCTATAAGGAAACGATAGAACCGAAGCTCGCGCGGCGCGCGGAGAGGATAAACGCCGCCCCACGCGAGCCCGAAGAAACAGAAGACGGAAAAGGAGACGAACCGGAATGAAACAAAACGCCGGACGTTCACTCAGGGCTTTCGCCTGCGCGCTTTTTGCGGCCGTTATGATTGCCGGCGTCCTCTCGGGATGCTCGCGCGGCGGCAGCGATCCCGTTGACATGACGACCGCGGCCGAATCGGGGATCGACGGATACGGAGTTTCCGACAAAGACGTCGTAACGGCAGAGCCCGAGACGGTGTTTTACCCTCCCGTGGATATGGATTACAACGCCGACCCCGTGCTCACGATGAAAAGACAGGCCATTACCGAGACCTACGAGTCCGCGGCGGTCATGTTCCTCGGATACTGCGAGGACGGCTGCCCCGACGCGAGATCGGCTGTCGAAACGCTCAGGCCCTACGTGCCCGATTTCACTCTCGCTCTTCCCGACAGTCAGTACGTAATGACTTCTGACCCCGACTGCGTCTACGCGATCGTTTTCAGGGACGACGATACGACGGTCAAGGTGACCGCCGGAGATGACGACCCCGACGGCGAGGCGCTTTATTCCTCAGACAAAGGCGAGCCGATAGTCCTCGTCTGCGGCGGCGCGTACGGCGAACCCGACTGCACGGTGGAGATCGTCGACGGCAGCGGCATGGAGACCTCGTATTATCCGATGCTCGACGAGGAGATGCACGTCATACTCCCGAACGGCGGGACACTGGTCGACGCAACGGACACTTTCGACCTGCCCGCTGCTTACGTCGAGATCGACTCTCTTGAAAACGTCGCAGCCGGCGACGCGTTCACTCTTGAAGAATACGGCACCGAGGTCCTTTACGTCACACCCTACCGCGACTGCATGATAAGATTCTACAGCGGCTCGCCCGAAATCGCCGAAAACGGGATATACGACTGGAATTACGGGGAACGTCTTTACGCCCAAAACGTGACCGCCGACGGCGGTACTCTGTCCTTCATAGTGTCGATCCCCGAAACGATCCCGACGCTCCTGATGGAGATAGACGACGGGTATTCTGACACCGTCCGCTGGATGGTCGAGAATCCCGGCGGCGGACGCGAGAACATAGACTGCTTCGCGCTTACCGCCGACCTTTATCATTTCAACGCGATAGCCCTGCCGGGCCCCAACGGCGCGGCGGAAAACGACTTTTCCTACGTGATAAGAGCCGCGGTCGATTACTACACCGCCACCTACGGCGAGGAACCGCCCGAGGTCAGCGCGCAGATGCAGCCCAACGGGACCGTGCTCGTTCAGCTTTATGAGTCTTTTCCCGACCATAACTCCACCTGGGCGTGGTACACCATAGACCCCGAGTTCATGAACGGCGTCGACGAGATGACCGGCGAAACGATAGATTTCAGCCCGTACAGATAAACCCCGAAACACGAAAACAGCCTCCGCTTTGCGGCGGGGGCTGTTGCTGTATCCGGACTTATTTCGTTTTCACTTGGGGCGGACTTCGTCGAGGAGAGCCAGGTACGCCTCGAGCAGGCGGTCGTTACGCTTGCCGTGATCGTCCTCCGAAGCGCAGCCGTGCCAGGCTACCGCGCTGTCGCGCTTATCGGTGAAGGCGACGATCTGTCCGTGCGCGCCGGTCTTGACCCAGATATCGGAATCGCGGAAACGGCTCAGAGCGAAGTCGCTGCTTTTGGACATATCTATCCATTCTTTTGATACGTATCTGCGCCCGAAAAGCTCGCCGCCTCGGGCGTAGACTACTCCGAGCTTGACTATATCGGCAGCGCGGGCGAATAGGCCTCCGCCGCCTATCGGATACCCCATAGGGCAGCACGCCATAGCCCACTGAGAGAAGCAAAGAGGCTTAAAAAACTCCTCGTTCAAATAGTCGCGCGCGTTCATGCCGGACGCGGCGGACACGATCCTTCCGAGCAGATAGTACGCGGCGTCGGAATACCTGCGGTACTGCTCCGGCTCATACGGCAGCGGCAGACGGAACGTGTCGGACAGAAAATCCTCGCCGATGACCTCGTTTGAGTTTTCGGCGTCGACGCCGCACTTTATGCTGTCCTCACCGAGCCCGGTCATGTGTCTGAGCGTACTGTAAACGCTTACGTTCTTCCACCTTTCGTTGCCGTCGGGCGGGAACGACGCAAAGAACGACGTGACCTTGTCGTCAAGGCTTATTCGCCCCTCGTCGCAGAGCCTGCCGACGGCGGCGGCGATGAAGAATTTAGTCACGGAGTGGCTGTTGTTGATGTCGTTGCAATTCGGCAGCTTCTTTTTGTAGATATCCGTCCCCAGAGCGACCGCCGCGTCGTACATCGGGGCGACGAGAGCGTCGCGCTCCACCGCGTCGAAAAACCGCGATACCGGCGAGCCCTCCTCGGGCTTGGCGGATATGATATTGAATAATTCTCTCATGAGGTTATCGCGTCACGGTTTCTGATATATCTTGACGTAATCGACGGTCATCACGGTGGACTCGCCCTCGGAGAACGTGACTTCATCCGGTATCTCGAGCGATACTATCACTTCCTCGGGCACCGTCGATACACCCTTGCTGAAGGACGTTCTCGTGGTCTCTACGCCGTTGATGTAGAAGATATACTCGTCCTCGGTCCACTCGAGTCCGTAGGTATTATAGGTATTGTAGATATCGTTGCCGCGGAATTTACCGGGCCTGTAGCTGTCCAGCTTATCGGGGTTATCGTCGCCGCCGTTGCAGTGGATCGCGTGCGTCACGCTGTTGCGCTTCGTCGGCATAAACTCGTCGTAAAGAGGAGCTTCCATAATATCTATCTCGGCACCGCCGACGCCGCCCCTTGAAGCGTCATGGACGTAGGATGTGCCGGACTGCAGCCAGAAAGCGCTCCAGAAACCGCCGCCCTTATTGCAGACGCATTTTATCTCGAAATAGCCGTGGAGATAGAGCTGATTGAGCGCTATCATGCCCGAATACCATCCGGTGCCGTACGAACCGTCTTCGCGGTACTCGGCGGTGATCTTGAGTTCTCCGTTCTCCAGCTTCAGCTGGCTGCCGGCGTTGTAGCCTTCGCGGCGTTTGCCCTCTCCGCGGAGATGCCAGGCGGAAAGATCGAGCTCATCCGCGTCGAAATCGTCGCAAAACACGAGTTCGTATTCGCTCAGGTCCAGCTTCTGCCCCATCGGTCTGACGGACACGTTCAGCCAGCCGCAGACGGTTACGATCACGCTGAGAATGAACGCCGTGACCTTATTGAAGAATGACAGATCCATATTATGCCTCCCGTTAGTATATTATCGGCAAATTATTATATTATCTCATCTATCATGTCGGAGTAGAACCGCGGTTCGCGCGTCATGACAAGATAGCTGTGTTTCCCGTCGGGCGAAGGCGTAAAATGATTGCAGCCGGTATCGGGATCGACACTCGCCGTGCCCGTCACCCTGCGGTAGCCCGCCCTTTCGTCGTCGTCGATCACCGCGGCGAGAGCCGTCATCGGGTCCCACGCGCACCTGCCGTCAGGATGACCGTGAGCGGCGTAGGCTTTATAGACAAGACCTCCGCGGTCGAGCCTGCCGCCGCAGATGACCTTTTCGCCTACCTCATACCCGAGGAAAACAACGGGTACGGGGCTGTTGCGGCATATATAATCGCCCGCCTCGCCGCAAACGGGATAAGCGCTGAGATTATACTCCCTGCCGCCGTCCCTGCTCCAGTCGCCCGCCATGAGGCGTATCTCTCTCACCTTGCTTTTCACAAGCTCAACCCCCGGAAGCGGGCTGATACCGTCCGGCGGCGACTTGAGAAGCTGCATGATTATCTCGGGAAAGCCGACGTCGACGATAACGGCGTTTCCGTCGGAATCGGCGAGAACGGAACGGTAAAGCTTATACGCCTCGGGACAGTCGCCGTTATCAAGGCTGCGGGAAGACGCCTCTGCGAGAGGTTTCTGATAACGGCATTTTACGGGGTCTCTTACCGCCGCGGTGTCGATGCCTATCGGGATATCAAGTCCGCGCTCGGCGCAGAGAGCGTCGACTGACGCGGCGGAAAGATCCATAACGGAATTTATCCCCACGCAGCAAAGGCGGATGATACCGGCTTTATGAGCGTTGAGAAGCAGCGACAGAGCGCCGACGTCGTCGCAGTCGGTCCACCAATCCGTTCCGAACAGTACGTCAAAGGGCTCGCGCCCTTCGGCTTTCAGTAGCTCGATGACGTTCATCCGCATCCCCTCCACGGGATCATTTTAATGCCGATTTATCTTTATGTCAACAACTTCCCGCCGGGCTATTGAAAAATTATAAAAAATATCGTAAAATAGGACGGAAATTAAATACGGAAAGACGGTCTGTTATGAAAAAGGTATTATCTGTCATCCTCTGCGCGGCGCTGCTCGTCACCTCCGCGGTCTTCGCGTCGGCGCAGACCGCGTCCGAAGACTATCCCGTAGTTCTCGTCGGCGGCTTCTCGTCCTCGCAGCTCATCATGAGAAATGAAGACGGAACAGAAAGAAAGGTCTGGATGTTCGACGCAGCCTTCGTAGACGAACAGACGGAATACACGCTTTGGGATTTCTTCCTGTCGCTTCTGAAGCTCGCGGTAAACTCCCCCGCGGACCTTCAGCGCGTCGCGAAACCGGCGATAGACGCCGTCGCGGGCGTGCTGGCGACGGACGCGTCGGGCAACAGCGTGAACGACATCTACCCGCAGCTCGAGCCGACCGCGGAGTCCGCGCGTTATTCCGGGCTTGACGAGAGCAGCAGGATATTCACGAATCTCGCGGAATATCTCGACCTTGACAACACTTTCCTTCTCGGCGCGGATTTCAGGCTCGACGTTCTTCATAACGTTGAACGCCTCGAGCTGCTCATTGACGACGTACTGAGAGTGACGGGCGCTCAAAAGGTAAATATCTTCTCGCAGAGCTACGGCGGGCAGATAGTCGCCGCCTATCTTTCCAAAAACGCCGACACTGTTGGCGAAAAGGTCAACAACGTCATGATGACCTGCCCCGCCATCGGCGGCGCTTCGCTGGCTTACGATTTCCTTACCGGAGACATGAACTTCGACGAAGAGACGATACTCGAATTCGTCGAATACGGCTTCGGCATCGAATCGGACGCGCACCTGCTGCTGGACTCCGACCCGCTTGAGATAATCGACCGCTTCGTCGACACGGTCATAGGCGACGTGACGGCGAACATCGGCACGTGGCCGAGCTTCTGGGATTTCGTGCCCTACGGTCAGTATAAGGAGCTCATCGAAGAAAAGCTCGATCCTGTCGCGAACAAAGAACTCATCGACAGGACGACTTATTTCCATGAAACCTATATGAAGAACTTCGGCGTGGACCTGCGCAGGGCGCTCGACAACGGAGTGAACATCTCCATCCTCGCCGGCTCGGGTACGCCCTCCGTCACGGGTTCGCTCGTCAATTCCGACGGAATAATCCCCGTTTCCGGCGCGACGGGAGCGACTCCCGCCCCCTGGGGACAGCGTTATTCCGACGGCTACAAGACGCTTGATACGGACTGCGCGGACCCGAAGCACAACCACCTTTCCCCCTCGATGGAGATAGACGCCTCGACCTGCTACCTGCCCGAAAACACGTGGATAGTCGAAAAGTATTATCACGGTCAGGAAAAGGTCGACGATTTCACGCGTTCTCTCGTGCTGAGGCAGCTGCTTTCCGACGCGCCGCTCAGGGACGTCCACGAGTCAAAGGCTTATCCGCAGTTCCACGCCGCGGCTTCGCGCTCTCTCGCCGTTCACGCGAAATTCGACGTGAGCGAGGAAGGCAGACTGACTTCGAGAGATCAGGCGCTCGTCGTCAAAAACACGTCCAATTCCGCGGTATCGATAACCTCCGTCAGAGCGAAGGGCGCGGATATCCGCTTCGATTACTCTGACACGATACTTATGCCGGGCGAGCAGAGAAGGATACCTCTCTACGGGACGCTGCCCGGCAAGTCGCTCGTTCCCGTGACCGTTACCGTCTCCTACGCCAACATCGGCGTAAGCACGCTCACCCCCGTCGGGTCGAGAGATTTCGACTTCCTGCTGATGAACGGCGAAGCGCCGGAATACGACGCCTCCTCGCCCTATACCGCCCTTTCGCGCATCTCTCCCACTCTGAGTTCCGTCAAGGGCTTTGCCGCCCTGCTCAACGTGCTCGGAAGGATCGTTCTGCGTATCCAGAGGATCATAAGAAGGCTCTCGGAGCTGTTCGCGAGGTAATAGCTTAAACCGTGCCGGATACGCCGAAGGAAAAGGTCTATATCGCGATAGACCTAAAGAGCTTTTACGCCTCGGTCGAATGCGGCGAGCGGGGTCTTGATCCGCTGAACGCGAATCTCGTCGTCGCCGACGAGAGCAGGACGGACAAGACCATCTGCTTAGCCGTCTCACCCTCGCTGAAGGCGCGCGGCGTACCCGGCAGACCCCGTTTGTTCGAGGTCAAGCAGAGAGTCGACGAAATAAACCGCGGCAGGAAGCTGCTCGCTCCGGGAGGCGTATTCAAAGGCGAGTCGTACTTTGCGGACGAGCTGGACCGCGACCCGTCGCTCGCTCTTTCGTTCATCGTCGCGAAGCCGCGCATGGCGTATTACGTCGATTACAGTTCGGAAATATACAAAATATACCTCCGGTACATCGCGCCGGAGGATATCGTTGTTTATTCGATAGACGAGGTCTTCATAGACGCGACGCCGTATCTCAAGATATACTCGCTCCCCCCGCGCGAGCTCGCGATGATGCTCATCTGCAAGGTGCTCGAGGAAACGAGGATAACCGCCACCGTCGGCATAGGAAGCAATCTGTTCCTTTCAAAGATAGCGATGGACGTGCTGGCGAAAAAAATGCAGCCGGACGCAAACGGCGTGCGCATAGCCGAACTCGACGAGCGCTCCTTCAGGGAAAAGATGTGGTCGCACAGGCCGCTGACGGACTTCTGGCGCATAGGCGGGCGGACGGCGGCGAAGCTCGAGAATATCGGGATATTCACCATGGGCGATATCGCGCGCCTGTCGGCAAGGAACGAGGACGTCCTTTACAAGATGTTCGGCATAAACGCCGAGCTGCTCATCGACCACGCCTGGGGCTGGGAGCCCTGCGAGATAAAGGACATCAAGGCGTACAAGCCGGCTTCGAACAGCATAAGCTCCGGGCAGGTCCTGCCCCGCCCCTACGAATTCGACAAGGCGCGGCTCGTCGTGCGCGAGATGGCTGACGCTCTCTCGTTCGACCTTGTGGGCAAGGCGCTCGTCACGGACAGTATAGTGCTGACGGTCAACTATGACTCCGGCAGCTTCAAGGCGTCGGGCGTCCTGAACTACACAGGCAAAGTCGGCGTCGACCGTTACGGCAAGACGGTGCCCGTCCACGCGCACGGCACGGCTCCGCTGGGCATACGCACCTCGTCCGCGAAACTGATAACAGAAGCGGCTCTCGCGATATTCGACGCTGCCGTCGATCCCGACATCCCCGTCCGCAGGCTCAACATTTCCGCGGAGCACGTGGTCCCGGCTTCGGCGGCGGTAGACGTCGCCTACGAGCAGCTCGACCTTTTCTCGATGGCGCAGGACTCGCCGGATAAGGCGAGGGAAGAGTTCCTGAAAAAAGAAAAACGGCAGCAGGAAGCTGTCGTCAACATACGCAGGCGGTTCGGTAAAAACTCGATACTCAAGGGCTTCAACTTCGAGGAGGGCGCGACCGCGATAGAGAGAAACTCACAGATAGGAGGTCACAAGGCGTGACGGGTTACGAAGATATCATCGACCTGCCGCATCACGTTTCGGACAAGAGACCGCACATGCCGATGCGCGACAGGGCGGCGCAGTTCTCGCCTTTCGCGGCTCTTGTAGGCTACGACGAGGCGATAAAGGACAGAGAAAAAAGCTATATCGAGGAGTTTCCGTCCGATCTCTGATCAAACGGCTTTGACCTCCGGCTCTCCCGGCGCGACTGACGCGTCGGGTATCACACGGCACCGCGCGCCGATGCTTCCAAGATATTCGATATTGGACCTTTTCTGACCGACAGCTCGCGACACTTCGCGCGGCGCGACTCTGATCTCTATTTTTGCCGCGGGGTCTTTTTCGATGACCGACCGGACCGCAGGCAGGACCTTTTCGAGCAATATCCTGCTCTCGCAAAGCTCTCCGAACGCGGGATGGTAAGGGCCGGCGACGTAGCCTTCCTCCACACCCCCGCCGGAATGGAGCCCGCAGCGGATGACCTTTATGCCGTTGGCGCGAAAAAGAGTTATCAGCCGCGCGCAAAGCTCCACCGTTTCTTCGAGCGTCGGCGGAACGTATTCGCCGCTTTCGTATTTATCCGCGAGAGCGGTATTTTTTATTGTCACCGTCGGATATATCCGGACGGTGTCGGGGGCGAGCTTCACGAACTCCTCCGCGGTGTAAACGTCGATGTCGCGACCGCCTCGGTACATCCCCGTCATCATCTGAAGCCCGAGCTGCATGCCGCGCTCTTTGATGAGCCGCGAGGCGCGGCGGACGTCGTCGGAAGTATGTCCGCGCAGGTTTGCCGCGAGCGTTTCGTCGGACATGCTCTGCGCGCCGAGCTCGACAGCGCTGACGCGGTATTTTTCGAGGATATCGAGTATCTCCGGGTCGATACAGTCCGGTCTCGTAGAGCAGCGCACGCCTGAAAAATCGCCGCTCCTAACGTAAGGCAAAGCGGCTTCGAGCAGCGAGATCATGTATTTACGCGGCACGGCCGTGAAGCTGCCGCCGAAAAAGGCTATCTCCCCGCCCTTTTCTCCGGACGACAGGGCGGTTTCAGCCGCCGCGCGAACGTCGTCGGGAGTTACCGGATACTTTTCGCCCGAGATGGCTTTCTGATCGCAGAAAACGCATCTGTGCGGGCAGCCGGCGTGGACGATGAACAGCCCGACGTTACGGTGCTCACTCATCGCCCAGAAGCGCCATGACCTCAGCGCGGGTACGGGCGTCGCTCTTCATCGTGCCGCGAAGGGCGGAAGTGCGGGTGAACGCTCCGGCGGCGCGGATGCCGCGCATAGTCATGCAAAGATGCTCCGCGCTAATCATCACGGCGACCCCCTGCGGCTCGAGCTGCTCAAAAAGGAAGTCCGCTATCTGAGCGGTCAGCCTTTCCTGAAGCTGCGGGCGCGAGGCGAAATCGCGGACGATGCGCGCGAACTTCGACAGCCCGATGACCTTGCCGTTTTTGGGTATATACGCGATGCTCGCCTTGCCGATGAACGGCAGCAAGTGATGCTCGCACATCGAGTACATCGGGATATCGCGGACTATCACCATCTCGTCGGAGCCGCGCTCGTCAAAGAGCTTTACGTCCTTTACCGGGTCGCAGTCGAGCCCCGCGAATATCTCCTCGTACATATCGGCAACGCGGCGCGGCGTTTCGACGAGCCCTTCCCTCTCGGGGTCCTCGCCAATCGCGGTCAGGATATCGCGCACGGCGTTTTCAATTTTTTCTCTGTCCAAATCGCTGCCTCCGGTCACGTTACCGGCTCGGGTGAGCCTATCCACATATCTTCCCATTTCTGCCCGGCGATGCGCTCGATGCGTTTCTTCTCGAGCTCGTCGATCTCGACTCTTCCGGTCTCGCGTTTTTGCCTGATGACTTCCTTTATCTTTTCGTGGTCCTTCTTCGTCATGGTGTAGAGCCATATCTCGATGAGGCAAAGCAGCGCCAGCGCCGACGGAAACACCGCGAAATCGAGTTTCAGGCCGAGAATGGTGAGCGGCGACTGCTCGGACGGCAGCTTGACCTCGGGGTCGTAGCCGAAGCGTTTGAGCGAAGCGCCGACGATATAGCTCATGACCGAGCTTACCGTCTTCCTGAACAGATTACTGAACGTGCTCACGACGCCCTCGCGGCGGCGCCCTGTTATCAGTTCGTCGACGTCGGTAACGTCGGGCTGTATATTATCGTCGACAAAGCCGGGGCCGGAGAAACCGAAGTTGTAAAGTATCGCCGAAACGAATATTATCGCGGTCTTTATCTTCGGCGCGGTGTCCACGCCTATGAACACGTTGAGTATGAGTCCCATGACCATCAGCGGCCCCAGAAGCTTGCCGCAGAAGGTCTTGCCCTTGTAGCGAACGAGAAGGTAATTCAGCGGCGAGCCCATGAACTCGGATATGCCCGCTACTATATTGAGCGAAATGAAGTACTTGTACATATCCGCGACGCTGACCATGAAATACTGGTCCGTCTGACTGTAGAAGCCGCGGCTCATCGAGAAGAAAAGCGAGATCAGGAAATACTGACGGAACGACCTGTTCTTGAAAACCAGCGCGTACTCTCTGAAGAGAGAACGCCAGTTGACGGGCTCGTTGACCTGCCCGAGCGAGGACGGCTCCTTCGTCTTTATCGCCGAGAGCATCGGCGGCCAGAGGAACCAGGCGGCGAGTATCAGACCGACCATCATGTATCTTCCCCGGTCGTCCGCAGACGGCGTCGGCAGCCCCGTCAGCGCGGTCCTCACGTTGAAGCCCGACAGCGCGAGGGCGGTGAAGATATAAGACGATACCTGACCGACCGAGTTCATCATATACTCGACGAGCTTGTACTGCGTCCGCATGAAATACTGCGGCGCGATGGTCGGCAGCATAGACACGTACGGGATGGACATGACCGTGTAGGACATGCTGTAGAAGATCGCGGCAATAAGATAGTAGAGTATCAGCCCCGTCTTGTCCGCGCCGACGCCGGCGCTGAGCCCGAACGAGGTCCAGCGCATGATATAGGCGATCGCGAAAGGTATCGCGCCGAAAAGCAGATAAGGTCTGTGACGGCCGTAGCGGCTTTTCGTCCTGTCGGTTATTATGCCCATAATCGGGTCGTTGAACGCGTCCCACACACCGTTTATCAGCGAGATGAGACCTGCCTGACGCGTATCGAGCTTTTCGACGTAGGCGAGATACTGCTGGTGGAACTGCCCTATCGGATAGCCCGCGCCGCCGAGCGTTATGCTCGCGCAGGTATAGTTCGCGGCGGGGCGCAGAAACTCGCCGAGCTTTGATTCGACGCCGAGTATATTAAGTATTTTATCGCCGAATTTCCCCATAATTACCTCTATTCCATGCAGTAGTCGAATAATTCTTTGGCTCTGTCGGTACGCCCTTCGGCGTAAAGCCAGCCGAAAAGCGTTTCAAGTCCGGTCGCTTTCGAATAAGTGAGCTTGTCGACGCCGGACGGGCAGTGCTTCGGGTCTGCGCCCTTTCCTCGCCTGTAAATATCTTTTTCCGCGTCCGTAAGATACGGCTGCAGCCTGTCCGCGGCGCGGCTCTGCGCCGAGGCGCGCACCGCGTCGACCGAAAGCGCGTGCAGCGTCTCGGGCCTGCCGCCGAGCTTCATCAGCCGCTCGCGAACGAGCACCGAATATACGGCGTCGCCCAGGAAAGCGAGTGCGAGCGGCGAATACTCCGTGAGGGCGGAAGCTCCCGCCTCACGCGCGGGCGCCTCTTCCGGCGCGGGTCCCCCGTTCTTTTTTGAGAAAAGAGAGAACATACTCATTCGTAATACTCGAATTCGTAGCCGAACACGCTGACGGTGTCGCCGTCGACGGCGCCTGCCTCGCGCAGGGCGCGGACGACGCCCGTCTTTTCCATCACGTTCTGGAAATAATTCATCGCTTCCCAGTCGCCCGGGTTGATCTTGTGAAGAAGATCGTCGAGCCACTGCGCGTCGATATGGTAAACGCCGTCTTCGTCGCGGACGACCTCAAACTTACGGTCGGCGGGCGTCTTTACCGGCGGGACATACTCCTCCTTGAAGGGCTCCGGCGCGGGCAGGGTCGCGAGCATGGCGGCCGCGGCGTTGATGAGATCGGCGGTGCCCATGTGTATCGGAGCGCAGATCTCGAAATACGGCACGCCCTCATCCATCATAAACGACCTGAACGCCGAGAGCTGTTCGTCGGTCGCAAGGTCTATCTTGTTGCCGGCGACGATGACAGGACGCTCGCGAAGCGAGCTGTCGTACTGTTCGAGCTCTTTGTTTATCGCCTTATAGTCCTCTATCGGGTCGCGTCCCTCGCTGCCCGCGACGTCAACGACGTGGATGAACATCCTGCAGCGGCGTATGTGGCGAAGGAACTGGAACCCGAGCCCGGCGCCTGTGCTCGCGCCCTCGATGAGACCGGGGATATCTGCTATGACGAAGCTGCTGCCCAGCCCCATATCGACTACGCCCAGAACGGGGATTATCGTCGTGAAGTGATAATCGGCGACCTGGGGTCTCGCGCGGCTGACTGCGGAGATGAGCGAAGATTTGCCCACGTTCGGGAATCCGATGAGCCCGACGTCGGCTATGAGTCTGAGCTCCAGCGTTATTTCGCGCTCCTCGCCCTGGGCGCCCTCCTTTGCGAAGGTCGGAGCCTGGCGGGTGGACGTGGCGAAATGCTGGTTGCCCCATCCGCCTCTGCCGCCCTTCGCGGCGATATAGTCCTTTCCGTCGGACATATCGTGCATGACGGCGCCGCTCTCTTTATCTTTAATGACGGTCCCGGGAGGCACCTTGATTATCAGGTCTTTCCCCTGTTTTCCGCTCGAGTGGGACGCTCCGCCCTTTTCGCCGTCGGCGGCGATGAATTTGTGCTTGAATCTGAAATCAGAAAGCGAATTGAGGTCGGGATCGGCTCTGAAAACAACGTCGCCGCCCTTGCCGCCGTCGCCGCCGTCGGGACCGCCCGCCGCGACGTACTTCTCACGGCGGAATGAGACCGAGCCGTTGCCGCCGCGCCCCGCTCTTACATATATATTCGACCTGTCGATAAACATCTGTTATCACCCGTAAAACTTATAGAAATCATATTATCATAGTTATAAAAAAAATGCAACGCAAAATCATGCGCTGCACCGATATTATGACCTCAGGACCGTTCGTTGTTCAGATTTTTCGGATGATGATATCCCTCGTCTGCCTCAGAGCCGAATAAAGCGACGCTCTGTCTTCGAGATCGGCAGCGAGTACGACGGCCTGTGTTTCCGGATGCCACGCCGCCATATGGCGGAGCATTACGGCGCACTCGCGCGCCGTATATTCTTTCCCCTCGTCTATTCTTTTAGTCAGGTGGTCGATGTGATCGACGTCTATCATAACTTGTAAAGGGTTCATACGGCGCCTCACAACTTGCGGATGAAATACGGGCAGCCACCCTCGAAATACCCGGGGTCGCGCATACAGTCTTTTCCCATTATGTCCATGAGCTTGACGTTGAAGGTCTCGAGCCTGCCGTCTTCCCAAAGGTCGATCACACGGCCGCCGCGCAGATCGTCGTGTGCGGACATATTGTACCCGAGAGCCGCGTCGCACGCCATCGTCACGCCGCAGTACTCGCCCTGGATGTCGATGTGGTGGTCGTGACCGAAGAAGAAGCCGCGTATGTCGCCGCGCTGCAGAGCGGCGAGGAACAGGCCGTCGTTTATCTCCGGCGCGCAGGTACGCTCGCGGGAGCTGCCTCTCGCGCCGCACTCCTCGGGATTGCGGAGGATGTTCAGATATTCCTGTATCGGAACGTGAGTAAACATTATGCCCGGTATCTTCGCGCCGAACTTGGTTTCGAGCGCCCTCGATTCGTTCCAGTACCAGACGACCTGGTCGAACAGCGGCGTGCCGTCGGTGCCCTTGTCGTTGAAGTGGTCGGGAAGGGCTATCGGGTACTCCTCCTCCCAGCCGAACATTTCGGGATAGGAGCGCTGATAGATCGAGCTGTCGAGCCCCCACAGCTCGTAAGCGAGCCTGCCGGAGGCGGAGTAAACGGGGATATGGAAATTGCCGATACCGGTAAGCTCCCGCGGCCCGGCGGACGACATGCAGCCGTCGATCTCGTTGTACGCCTTCTGCTCGTCCTCGAGCTTATGCCCCATCTCGCGGTCGTGGTTGCCGAAGATCGCGCCCCACGGAAGATCGCGGTTGAGTATCGGCTCGATGATATCGCTCATATAGTCGCGAAGACCGTCGAGCGTATCGCGCCCAAGGCACTGATCGCCGCCTATCATGACGAAATCGGGCGAGGTATGCTCAAGCAGCGCCTCGAGCCCCGTTTTCAGCTTCGGATCGAACTGCTCGCCGGCGTGGAAATCGGAGACCATGAGAACACGGAATCTTCCCTCCGGGGAGAATTGCAATTGTTCGTCGGACATAACAGACCCCTTCCATTTCAGTCGCGTGCATTTTACATCATAGCCCTTTGATTGTCAAGACTTAAATGCCCGCTTGACAATACGCCCATAAAGGTATAAAATATATCTGAGTATTTTTGAATGATCAGGAGGGTTGATCATGAAAAGCAAACTGTTCAGAGCGATTACAGCCGTTATCCTGGCCGTCGCTATGATAATACCCGTCTCGGTCCTCGCGTCCGCGGCAGACACTCCCGTCGCCGGGGACGTGACGCCGGTCATCGTCGTCAGCGGAATGATGCTCGACGGCATAAAGGTCGATCCCGGCGCCGAAAACGAGCGTCAGGCATTCAACCTTGACGTCGGAAGCATCGTGAAGGCGGTTTTCAAGGGCCTGTTCTCGTTTTCCGAGAAGAAGCTGGTCTCCGCCGTCGGCGGCTGCGTCGCGGACGCTTTCGCGGACGTCGCCTGCGGTCCGGACGGTCTGCCCGCCAACCCGGACAGCGGCGTGACGGAATATCCTCTGTCCGTCGCCAATTATCCCGATCTGCCCGGTTATTCGAGCGAATTCGGTCTCGTCCACTCTCTCGCCGACAGATACGGCGCTCAGAACGTGTATTTCTTCTTCTACGACTGGAGACTTGACACGCAGTATAACGCGGACAAGCTGCAAGCGCAGATAGAGCTTGCCAAAAGTGAGCATAACTGCGACAAGGTCAACGTCGTCTGCTGCAGCATGGGCGGCGTCGTGACGCTGGGCTATCTCTACAAATACGGCCATTCTGCGATAAACAAGATAATCTTCAACTCCTCGACCTACTACGGCACGGACGTCGCGACGGACTGTCTGACGGGCAACGTCGGCTTCACCGCCGAAACGCTCTACAACGAGGCGAAATACTGGGGCGGCAAGAGCAGCAAGCTGGTCGGCTTCCTCTGTGACGCGGGCTATAAGCTCGGGCTGTTCAAGCTCGTCGCGAAGATGGGCAACCGCATAGCGACCAAGTACAACGACATGCTCTACGACGAGGTCCTCGTCAAATGCTTCGGCTGCCTGCCCGGTTTCTGGGCGCTCGTTCAGCCCGACAGATACGAGGAAGCAAAGGAGCGTATCTTCGGCGGCAAGGAAGCCGACTACGCGGGCATCATCGCGATAGCCGACAGGCTCCATGAGATAAACGAACAGCGCGACGAGATACTCGCTTCCGCGGTCGCGGACGGCATACAGATAGCGTTCATCTCCGGCTACAACATCCCGCTCGCTCCCGTTTACGAGCATTGCGGCACGCAGGGCGACGGCACGCTTGAAACGCGCTGGATCTCCGGCGGCGCGACGGTCGCCGATTACGGCAAAACGCTGACCGACGAGCAGAAGGCGGGCGCCGACGCGAAGTACATCTCACCCGACAACGTCATCAACGCCTCGACCTGCGCGTATCCCGAGTACACCTGGTTCATAAAGAACGGCGCTCACGTGTTCGGCAACTACGGCTCCGATTCCGTCAAGATCCAGATAGCGATCCTCGACAGCGAGACGCAGGCGACCGTTGACACCTTCCCGGAGTATCCGAGATTCCTCGTCGCGGACGAAGCGCAGAATTTCGTAAAGTAAAAACGATACAACGAAAGAGCCGGAGCGATCCGGCTTTTTGTTTAATTCTCCATTCAAAATTACAGTTTGATTACATTACCGAAAACCGATTGACTTTGACCGCCGGAAGGTGTAATATACGCGCTGTCCCGAGGGACAAACGAATTTCCTTTCAAAGGAGTGCTTAATCATGAAGAAGATATTTGCAATCGTTATCGCGGTCGTCCTCGCAGTTACCGCCGCCGTCGTTCTCGCTTCCTGCGGCAAAAAGGCGCCGACGGATGACGCGACAACCGCGCCTCTTGCCACCACGCTCGTCACCACCACGAAGGAAGCCGGCACGACCGCCGCCGCCGAGACCAAGGAAGCGACCGAAGAAGAGTCCGAGGAAGAGACCGCCGAGGAAACCGAGGAAGAAACCGAGGAAGAGACCGCGGAATGATCCGAAGCCAATAACGTTCAGACATAACAGAAAAGCGCGACCGAAGCCATGGCCGCGCTTTTATTGTGTCTGTTGTTTTACAGGTCAAGCATCTTCTCGAGATAGGGCTTGCCGTCGCGGATCATGACCTTGCCGTTGTACGCGCGCTTTGCGAAATTGCGCGGGCGCAGGACTACCCTGTCGTCGTAGACCTCGAGCACGCAGCCGACGCCGGTGGATTTATCCTCGCCGTGGTGGTTGCCGCAAGCCATGGAGGGCAGATTGACAAGTTCAACTCCCCCGTCGTTCTCAAAGCTCGAATAGCCGTTCTCTTTCAGGCAATTCTCGCCGCCTATGCCCATGTGCGAGTGACCGCTGAAATAAAAGACGTTCTTATGCGCTTTGAGTATCGCCTCGACCTCGTCCGACTCCTCGCCGAGTCCGCCGTCAAGCGGGTCCTCGGATTTTCCCGAGGCGTCCCATGTGACGGGAAGACCGTGTTTGCGGTTGAGGCTCTGATGACAGAATACGAAAGCGGGTCTGCCTTCGGCGGCGTCAAGCTCCGCCTTCAGCCATTCGATCTGTTCGCGTCCGAGGTGCGCTTCGCAGCCCGCGTCGGTCGTATTGCCGAGGAAGATGAGCTTATAGCCGTTGACTGTATGCGAGAACCAGGTTTTCTCGTGATCGGTCCCGCAGATAAGATTCGAGTAATCAAGATAGTTTTTCAAGGCCTCTTCAAAGCCGCCGTCCGCCCACAGATCGTGGTTGCCGACCGTCAGCAGGACCTGCTTCGCCGGTCTGTATTTCGCGAAAAGCCCCTTGACGAGCTCCCAGTTCTCTACGCTGCCGCGCGAGGTAGTGTCGCCTATAGTCAGAAACACGTCGACGGGCGTCTTGCTTTGTTGCGAATCCTTCAGCGCCCTGCCGTTGAACCAGAGCGGGATCCCGGGCGAAACACTGTGTTTCGCGTCGATGTGATTATCGGTCGTTATGACGCAAAGCAGCCTGACGCCTTCATACAGCGGTTTTATCTTTCCCATGATATGACCTCCGAAATACCGGAATAATGACCGCGCAGTACGCGGCTGATATACAGACCAGAATATTGTGCGCGTCCGCGAGCGAGCTTATATTCGG
>JAFRXS010000205.1 GCA_017443405.1 Clostridia bacterium | reverse complement strand
GTATTGTTGAGCTATTTTGTGCTCTGAAGACGCCGCTTTGCTGACGCAAAGCAAGGATGAAGAGCGCGAAAGAGCCAAAAAGACCCGGCCAAAGGCGATTCGGGTTCGACTCCCCTTACCCTAAGCGTGATACATCGAATCGCCGTCAGGCGATATGAGTACGCGGGCGGCGAACCTCGCGCGTCGGAGCCGCGGCGGCTTCGCTCGATATATATCCGCTGCGCGGATATTCGATATACGCTTCGCGTTCGATATGCTTTTGCCTTTCAGCCAAAAGCTCGATATATCCCTTCGGGATTCGATATGTCGCTCCGCGACAAGAATACAATGATGCGGGCAAAGCCCGCTCTCACCCGCAGACTGCCGCCCTTCTCTGCGCCCCCGCTTACAAAAAACGGGCGGCAAAACGCCGCCCCTTTTTATGTCATCAGATGTAGGAATTGGAGAAATACGCGCCTTCGATGAAGTCTGCGGCTTTCTTGTACGCCCATTCGAGGACGGAACCGAACTGAGCAGAGCCGACGTAATTCGCCTCGTCCTCCTCCTGACCGGAGGTCGCGCGCTCGGAAGCGATGGACTCGCGGATGTCCGCCTTCCATTCGGGCTCGGCGTTCGTGGAAACGTAGTACATGACGTGGTAGCCGTACTCGCTCTCGATTATGCCGGTGTCGCCGGGCTGACGGCTCTCGTCGTAAGCCCACGCCTCGAACGGCGCGACGTATTCGCCGGTGTCCATATCGCTGATAAGGCCGCCGGTCGAACCCGACGTCGAAGCAGCGGAGCTGTCTTCGGACTTGACGGTGGAGGTGTCGTCGCTGTACTTGTCGGCAAGCGCGGCGAAGGAATCCTCGGTCTTGTCGCCGTCAAGATACTCCTGCAGGTATTTGCCCGCTTTGGCGAGATAAGAGCTCTTCAGCACGGGCTCGGCTTCAGCGCCGTCGCCTGTTTTGGTCTCGCCTTCGGCGGCGTCGGTCGCGGCGTCGGTCGTCGTTGCGTCGGTCGTCGCGGCGTCTGTCGCTGCCTCGGTCGTCGCTGCGGTCGCGGCTTCGGTCGTCGCTGCGGTCGCTGCGGCTTCTGCAGCGGCTTCGGTCGTCTCGCCCTCGGCGGGAAGTTCGGCGGCGAGCTCGAGAGCCTTCTTGGTCAGATTATCGGTATCGGTCGCGACGTTCGGGATATCGTCCGTCATATTGTCGGTGTCGAACTTAACGAGGATGTGCCTGACGTTGCGCAGAGCGACGTCGTTCCTGAAAGCGGGATCGACTATGAGGATGACGTAGATGTAATCGCCGGAATCGCCGCTGCTCTCGAAGAGCTTCTTGTCGCCCTTGACGCGGTCGGCGGAGAACAGCCAGCCCGCGCCGTCTTCGCCGATGTAATTCTTGGCGGCGGCGTAGGTGACGTGCTGCGCGAAGGAAGCCTCGTTATGAGTGAAGGCCTCGGCGTCGGCGGGCGTGCAGTATTCGCGGCAGAGAGCGATGAAGCTTTCCTCGTCGGTTATGGCGTCAAGCATCGCCTGCGCTCTCTCGCGCTGCTCGTCGTTGGTATAGGTGACCTCTTCGGCTGCGGGCTCGGTCTCGCTTTCCGCGGGCTCGGTCTCGCCTTCCGCGGCCTCGGTCTCGGCCTCGGTCTCGGCCTCGGTCTCGGCTTCCGTCTCGGCTTCCGTCTCGGCTTCGGTCTCGGCTTCGGTCTCGGCTTCCGTCACGGCCTCGGTCTCACCCTCGGCTGCGGCTTCGGTCTCGCCTTCGGCTGCGGGCTCGGTCGTCTCGCCCTCGGCGGCGGTCTCCTCTGTAAGGGAGAAGCCGAACAGGCGCATATTGACGACCTGATGCTGCGCGGGATCCTCATTATAGACGGCGTCGATCTCCTCGTCGGTGACCTTGGCGCCTATGGAGTCCTTGTAATCCTCGAGATAATGCTCGACGATCTCCTGCCTGGTCATGATCTCGCGGACCATCTTCTCATTGAGGCCCTTGCCGTACTGCTTGGTGATGTAGCGGTTGAGTGAATAGCCGCTGTTCTTGGCGCTCGTCCTGATGGAGTCGATCGCCTCGTTGATCTCGGTCTGGATATCGCCGTCGGGAGTGAAGCCGGCGGCGGTCGCCTGCTTGTAATAATAGTCGTTCTTCTCGATTGCGGCTATCGCGTCGGTCTTGAATTTCTCGGCAAAGGTTATCTCGTTGCCGTCGGCGTCGGTCGTGGTCTGCTCGGAGGGGGACACTTTATAATCGAAGCCCGTGAGCATCTTGCCCATGCCCTCCGAGTAGTTCTGATCGTAGCTGTAAGCCGTGTTGGCGGTGTTGATGAACTGCTGCGCGTAGAAATAGTTATACTTCGCGACAGAATATTTCGTGCCGTCGACCGTGACGGCGGTAAGGAGCTTCTGCGGTACGCCGAAGAAGTTGAGAAGGCCGTAAACGGCGGCAAGGCAGACGGCCACGGCGACGATAATGCCTACCGTCCTGCCGATGACGCGCTTCGCGTGGGGATTCATCTGCTTGTTCTTCTTCTTTGTGGCCTTGGCGATCCTCGCCTTGCGTTCCTCGCGGTAGGCTTCCGCGGGATCGGCTTTGGTTCTGCTATTCATGAAACGATCTGCACCTCTCAGTTGATGCGGAGGGCTTGCGGAACGTGTTCGCATGCCCTTCCAAGGTAGAATACAGGGTATTATACTACAAAAGAATCAAATATACAAGCTTTTTTTCAGCGGCGGCAAAACGGACCGGTATTACCCGGTCCGAAGCCCCTTATTCAACGCCGAGGACCTTGTAGCCCTTGGCGGTCACCGCGTCCGCGAGTACGCCGTCCGCGACGTCCGAAGTGAGCGTCACCTCCGCTGTGCCGCTGACGTGGCTTACCGCCGCTTCTTCGACCCCGTCGAGCGCCTCGAGCGCGTTCTTTACGTTCATTTCGCAGTGCGGGCACATCATGCCCTCTATTTTTAAAGTCTTCTTCATCGTTTCCGGTCCTTTCTTTTCAGTATCCGTTTTCGCCTTGCGGCTCTTTATCGGTCTGTCGCGCTTCGCGCTTCTGATATCGACGAGGTTGAGCCTCAGAGCGTTCATCACGACGCAGAAGCTCGACACGCTCATCGCGGCGGCTCCGAACATCGGGTCGAGCTCCCAGCCGAACGCCGCAATAAAGGCGCCGGCGGCGAGCGGTATGCCGATGATATTGTAGAAGAACGCCCAGAACAGGTTCTGGCGTATATCGCGCAGAGTCGCGCGGCTGAGTCTTATCGCGGCGGGGACGTCCGTCAGGCGGTCGTTCATGATGACGACCGCGGACGCATCGACCGCGACGTCCATTCCCGTGCCGACCGCTATGCCGGTATCGGCGGAGGTCAGCGCCGGAGCGTCGTTCACGCCGTCGCCGACCATAGCTACCCTGCCCTGAGCCTTGAGCTCGCGGACGGTCTTCTCCTTTTCGTTCAGCAGCACGCCGGCTATGACCTCGTCTATGCCCGCCTGAGCGGCTATCGCCCTTGCGGTGTCGGCGTTGTCGCCCGTTATCATGACCGGGCGTATGCCCATGCCCCTGAGCTCGGCCACGGCTTTCGCGCCGTCGGGCCGTATCTCGTCGGCGAGCCCGATATAGCCGAGGTATCTGCCGTCGGAGCAGAACGCGCTTACGGTCACGCCGTCGCGCGCGGCTCTTTCCGCCGACGCGGCGTCTTCGCCCGGGATCGCGGCAAAGGCGGATATCGCGGAGAGCTTGCCGCCGCGCACGGTTTTTCCGTCTATGACGCAGGAAACTCCGACTCCCGGTTCCGATCTGAAATCGGTCGAGGCGGGAGGCTCGACGCCCTCCTCTCGGCACTTCGCGACTATCGCCCGCGCCAGCGGATGCTCGCTCGGCTCCTCGACGGCGCACGCAGCCTCGAGAAGCTCCGAGAGCGAGACGCCGTTTGCGGGCTCTATCCTCACGACCGCAGGCTCGCCCTTGGTGATCGTGCCGGTCTTGTCGAGAGCGACTATCTCCGTCTTGCCCGTATTCTCAAGCGCTTCCGCGGTCTTGAACAGTATGCCGTTCTTCGCGCCCTTGCCGCTGCCGACGGTTATCGCCACCGGAGTAGCGAGCCCCAGAGCGCATGGGCAGCTTATAACGAGCACCGAGACCGCGCGTTCGATCGAGAACGCGAAGCCCCTGCCGACGATCATCCACACGGCGAACGTGACGAGAGCTATGCCCATGACGACGGGTACGAACACTCCGGAAACCTTATCGGCTATCCTCTGCGCGGGCGCCTTGCTCGCGGAGGCGTCGGCGACCGTCTTGATTATGCCCGCCAGAGCGGTGTCAGCGCCGACCGAGCGGGCGCGGCAGACGAAATAGCCCGAGCTGTTGGTCGTACCCGCCGAGACCCTGTCGCCCGGGAGCTTATCCACAGGGACGCTCTCACCGGTCAGAGCGGATTCGTCGACCGCTCCGCCGCCCTCGACGACTTCACCGTCCGCCGGGAAACGCGAGCCGGGCCTGACGGCAAACAGATCGCCGGCGAGCAGCTCCTCAAGCGGGACCTCGACCTCTTCCCCGCCGACGATCTTCAGGGCGGTCGGGGGAGACAGAGCCATCAGGCCTTTGAGAGCGTCGGTCGCCCTGCCCTTGGATATCGCCTCGAGCAGTTTGCCGACCGATATCAGCACGAGGATCATCGCCGCGGACTCGAACCAGAACTGCCCCGCGTAAAGCATCGCCTGTTCGCCGTCAGAAGCGAGCAGCACCCTGAACAGCGCGTAGACGCTGTAGCAAAACGACGCGGACGAGCCGAGAGCCACGAGCGTGTCCATAGTCGCTCCGCCCCTGAACAGCGAGCGGAAGCCGTTTATGAAGAATTTCTGATTTATCACCATCACGGCGGCGCTCAGTATCAGCTCGATCACGCCAACCACGGCGTATCTGTCCGCAAGCGCGGACGGTAGCCATCCGTGCATAAGTCCCATAGAGAAGTACATGAGGACCGCGAGGACGGCGGCGGAGGTCGCCAGCCTCGCGACGGCGGGGCGCACTTCGCTCCCCGCGTCTTCCGCTTTGCCTGCGCCCTTCGCGTTTTTCGCCCCGCGCGGCGAGGCGCCGTAGCCCGCTTTTTTGACCGCCTTGACGACCTCGGAATCGGGGGCGTCGCCCTCGACGGTCATGGAGTTCGTCATAAGGCTGACCGCGCAGGAGCTGACCCCGGGCACAGCCGAGACCGCCTTTTCTATATGAGCCGCGCACGCGGCGCAGCTCATCCCCGTCACGTCATATTCAGTCATACTCAGTCAAGCTCGAATTGCCCCGTATACAGCTGCCAATATTTGCCCTTCTGCGCCAGCAGGTCCTCGTGGCTCCCCTTTTCGATTATGTCGCCGTGCTCGAGGACCATTATGGCGTTCGCGTTGCGGACGGTCGAGAGCCTGTGCGCGATGACGAAGACCGTCCTGCCGCGCATGAGCTCGTCCATGCCCTTTTCGATGAGGCGCTCCGTTCGCGTGTCGATCGAGCTCGTCGCCTCGTCGAGGATGAGCACCGGCGGGTCCGCGACAGCCGCGCGGGCGATCGCGATGAGCTGCCTCTGCCCCTGCGAAAGATTGGAGCCGTCGCCCGTTATGACCGTGTCGTAGCCCTGCGGCAGCCTCGAGATGAAGCTGTCGGCGTTCGCGAGCTTCGCTGCGGCGACGACCTGTTCATGCGTCGCGTCGAGCCTGCCGTAGCGGATATTGTCCTCGACCGTGCCGGTGAACAGGTGCGTGTCCTGCAGCACCATGCCAAGCGAAGCGCGCAGATCGTCCTTCTTTATCTTCTTGACGTTTATGCCGTCGTAGCTTATCTTGCCCTCCTGCACGTCGTAGAAGCGGTTAATCAGGTTTGTTATAGTCGTTTTGCCCGCGCCCGTCGAGCCGACGAAGGCTATCTTCTGCCCGGGCTTCGCGTAGAGCGAAACGTCGCGAAGGACCGTCTTGCGCCCGTCGTAGGAGAAGGTGACGTCATGGAAGCGCACGTCGCCCGCGAGCTTGGTATAGGTCACGGTTCCCTCCGCCTTGTGCGGATGCTTCCACGCCCACTGACCGGTCTTTTCCTCAGTCTCGACTATCGTGCCGTCCGCCTCCTCGCGGCAGTTGACGAGTCTGACGTAGCCGTCGTCCACCTCGTGCGGGGTGTCGATTATCGCGAAAATGCGCTCCGCGCCGGCGAGAGCCGCGAGTATGTTGTTGAACTGCTGCGACACCTGCGTTATCGGCATCGAGAACTGACGGGTGTACTGAAGATAGGACGCCAGCGACCCCAGCGACAGAGCGCCGCTCACGCCGCCGAGCAGGAACCTCGACAGCCCGCCCAGAGCGGACATATCGGGGACCGCGAGCAGGATGAACGCGCCTACGGCAGCGGTCAGCGCGAAGTTGATATAGGAGATGTTGCCCATTATCGGCATGAGGATGGACGCGTAGGTATTGGCGTTCGTGCCGGCGACGCGCAGCTCATCGTTTATGCCGGCGAAGCCCTGCCTTATCCTGTTCTCGCGGTTGAATACCTTGACGACCTTGAGTCCCTCGATATACTCCTCGATATAGCCGTTGACCCTGCCTACCGCCGCCTGCTGCGCGCGGAAGAACGCCGCGCTCCTGCCGCCGATGGTCTTGATCACGAAGAAGATGATCACGAGCATGAGGATTATCATGCCGGTGAGCGCGGGAGATATGACCACCATGAGAGTGAACGTTCCGATCACGCTGACCAGAGACTTGACCGTCTGGACGAGGCTCTGCGATATCGCCTCGCGGATGACGTCGGTGTCGTTCGTGAAGCGCGACATCGTCTCACCGTGCGTGTGCGCGTCAAAGTAGGACAACGGCAGCTCCTGCAGATTGTCGAAAAGGTCGCGTCTGAGGTCGTGCATCGTCCCCTGCGAGAGCGAGACCATCATCCTCGACACCGCGTAGGTAGAGCCGACGCCGAGCAGATATACGCCTATCATCGCGGCAAGGTAGCCGATGAGCCTGCTCCAGTCGTCGGAGCCGGTCTTTACCATATCGGCTATCGTGTTGACCGTGGGGGTGAGCATCGCGGTGCCGAATATTTGGGCTCCGGAGCTGAACAGCGCGAGGAAAATGACGAGTATCATCATATACCTGCGCTTCATCACGTAACCCATCAGGCGCAGGAACGTGCCCTTCGCGTCCTTCGGTTTTTCGTATCTTACGCGGCGCCCTCCGCCGTCGTCGTTCCTTCTCGCCTCAGCCATCGTTCTCAGCTCCTTCCTGCTGTGAATTCCAGACCTCGGAATATATCCTGTTGGTCGCGAGCAGCTCCTCGTGCGTGCCGACTCCGTCCACCCGTCCGTCGTCGAGGACGATTATCCTGTCGGCGTCCATTACGGAATTGAGCCTCTGCGCTATTATTATCACGGTGGTGTCGCCCATGAGCGAGCGGAACCCTTCGCGTATCTTCCTGTCCGTCGCGGTGTCGACCGCGCTCGTCGAGTCGTCGAGGATGAGGATCTTCGGCTTTTTGAGCAGCGCCCTGGCTATGCACAGACGCTGTTTCTGGCCGCCGGACACGTTGACGCCGCCCTGTCCGAGATACGTTTCGTAGCCGTCGGGGAACGAGCGGATGAATTCGTCCGCCTGAGCGAGCCTCGCCGCCCGCGCGACCTCTTCGTCGGTCGCGTTCTCGTTGCCCCAGCGCAGGTTCTCGGCTATCGTGCCGGAGAACAGCACGTTGTTCTGAAGCACCATCGAAACGCTCTCCCTGAGGTTTGCGACGGTGTAGTCCTTCACGTCATGCCCTCCCACGAGCAGCTCGCCGGAGGTTATGTCGTAAAGACGCGGGATGAGGCTGACGAGCGTCGTTTTTGCGGAGCCCGTCGGACCGATAACGCCGATCGTCTCTCCCGACGCTATTTTGAGGTCGACGCTGTCGAGGACGTTCTTTTCGCCGTTTTTATCGTACTTGAAGCAGACGTTCCTGAATTCGACCGAGCCGTCGGGAACGGCAAGACCGGGGTCCGCGCCTTCGTCCGTTATATCGGGCCGCTCGGTGAGCACGGCGGTCACGCGGCGCATCGACGCGCGCGACATTATCGTCATGACGAAGATCATCGAGATCATCATCAGAGCCATGAGTATCTGCTGGACGTAGGTGATGAACGAGATGAGCTCGCCTATCTGCATGCCGCCGGCGGTGACTATATGCCCGCCGAACCAGAGTATCATGATGATGCAGGAGTAGATCGCCAGAGTCATGAGCGGCTCGTTTATGACGACGAGCTTCTCGGCGAAGACCGAGGCGTCGCGCAGGTCGTCGTTGGTAGCTGCGAATTTCTCCTTTTCGTGCTTCGCCCTGACGAACGCCTTTACGACCCTGATGCCGATAAGGTTCTCCTGGATCGCGGTGTTGATGCGGTCGTATTTTTTGAACATGCGCTCAAAACGCGGGAACGCGCGCGCGCCGATCGCTATCATCATGACGCCGATGAGCGGCGCGACGATCAGGAATATGAGAGCGAGCTTTTTGTTGATGCTGACCGCCATAGTTATCGCCATCACGAACATGAACGGCGCGCGGACGAACATGCGGACCGCCATCATGAACGTGTTCTGGATGACGTTTATATCCGTCGTCAGGCGCGTGACGAGCGATCCGGTCGAGAACCGGTCGATATTCGCGAAGCCGAAGTCCTGGACCCTGTCGAACACCCCGCGGCGAAGCTCCGCCCCGAAGCCGACGCCCGCCGTCGCGGCAAACCGGGCGGCGGCCGCTCCCGCGAGCAGCGACAGTATCGCGAGCACGACCATTATGCCGCCGACGCCCAGAACGAACGCTATGCCGGTCTTTTCATGCAGGCCGAACAGCGAAATGAGCCGCACGGCGACCGCGTTCTTGCCCTCGAGGCTCCCGCCGTTTATGCCGACGTCGACTATCAGCGACATCATCATCGGTATGAAGACCTCGATGAGCACCTCGACGAGTATGCACAGCGGACTGAGCATAGCGAACCATCTGTATTTTTTCGCGTATTTCAGAAGATTCAGTATCAAAACAGACCTCCGTTACGATATCATGCAAATATTCCGATAAAAATATATAATAAAGGTATTTTACTGATTTTACTATCAATAATTTAAAGTGTCAACGGCGAAGTGTAAATTTTTTGAGGCTTTTTGACGCCGTCGATCATCCGGGCGCGCGCAAAAACCCGGCGCGCCGCATAAATCGCGCGCGGAAGACCCGTTTGCGCGTAAAAACAGCGGCCGGAACAGCTGCGGCGCAAGTTAGCGTTGCATTTTTTGATGCTATATGATATTATGATAAACGGATTTATAATAGCATAATAATAATCGGTTTTATAAGAGGGAACGATGAAAGCAAAGGTCGCAGCCGTCATAGGAGGGGGCGCGTCGGGGCTTGCAGCCGCGGCGGAGCTTCTGCGCGCGTCGTCCGGCGTAAAAAAGAAGCCCCGGGTAGTCGTGTTCGAGGCGCAGGAGCGTCTCGCGCGCAAGCTGTGCGCCTCGGGCAGCGGCAAATGCAACCTCGGCAACCGGCATATCGACAATTCGCGCTACAACGGCGACAAGGCGCTCATATCCTCCTACGTCACCGCCTACGACGCGATATCCGACGAGGAGTTCCTGCGGGATATGGGGATATACGTCACGGACGACGGGAGCGACAGGCTCTACCCCATGTCCTTCAAGGCGGACAGCGTGATGACCGCGATGCGCGGCTATTGCCTGTCGCTCGGCGCGGAATTCTCGCTCGCGGACACGATCACCTCGGTCGACCGCTACGGCGACAGATTCCTTCTCAACGGCTCGTTCATCGCCGACGCGGTGATCTTCGCCTGCGGCGGTCCGAGCGCGGGACGGCTCGGCGGCTCGGCTTCGGGCTACGACCTGCTCTCCTCCCTCGGCGTGCCGCGCCCCGACGTTTATCCCGCTCTCTGCGCGCTCGTGCCGGACAAAAAGTACTGGCCGGCGTCGATGAGGGGCACGCGGGCGCACTGCGAGGTCTCGCTGCTCGTCAACGGCTACCGCGTCCGCATAGAGAGCGGCGAGGTGCAGTTCAACGAAAAGACCGTATCGGGCATTCCCGTCATGGACCTGTCGGGCGACGCCGCGGCTATGCTCGCCGCGGGCAGGGGCGTGAGCCTCGAGATAAATAAAAGCCCCGACATACCGCCGGACGAGCTTTACGCCATCGCCTATTCCCTTCTTTCCCGCGGAGCGTACACGAGGGCGGAGGATATCTTCGCCTGCGTCATGCCGCGTTCGCTTTATCACGACGACCTGCGCGTCTGCGCGATAAAGCCCGACGAAACTCTCTCCCCCGAGGACGACAGGCTCAAAAAGCTCTGCCGGAGAGTTTCGCAGTGCGTCTACCCGATATACGGCACCGTCGGCTTCGAGGACGCGCAGGCGGTAAGGGGCGGCTACGGCAGCGACGCCGTCGACCCGGAGACCTGCGCTCTGCGCTCTTTGGGCGGAGTTTACGTCTGCGGCGAGCTGCTCGACGCGGACGGCGCCTGCGGCGGCTACAACCTGACTTTCGCGAGGACTACGGGAAGAACGGCGGGAAAAAGCGCCGCCGGTCTCCTTTTGAACAAATGATAAGGATCAACGATATCCGCCTGCCTCTCGGCAGCGCGAAAGACGATATAATCGCCGAGGCGGCGAAGACTCTCGGCATACCGAAGGACGGTATAGAGTCCTTTACGATCGTCCGCGAGGGGCTCGACTGCCGCGGCGCGGAGGCTCTGAGCGTCTGCTGCGCCGAACTGTCGCTCGGCAACGAACAGACCGAAAAGAGGGCGGCGGACGGCTTTTTGCCGAGCAAGGCGTCCTACTTCGTCCCGCAGCCCTACGTCCTGCCCGAAAACCGCGGGAACGTTCTTTTCCGTCCGGTGATAGCGGGCTTCGGCCCGGCGGGGATGTTCTGCGCTCTGGCGCTTGCGCAAAGAGGATTGAAGCCCATAGTTCTCGAACGCGGCAGGGACATCGACTCCCGTACGCGCGACGTGGAAACCTTCTGGAAAACGCGGGTCCTCGACGTTGAATCGAACGTCCAGTTCGGCGAGGGCGGCGCCGGGACCTTCTCGGACGGCAAGCTCAACACCGGCATAAAGGACACGCGCGTCCGCGAGATACTGCGGCTGTTCGTCGAATACGGCGCGCCGGAGGAGATAGCCTGGTCCGCGCGGCCGCATATCGGCACGGACCGTCTGCGTCCGGTCGTCAAAAACATAAGGAACAAAATAATATCGCTCGGCGGCGAGGTGCGTTTCGGCAGCCGGCTCGACAGCTTATATATCGCCAACGGCGCGATACAGGGCGTGAGATACGCCGACGCAGACGGCGGTCACGACATTGAAACGGACTGCCTCGTGCTTTGCACCGGCCACTCCGCGAGGGATACTTTCGCGATGCTGCGACGCTCGGGACTCAAGCTCGAGCGCAAGGCCTTCTCGGTCGGCACCCGCATAGAGCATCCGCAGGAGCTTATCGACCGCGGACGCTACGGCAGGTCGTTCGGCAACCCGCTGCTGCCGCCCGCCGACTATAAATTCGCGAACCATCCGCCGCACGGGCGCGGCTGCTACACCTTCTGCATGTGTCCGGGCGGCACGGTCGTCGCCGCGGCTTCGGAGCAGGGCGGCGTCGCGGTCAACGGCATGAGCTTCTATTCGAGAGGCGGAAGGAACGCGAATTCCGCTCTGCTCATCGGGCTGGAGCCCGACTATTTTCCCGGGACGGACGTTTTCGCGGGCGTGGAATTCCAGCGCGGGATCGAGCGCGCCGCTTTCAGGGCGGGAGAGAGCTCGTATATGGCGCCCTGCCAGCTGACGGGCGATTTCCTCGCGGGCAGGCGGTCCGCCTCGCTCGGCAGCGTCGCGCCGACCTGCCCGACGGGCGTCGTGCCGTCGGATATGACTCTCGTGCTGCCGCCGTTCGTCACGGACGGGATAAAAAAAGGCATAAAGGCGTTCGCCGCCAAGCTCGACGGCTTCGACCTCGCGGATTCGGTGCTGACCTTCCCCGAGAGCCGCAGCACCTCCCCGGTGAGGGTTGTGCGCGACGAGGAGACCGCGCAGTCCAATATAAAGGGCGTCTACCCCTGCGGCGAGGGCGCCGGCTACGCGGGCGGGATAACCTCCGCCGCCGTCGACGGGCTCAAATGCGCCGAAAAGATACTCGATCCCCCGATCTTTTGATAACTATCCGATGATCTGATAAAAAACCGATTTAAGGAACCTGAGAGCATGCTGTTCAATTCACTTTCGTTTCTGATCTTCTTCCCCGCGGTCTTCGCGGTCTATTTCCTCGTACCCGCGAAATACAGGTACCTGTGGCTGCTCGCGGCGAGCTACTTCTTCTACATGAGCTGGAACTGGAAGTACGGCTTCCTGATGCTCGCGTCGACCGTGACCACCTATCTGTCCGGTATCGGGCTCGAAAAGCTGTCGGCGGACGGAGTTGCGAACGCGGTCAAAAAGAAAAGGGCGGTCGTGGCCCTCAGCTTCATCATCAATCTCGGGATACTTTTCGTATTCAAGTACCTCGGCTTCTTCATCGGCAACGTAAACTCGGCGCTGAAGCTTTTCGGCTCGTCCGCGTCGCTCGGCGTACCGGACCTCATCCTGCCCGTCGGCATCTCGTTCTATACGTTCCAGGCGCTGTCCTACACCGCCGACGTCTACTCGGGCAAGGTCGCCGCAGAGAAGAACTTTTTCAGGTACGCGCTGTTCGTTTCGTTCTTCCCTCAGCTCGTCGCGGGACCGATCGAGCGTTCCGGCAGGCTTTTAAAACAGATAAAGGAGCTTGAGAACGTAAAGATATGGGAGCCCGACCGCATAAGCCGCGGTCTTACCGTCATGCTGTGGGGCTTCTTCATGAAAATGGTCATAGCCGACCGCATCTGCGTTTTCGTAAACAACGTCTTCGACAACGCCTGGACCTACGATTCGACGGCTCTCGTCCTCGGCGCGGTCGCCTTCGGCCTGCAGATATACTGCGACTTCGCGAGCTACTCCACGATAGCCGTCGGCTGCGCGCAGGTCTTCGGCGTGAGGCTTATGGAAAACTTCAACACGCCTTATCTCGCCTCCTCGGTCAACGACTTCTGGCGCAGATGGCACATCTCGCTGTCGGAGTGGTTCCGCGACTATCTCTACATCCCGCTCGGCGGCAACAGAAAGGGCGGGATACGCCGCAACCTCAACGTCCTTTTCGTCATGCTCGTCAGCGGACTGTGGCACGGCGCGGGCTGGAACTTCGTCCTGTGGGGCGGCCTGCACGGGCTGTACTCGGTCGGTGAGAATATCTTCAGGCGCGTGCACGGCGAGATAAAGCCGAAGACCTTCGCCGGCAAGGCGGTCAAGATAGCCTTCACCTTCGTCCTGACGGACTTCGCGTGGATCTTCTTCCGCGCGGAGAGCATCGGCGACGCATTTACCTATATCAGGCGTATGTTCACGCATATCGACCCGTGGGCGATCGGCGACGGCTCGATAGTCAACTACGGGCTCGACACGCGGGAGCTTCTGATCCTCGGCGCGGCGCTCGCTCTTCTTTTCGCGGTCGATCTTATCAGATACAGACGCGGCAAACGCATAGACGACGTCCTGTTCAAACAGGGCGAATGGGCGCGCAGGGCGGTCGTGATAGCGATCCTCGTCGCGATAGTCGTTTTCGGGGCCTACGGAGCGAGCTTCGACCCGCAGGCGTTCATCTATTTCCAGTTCTGAGGGAGGGAAGGACATGAAACGCAAACTTTTCTCCGCCGCCGCTTTCATACTGGTACTCGGCATCATACTCATTTCGCTCAATTCCGCGTTTTCGTTCAAGTATCTTGACGGAAACATGATAATGCAGAATCTCTACGCTCAGCCGAAGGATACGGTCGACGTGCTGTGCCTCGGAACGAGCCATATATACATGAGCCTCGACCCCTCTGTGCTATGGTCGGAGAAGGGCATAACGGCGCTGGACCTCGGAGGCTCGGCGCAGCCGATGTGGAACACCTACTACTACCTGCTCGAGGCTCTTAAAACGCAGTCGCCGAAGGTCGTTCTGATAGACACCTATTTCATGTACTTCCAGGATGATTACGGCAGCCCCGCGGACGTCATCAAGAACACGTACGGCTTCAAACTCTCCACGACGAAGCTCGACAATATACGCATCAGCGTCAGACCGGACGAGCTGTGGGACTACGCGCTGCCCTTCCTGCAATACCACGGCAGGTACAACGATCTTACCAAAAACGACTGGTTCCGTCTTGCCGACACGCCGCAGTGGTACTGGTCAAAGGGCTATCTCATGCGGGGCGAGGTCGCCCCGCAGGGGCAGCCGGAAGACATGACGGAGGTCCTGCAGAGCGCGAAGCTCAGCGAAAAGACCGCCTACTACTTCAGGAACACCATAGACCTCGCGCTGGAAAGCGGCGCGAAGGTGCTCGTCTGCTCCGTGCCGTTCTTCGAGGTTCCTTCGCTCAGGACGGTCTCAAACGCCGCGCGCGACATAGTGGAAAGCTATGACAGCGAGGACGTTTCGTTCGTCAACTTCAACGACTTTGACGAGGAGATGGGGCTCGACTACGGAGCCGACCTCGCCGACAAGCAGCATCTCAACTGGCGCGGCGGGCAGAAGTTCTCGAAATATCTCGCGGATTATCTCGATAAAAACTACGACCTCGACGACCACCGCGAGGACGAGGGCTACGACTCGTGGGTAAACAACACGCGCGTCCGCAACAGGCTCTATCTCGATTACGACATACCCACGATGACCGATCCGGTAACCTATCTGAGCGCCTTGCGGGACGTCGCGGGCGACGAAAACAGTCAGTACGCGCTCTACGTCGCCCTCAACGGCATCAAGGTCTCCGACCTCGACGCGTACTATAACGAAAAGGTGCTCGACAGGATAAACTCCTTCCAGCCCGCCGGCGACGAGGAGATCGCGGCCCTCACCCGCGAGGAGGCGGAGCTGAACGCGACCTACCTGAAGCTGATGTTCGGCTCCTTCATGGAGACCGCGCGCGAATGGCTGCCGAAGCTCGGCATAGCCGACGACATGAGCAAGGAAATGAAAAACGGCTTCTGGTCGATAAAGAACGGCGCGCTCGACCGCCGCGCGACAGCGGCGGATGAGGACTGCTTCTGGCCCGAGGAGCTAAGCCGTTTCGACGATATCGCGCTTAAATACTCGGCGGAAAGCGGCGAGTATTCGATTCTGTTCAACGGCGAAGACCTGACTCAGACGGACGAGGGGCTTACGTTCGTCCTTTACGACCGCTATCTCGGGCAGATAGTCGACGCCGCCGGATGGCCGGTATCCTCGCCGAAGATAGTCCACGCGGACCTTAAGATCAGCTGGACTGACAATTAAAACAAACCGGAGAATATAAAAAACAATACAGCGGCCGCGAGCCGCGTCGGAGGAATCAACATGAAACGCTTCAAACACATCAAAAGAACAACGGCAGCCGTGACCGCGCTCGTACTGGCGCTTTCCGTGTGCTGCTGCGCGTCCGCCTCTGACGGCGGCACCCGCAACGAGAAATTCGTGAAGTCCTTCAACAAGGTCAGCAATTTCCTGCTCAACGACGTTATATTCAAGGCGCTGACGCTCATGGTGCCGGACGCCGCGAGCGTCGAGTACCTTGACCGCGTCGATCTCGAAACGCGCGATGGCTTCCTTGAGGGCGACGAAAGCTTTATCGACTCCCCCGCGGGAGACGCGAAGTGGAGCCTCGGCTACAGCGAAAAGTCGATACTTCCCGCGGATTTCGGCGTCGCGCTCAAATACGCGAGGGGCAGCTACATCCCGTATATCGGCGCGACCGGGATCTATACCGACAATAACGGCGAGAAAGAAGACCTCAAAGTCCGCACGACCGTCCTTGACGACGGCTCCGGCAGGGGCGCGGTCGTCTTCGCCGTCGTCGACTGCATAGGGCTTGCGAACACCGACGTCAGGCGCATAAGGGAAGAACTGAAGGATTTCGCCGCCCAAAACGGCATAAAATCGATCAACGTCTCCGCCACGCACACGCACACCGGCATAGACACGCAGGGCGCGTGGAACAACCCCGTGAGCGCAGCGCTGACGAATATGTTCTCGCGCATCACCGGCAAGGTTAAATCCGGCGTGAACAAGGACTTCCTTGACAATCTCATCGCCGTCACGGCGCAGTCCGTCAAAGAGGCTTACGCCTCGATGACCGAGGGCGACCTGTATTTCGCCAAGCTCGCGCCCGGCGGCATACTGTTCGACCGCACTTATCCGCGCGGCGCGGACGGCAATATCTACCGTCTTGAATTCATCCCCGCCGACGGCTCGGATCCCACGCTGATGGTATCCTTCGGCACGCACCCGGAGATAGCCTCCTACGACTGGTTCATCAACGGCAAGCTCGACCACAAGGTCTCCGGCGACTTCGTCTATTACATGGAGCAGGTCGCGAACGCGGCGGGCTACAACTTCCAGTACATCCAGGGCAACGTCGGCACGAACGGCACCGGCAGGGGCGGCTCGGACGACGGACTCGACCTCTCTCCCTCGCACGAGAGCGCGATGCGCTACGGCTGGGAAATGGGCTATATAGCTCTGGGCATGGATAAAACGGAAAGCGAGCGCGAGGAGCTCAACGAAAGCACCGGCGACTTCCTCGGCGTGGAAAAATACTCCGGTCAGGAGGGCTATACCGTCTGGTACAAGGGCCTCAAGCAGGCGGAAGAGACGAATCTCGCGCCCGTTCTCAACGTCCGCCACAGGCAGTTCCTGCTCAAGGTCGGCAGCAACGTTTCCGTGTTCCTGACCAAGACGGGCATAGCGAACAACAAGCTCGTCAAGGATAAAAAGACGGGAACGTACTACATGCTGACAGAGATAGGCTATATGGAGATAGCCGACAGCATGAAGGTCTTCTTCGACCCCGGCGAGCTCTACTCCGAGCTGCTGACCGGCGCTCAGGAGCTTGACGGCTTCAAGTACGAGTGCCTCAGGGACCTTTACGGCGAGGACTTCCTCGTGTTCGACCTGATGAACGACGCCGCCGGCTACATCATGCCCGACAATTACTACGTCATGGCGGGCTACAACTACAACAAGAATACCGACGAAAAGGATTTCGAGACCTGGTGCCTGCTGGTCTCCCCCGGCGAAAACGCCGCCTCCGACATTTTCGGGGAACTCATCGCGCTGGTGGATGAGGTAAAGTAAAACAGAACGGCAAACAGCCCGCTTGACATTCGCGTCAAGCGGGCTGTTTTATTCGCGGAGCTTATGAATTAGGAATTCGGAATGAGGAATTTTTTATTTTTTGTTTTGGTTATCGAAAGATTTATGATTTCGTCGCGATCGGCATAAATGCTCTCATACGACGATTTATCAATGAATCCGCTTTCATATAGAAGTTCAAGCCAATACGCCGTTTCATCCACTCGTTTTAACGCGTTTTCCCTTAATTCCTAATTCCGCATTCCGCATTCCGAATTATTCATTTTGTGTTTTGGTTATCGATG
>JAFRXS010000204.1 GCA_017443405.1 Clostridia bacterium | reverse complement strand
GTTGACGAAAATGCGCATCCGATGTTATACTGGTCATGGAAATTCATCCCTTTCATGGCTGATTTGGTGTGGTAACTTCATCATACCATGTTTGAGGTGAATTTCTTCTTTTATTTGTCACATATCAATTGTACCATAACATACCGTCTGTTTTCTGTCGGTTTCTCCCATAAAAACTCAGGGGCCGGATCCAAAATCCTCCGACGTTTTTGTTTCCTGCAGATCTTTACTTTTTCTGCTGTTTCATCGTATAAATCTTTACTTTTCTGCTGTTTTATGATACAATAAGTAAAGATTAGAGGTGTGAACGGTTATGTACTCATATAAAGGTCTTGAAGAGAAGCTGCGGGAACGCGGCATCGGAAGGTCCGATCTGACAAAGCTGCTCGGCATATCGTCGCGGACGGTAGCAAAGATAGCAAAAGGAGAAAAGCTTTCACCCGCGGTGACCCAAAAGCTTGCCGCGTTTTTCTCCTGCGAGCCCGCGGACCTTGTCCGTGAGATCTCAGATAATCCGATCCTGCAGATCCTGCGGGAAGAAAAGGCGGCAAAGATCTCCGGCGGTCTGTACCATGAGCTGCAGGTACGTATGACATACAATTCCAATCACATCGAGGGCAGCAGACTGACCGAGGATCAGACCCGTCTTATCTTTGAAACGAACACGCTGGATATCGGTGACGGAGTTCCCGTTGACGACATACTCGAGACCGTTCATCACTTCCGCGCGATAGACTTTGTGATCGACTGCGCCGAAGAACCGCTCTCGGAAGAGACCGTCAAAAAACTGCACTATATCCTGAAGCACGATACAAAGGATTCGACTCTCGACTGGTTCGCCGTAGGGGAATACAAAAAACGCCCGAACGTCGTCGGCGGCAGGGAGACGGCAAAGCCGAAGGACGTGCCCGCGCGGATGAAAAAACTGATTGACGATTATAACTCAAAACCGGAGATCACCGTGGAGGACATCATTTGCTTTCACGCGGATTTTGAAAAGATCCACCCGTTCCAGGACGGTAACGGCCGCGTCGGTCGGTTGATAGCTCTGAAGGAATGCCTGCGGCACAATATCGTGCCGTTTCTCATCGAAGACGGGAAAAAAGCATATTATTACCGCGGTCTTTCGGAATGGGACAGGGAAAGAGGATATCTTACGGATACGTGTCTTGACGGGCAGGACACGTTTAAAAAACTTCTGAAAACATTTGAGATAGAATTTGTCGATTGAAGCTCAACTTCCCGCGTGTTTTGATCAAGACAAAAAGCGGATCCGGATAGGGACAGAAGAAGAAGGACGGCTTGCATCGGGTCTCGACGCCTGTATGACGGCGTATAGGATACTGTACATTTCCACCGTCTTTGTCGATGAAGATCAAAGGCGTAAAGGACACGGCAGAGAACTGATGGCGGAGACGGAGGCCCGCGCGAAGGAACTCGGAGCCGACACGGTCCGCGTCGATACGTTCGACTGGCAGGGCAAAGAATTCTATGAAGCGCTGGGGTACCGGACGGTCGGCAGTTATGAAAATACCGAGGACGGATACTCGGAGTACTTTTTCCTGAAAAGGATATAAAGTATTCCGGTCTCGATCCCCGGACGGGTATACGAACAGAAAAAGGCGACCCCGGTTTTCCGGGACCGCCTTTCCGGATATGAGAATTACGGCAGGCTGACCGTCTTCGACTGATTGCCGCCGTCCCAGAATATCTCGACCGTGACGGGGCGGTCGGAGGTGATCTCCACCCGCGGCTCTTCCGATACGCTGCCGCGCGCCTCGCAGTTTAGCGTCAGCGTCGCGTCGGCGCCGAAGGGGTAATTCTCGACGCCGAAACGGTCGGTCAGGTCGATGTTCCAGCGGATAACGTTGTTCGCGGCGTCCGGCTTGATTCCGAACACGTACTCGAACAGGACGGAGATCGGGACGATTCCCGTCCAGCCCACGAAATCGGCGCGGGCTATACTGCCCGGACGCGGTTTGCCGTTCGCGTCCGGCATCGGGGCGTAGTTTTCAAATACAGTGCCCGTGTCGTTATAGACGGAAACGACGTTGTCGAGGTAGTTGCGACCTATCGTGTACGACAGATCGTATCTGCCGTAGGTATCCAGCCCCTTGAGCACCATGTAGTTCGTCGGCGCCCATACGCCGCCGCACCAGTAGGCGCCGTCGGGACTGAACGAGGGATGGTCCGCCGAAAGAGCGGGCAGCATGCAGGGCGTCGCGAATTCGCTCTCGTTCGTCAGATGCGCGATGAAGCGGTCCGCGTTCTCCTCGGGCACGGCCTCTGCGAGCAGAGCCCAGTACGCGCCCAGATGCTTGACGTAGTTCCACTCGTCGTTGCGCCAGAGGTCGTAATAGAAGGCGGTCCCGTCGTCCCAGAGCTTTTCGTTGACCACCTTAAGGAGCATCTCGCGCTCCTGCTTGAGTTCGGCGGTATCCTCTTCCCTGCCCAGGATCTTACCCATCTCGATGAGGATGCGGCAGTCCATCAGCTCCTGCAGGCAGGCGTCGACCCACACCATGTGCCCGTGCGTGTTAGCAACGTCGTAGCCGGGCTGCAGACGCGGCAGATTGTCCATCCCGCAGCCCAGACCGCTCGACCAGTAGGTGCCGTCGCGCCAGGTATGGAACTCGCGCATCCACTCGTGGTACGCCATCAGGCAGGGGAAGACTCTCGCCAGACGTTCGGTGTCGCCGAAATTGTTGAAATACTCCCATTCGCTCCACGCCATGACGTCGGGCCCCGTCGCGGACGGATCGAAGCGCGTGAACGCCTCTTTGCAGGTCGCCTGCTCCATCTCGCGGCAGATATAGCCGTCATTGTACTGGTGGGAATAGAAATTGTCGAGCGTCCCCTGGAAATTGAAGGAGCGGGACCCGTATCTGCCGAACATGAGGATAAAGACGGAATCCCACATGAACAGCTCGCCGTTGAACGCCGTGTCGATATAGTTCGAAACGAAGCCGGAAGTCAGCGCCGGCTGCCTGAGGTTGCCGAACGCTATCTCCCACGCCTTGTAGTAGCAGTCTATCGCGTCGTCGTGACCCGCCCACACGGGTCCGGGCAGGTTGTCGCGCTCCTGCTTGAAAGTCGGCAGCCTCTTTTGCTCGCGCTTTTGCGAGATGAAGGTGTTCTCGGCGGCGAAGCGGTTCTGTTTGATCGTCATCTCGTTGTTTGGGTTGTTCTCGCCGGTGCTCGACCGCCTGAGTGTGAACGAGAGCGTCAGGAACAGGCTGACCAGAAAAGCCGTGATCTTTTTGAACATACGCGTTTCTCCTTTTCCGGGAAACCTTTATTTCATCCCGCCGATTATCTGCGTGAAGAAATTGAAGACCAGCTTGAAGAACGCCATTATATCCGCGCAGAAGCTCTCCGTGTTCCTGCCGATGAAATCGGTCGCGCTCGGATAACCGAAGGTCACGGGAAGACAGGTGTTGAGCCCCGCCTCGGGCACGAGAGCCGCGAGATTTTTCGTAAGCTCCGTCCTGATCGCGGGATCGGGACAGTGGCAGACCCTGCAGCGGCCGTATTCGTCGTAGTCGTGCGGCAGCAGCGTGCAGGTATTCGCGCGATAATAACGCGGCGAACGCACAAGTGTCCAGAGTATCTGCTTTACTCCCTCCTCAAGCGTGGCTCTCGATATCTCGCCGTTGTCGATAGCCGCATAGATCACGTTTATATCGCAGTGGTCGTAGGGAGTATGCACGTTGTTGGAGGCGTTTATCTCGCGCACCTGGTCCTTGCAGTTGCCCCAGTCGGTGGTGATGAAGCCCTCGTAGCCCCACTCGCCGCGCACGATGCCGCGCAGCAGGTCGGCGTTTTCGGAGGTGGGCAGACCGTTCATGACGTTGTAGGAGGTCATGATGCCCTCGGCGTGACCGTCCTTTATGCCCATCTCAAAGGGCTTGAGATATATCTCGCGCAGTGCGCGCTCGGATACCTGCGAATCGCTCCAGATCTTGCCCGCTTCCTTCTCGTTGCAGATCATATGCTTGATGCAGACGGGCACGCCGTTGCGCTGAACGGCCCTGATGATGACGCTCGCCATACGGCCTATAACGTACGGGTCCTCGGAATAGTACTCGACGTTCCTGCCCGCGAGAGGATGACGGCGCATGTTGACGGGCGGACCCAGCCACATGCCGACGTTGTTCTTGTAAAGCTCCGTGCCCAGAAGCAGACCGAACGCCTCGATGAGTTCGATGTTCCAGGTGTCGCTCAGGACGGCGCTGCAGGGATAAGCCGTGCCCATGAAGCACAGCCCCATGCCGCCGTCGCCCTGCGAGAAGCGGTTGAGACCGTACTTCGCGCAAAGGGCGTCGGAACAGCCGACCTGGTTCTGCTCGTAGGATACGAAGAACGTGGCAAGCTCCTTATCGCTCCACTGTGAGAGGTATTCGTCCATCGTCATCGTCCCGAACACGACCTCGGACAGTCTGTGACCGGCGACCGCGGCGCCATTTTCGACGCTCGCCTTCGGCGTTTCGGTGTGAACGTAGTTCTGAGCGGACGCGCGGACAGGCAGCGTTTCATAGCTTCCGTCCGCGAGCAGGCGCTTTTCGAGGTTCGTCGGGCAGAGCGAGGAAAGGCGCTGCGTTACGCGCAGAGCGTCGAGCGTAGCGACTCCCGCCTCGGTCACGTTGCGGACGGAGTCGCCGACCAGGAAACGGTAGTCTCCCGCCTCGAGGACGAAGCAGGACTTGTTGCCCGTCTTGCCGAGGTCGTCGAAGGACGCGAGGTCCTCAATATCCGCTTTGAGCTTCAGTGTCTGCGACTCGCCCGGCGCGAGGGTCTTCGTTTTCGCGTAATCGCAAAGGGATTTAGCCGCCTTGCCGAGAACGCCCTGCGGAGCGCCGACGTACATCTGCGCGACCTGCTTGCCCGGGACGTCGCCGGTGTTTGTGACGACGGCGTCCACGGTGACCGTGTCCCCGTCGAAGGAGAAGTTTTCGGTCCTTATGTCGAAGGTCGTATAGGACAGGCCGAAGCCGAACTCGTAGTTGACCCTCTCATAGGCTGGGTCGAAGGTCTCGAACCAGCGGTAGCCGACGAAAATATCCTCCGTATAAGCCTGGTTCTGCGCGGACCAGCCGGCGTCGGAGGGGTAATCCGCAAGGTCCTTCGCCCAGGTGTCGTTCGTCTTGCCGGAGGGAGCGACCCTGCCGAGCAGGATGTCGGCGATGCCCAGACCTCCCTGCATGCCGGTATAGCCGGCGTACAGTACGGCGTCGACGCGTATGCCGTCGATCTCATCCTTCGCCCATGAGGTATCTATGACGCACGGCGTGTTGAGCACGACGACGACCTTGTCAAAAGCGGCGGAAAGCTGACGCAGCAGCTTCTTTTCGCTTTCGCGCAGATACCAGTCGTCACGCCTGACGTCGAACGCCTCGCCGCCCCAGCGGCTGAAGAACGCGACCGCGGTTTCCGCTTCGGCAGCAGCGGCGGCGACCTCCCCGTCCGTCGGGATATACTCCTCACCGGCAAGAGCGGCGGCGTACCTTTCGCTCGTCGGGTGATAGAGCTTTATCTCGCCGCTGCGCTCGGCTTCGGTCAGCGCGTCGAGCGGGTCGATCTCCTTACCCGCAAAATCTCCCACCTGCGATTCGGAGCCGTAGCCGTAGGGGATATATCCCCTCATGTTCCAGACGTCCTGAAAATCGCTTTCGCCGAGCTTCTGTGCCTCGCCGAACAGGGCGACCGGGCTGCCGCGCTTTATCGGCAGAGCGGAGTTTTCGTTTTTGAGCATGACGATGCCCTCGTCCGTGATGACGCGGGCTATCTTCTGCCCGTCGCTGTAATACAGCGCGTTCGCCCCGACGGGACAGCAGAGCATGACGCCCGCGGCGAGGCAGACGCTCAGCAGGACGGAAATAAGTCTTTTTTTCATTTTGTTCAGCCTCTTCGAGAAATAACCAAAAGGTTTTATACTGTTTTCTTGCGGTCGGACCCTCGTTTTCAGCCCTTTTTGCGGGCTGCGCGGACGATGGTGAAGGCCGCGCTCGCTATGATGACAGCGCTCTGCACGTAAGAGCATACGCTCATGGAATAAAGCGGTCTCATGCCGTGGCAGATGAGCGTGTTGATTATCAGAACGATCAGCTCGTAGGGAGCCCCGGAATGAAGCCGGCGAACTCGCCCTTCGCGACGCACGCCTCGTAATAACGCCAGCTCAGGCGGTCGTTCCCGACCTCCGGAAAACAGCCGTTCTAAGTTCAGGCAGGGCCGCCGTAAACACCGCGCGGCGACCCTGCCGTTTTTGTTTCAGTTTTTTTTCGCGTTGACGATAAAATCGCAGGTATAGCCGTTCCACTCCGCGGTCACGCGCGTGGAGCCGCTCCCCAGAGCGACGACGCAGTTGCCGTCGATACGGATCAGCGACGTATCGTAACCGGAATACTTTACTCCGGAAAGCACGGGAGTCAGGAACGTGTCGGAATCGAACGCGTACACCGTAATGATCCCGAGCGTTTTTACGTCCAGAATGGGATTTTTCGCGGCGATCGTTATGACCTCCGGTATCGCGCGTTCCTTTTTCCTGACGACGGGGACATCACGGTTCTGTTCGGCGGACGGGTCCGTTTCCGGCTCGTCCGAAAGCGAGAGCGTCACTCTGTGGAGCCTCGTCGCCCATATGCCCCAGTCGGAGCCGTAGGCGTAGGAGAGATAAACGGGGTCGCCCGCGCAGATATGCCCGTCGGCTCTGCCGGAAATGCCGCAGTTGTGCAGCTTTTTCGCCGTGTCGGTCCTGACGATGCCGGCGGGCCGGAAGGAAAGGCCGTCGAAGGATTCCCAGACCGAAACGTAACTGTCGTCCGAAAAACGTTCGGATGTGAACACGGCGATGAATCTGCCGTATTCGTCGGCGTATTTCACGTCGGCGGAATCGCCCGTTCTCTTGTCGGGTATACAGGTCCCGCGGTCCGTGACGGTCGCCGGCCAGTTCTCATCCGTCGCGTCGGCGGTGGCGACCCGGGTCGTGACGCCGTTTTCGTCGAGCAGACTGTAATAGATATAAAGCGTATCGCCCATCACCACGAAGGACGGCTCGCCCGCGCCGAAGGCATCCGGATCCCCCGTATATTCTATCAGCGGACGCGGCTCGGTCCCCCAGCCGCTTCCGTCCCATTTCTCATAGGGACCCTCGGGGCTTCTGCTGCGGGCGACGTAAACGTTGTTGTCGGTTCCGCGGCTGTCCATAGTTGAGGTATAGCCGATATAATACCAGCCGCCGAAAGCCACGACGCCCGGGTCGCAGGTAGAAAACGCGTCCTCGGTCCCCATGGTCGGCTTCAGCGCGACGGTCTCCTTCGTTCGCGTCGTGCCTTCGTCATACAGACGGAAATAGGAAATGAAGTCCCACTCCCCGCAGGTGCCGACCGCGGCGCTGAAATAATCCACGCTGCCGTCCGCGTTTAGTATCATGGACGGGCCGTAGCGGTAGCCGCCTTTTACCCTGCCGGGACGGTAGACGTCGATCCCCCCGTCCGCGGCTTCAAGCCGGATATATTTCGAGCTGTCCCCGGGCGGCGTGACCTTGCCGGTCAGCGACTCCGCCCCGTTGAGCGGCGCGAAGCCCGCGCTGCCCACGCCGAATACGGTCAGGCAGAGCGTCAGCGCCTTGAGTATCGAATACAGGATGTTCAACATGGCGTTTTCCCCTGCGCGTCAGGTCAGTTGCCCGCCGTAGTGAACGAAGCCCCGATAGGCTCGCCCCTATCGAGCCAGACGTTGAGCGGTATGACTGAAGCCTCGTATCCCGTCCCCGCTTCAAGGCCGTCGACCGTCACCGAAAGACGTTCCGGCATCGGCTCAAAGTAATACTCGGAGTATATCTCCTTCTCGGCGGCGACTTTCTTTTTACCGCTCTTTCTGATCTGTACGCGGTAGCCGTAGACGCAGACGTCGTCCTCAGCCTGCGGGAAAGAGAGCGTCACGCTGTCCGCCGCGGCGCCGTCGACCGCGACCTCGGCGCCCTCCCCGAACCGGGGAGCGCCGTCCGTCTTTTTACGCGCGGAGGTATAGGCGAAGGTCTTCGGGTCGCAGACGTCGTCTATCTGCCATATAAGCTGCTTGTCGCCGTCGTCGGTGGCGGGCGTTTTCATAAAGTCGTCCGTCAGCAGATTGTAGGGCATCATGCGGACGCGGTTATCGGCGTCGACCTCGACGATAAGGTACTGCGCGGCCTTGCGCGCTCCTTCGGGAACGGTATTGTCGCCGATATCGCGCTCCATCTCGAAATAATTGAGCGTTCCCGCGCCGACCTGAGTATAGCTGTTCTGCCAGATGCTCAGCGGGTTATTGACGGGTCCGTGCGAATGGCCGGAGAAATTGATGACCTGCGGGAAGCGGGCATATACCGCGTGAAGCGGCAGCGACATCTGAGTAGACCAGCTGCGGCTGACGTAAACGGTGTTCCAGATATGACCGTGCTGCATGGTGAAAATGGGCTTATCGGGGTCGTCCTTCGCCGCCTCGCGGAGCTGACGCGACATCCAGTTGATCTGCTTCGGGGTATGCCACGTGTCGCTCGGATCGGGCGAGAGGCCGATGAAGTGGAAGCCCTTGACCACGACGTGCGGGTCGAGATCCTGCCCCATGTGCCGCACGAAGCCCTCGTGCCCCGTCGTTCCGAACTCATGGTTGCCCATGATCGCGATCAAGGCGGTTTCCTCGCGCTTGTTTTCGTTTATGACTCTTGTAAGTATCTCGTATTCGGCGTCCGAGCCGCTGTCGCAGTTGTCGCCGGTAAGGACGAGAGCGTCAAGACAGTTATAGTCCGGATGGCCGTCCGCGTAGCGGTAAGCCGTCTCGAAGAGCTGCCCGAGACGGGTCGCCGTGGTACTGTCGTTCGCGTTGATATGCACGTCCGTCGCGACGGCGAAGCGGAACACGGGAACGAAATCCGCCTGTGTCGACGCCTCTGTCGCGGCTTCGAGCTCTTTCTGGCGTGACGGCGTGACAGCCGAGATGCCGGTGATAAGCATGATGAGCGCCAAAGGAAGGCTCATGATCGCAACGATCCTCCTGATGATATACATAAAATACCCCCGATTGAGTTATTTATCCGAAACCGTATATTCCGGGACGCTTTACTCCGCCTTCTGTATCAGCAGCACGTAGTCCGTATCGTCCGGTCTCTCGCCGGCATACCAAGTGCCGAGGGCGGACGCCCTGAACGTGCCCTCCGCTGTGTATTCGCCGCTTATCGGGTCGAACCACCTGTAGGCGTACTCGCCGAACGGTCTGAGGCTGCCGACCGTGCCGGTCATGACGCCGCCGTATTTTTCGGTGTTTACTTTCTCGCCGACCGAGGGATCGGTGAAGGAGTAGAAATAAAGCACCATCTCGGTGTTGTCCTTATTGCTCGCGCAGTAGTTATAGACGCCCGCGGCGGGCACGAAATACGCGAGGTTGTTGAAGCGCGGGATCAGGTCATACCAGTCAAGATCCTCCATGAAGGAACGCATGTATCCCATCTGATAGGAGGACGGATATTCCAGCGCGTCCTGCAGCGTCGCCGCCTGTTTTTCCGCCGCGCGGATGATATCCACGCCGTCGTCGGAATCAACGTCCCGGTCAAACCCGTTTTGGTATGCCCACGTCGGCTGTCCGCCCCAGGAGCAGCCGTAAAGACCGGTGAGGTACGACGCCCACGCCTGCGCTCTCGCGCCGTAGTTCTTCGTCCAGAGATAGCAGTAAAGCCCTTCGTAGTTGACGGCGGGCTTGCCCTGCCCGTTGTACCAGTAATCACGCGCGGACATATAGTCGTCGCGCTTGGTCAGGCTCGGATGCCACTGCGGGGCGTACATGGTGTGCGCCGCCACGTTCCGGAACGCGGAGGGCTGCGCGCCGGGGTACCAAATCATGTTTATCTCGCCCGTGCCGAGCCCGTTGCCGTAGGCGACGGTGTCGCCGGTGCTCTCCTGATGCGCCGTCACGGGGTGGTCGTAGGGATCGTACTTGTTCAGGTACTCCGCGACGTATTTATAGGGGTTGTTGACCGCGTTCCACTTGGAATCCTCGTTCTGATATGGGTCGTTGTCTATCTCCTGACCGAGGGTCCAGATGACCGGGAAGGCGCTGAAACGCGCGACCCAGTAGCGCGAGAGCTTTTCAAGATACGCTTTCGCCTCGTCGGAGAGGTCGGGCATCGTGACCTTTTTGAGACCGAGATTGCCGGTGAGCTTCGGCTCGGTCCAGCCGCCGTGGTTTTCGATAAGACGGTACATGCCCGAAAGCGGCCAGAAGAACTGGGAATTGGCGTGCGTGAGACCGCTGTCGGCGATGATGCGGAACTTCTCGTCGAATTCGCGCAGGTCCTCCAAGCCGTCGCCGTTCACGTTTTCCGTCGCGACGGTGTTGAAGCGGCAGTCGTTCGGCTGGCTCTGATAAACGGTAAAGCCCTGCTGCGCTCTCTTTTCACAGACGGCCGCGACGATCTCGGGCGTCTCCTGCGCAAGCTGCCAGTGCGTGTCTCCGAGATAGTAGAACGGCGTGCCGTCCTCGTAGGTCAGGTATTTCTCGCCGTAGCGCGTGGTGACGAAGCCGTGCTTGTAGACATCGAGGTCGCCGGAATACTCGGCGCACTCCACCTTCGCGGTCCTGCCGTGAAGACCCGCGTCGCTCTCATCCGAGCAGACCGTCAGGCACTGCCACTCGCCCGCCTCGGGGCAGACGAAACGCGCGCGCCAGGTATTTCCGCCGTCCCAGAAGCAGGGCACGGTGAACAGTCTGCCGCAGCCGAAAAGCCGCATGTCGAGGGTGACCTCCCCGAAGGGGTCGCCGTAGGTCTTTTCGCTTTCAAAGACCAGCTCGACCGGACGCCACGTTTCGGCTGTCAGCGTCTGTTCGGCAGCGCCGGAAAACAGGGCGGCGCCGCTATTTTCGCCGGCTTCTTCGCGCGAAGGAGCCTTTTTTATACGGGCTTCGTCGGTAAAGGTGACGACCTTGAGCGCCCACCCGAACAGGTTGCCGAAAATGCCCTTGACCTGCTCGAGCGACGATACGGCCTTCGGCACGGCGGATGCCGCTCTGTCCGCGCCCGCGGCGATAACCGGCGCAGCCGCGGTGAACAGCATAACGACCGACAAAATAACAGCTGCAGTTTTTTTCATTCTAAGGTTTGCTCCGATCTGCGAAGGGACCCTTTGTCCCGGTTTTCGGCTGAGGTCATAGAGCGCCGCGCCCGGAGGGCAGGCGCGGCAGTCCGGAAAAGTCCGGAAAAGCTGCATACATATAGCCGAATAAATCTTATCATATAAAATAACGAAAAGTCAAGCAAACATAACTTTAAAATTGTCGGTTTTGCGCCAAAAAAGATGAAAAACATACAAAAAACCGTACGGAGCGCGTTTTCTCCGTACGGCGTTTTTCCGTTTGCCCCGGCGGGGCAAACAAGAAAGGATCATGAATCGAAAAACTTCTGCCCGCCACCTTTACGAACGCCTCGGATTCATTCAGCTCGGCACGATCCCCCGCGGCTTCAGGATGAAGGACGGGCATTATGAGAACATCTGCCCGTATTATATCGAACTGAGCGGCGGAAAGCCTTAGTCCTGTCCCCTTCCCGGTCTTTTCCGACCGGGATTTTTATGCATCACAGTATTGCAAAATGTGCAATTAATTGCCAAATCAATCTGCAGAAACGTGCAATTAATTCTCATTTCTTCTTGACAAAAGGTGCAATTAATAATTAATAATCATATATAAATTCATATATCCGGGAGGGATTAATGTTGCAATTGCTCATCGCGCTATGCTAAAATCAGGCTGGAAATAGGGGGGCACATCTGATGCAAAAGTCTCTGTTCGACAACGATTTCAAGGACATATACCAAAGCGCCGGTCCTCAGGGACAGCCGGTGTTCTGCTACCGCACGGGCATGACGGTCTACGAGGAGATATTCGACAAAAACCGGCTCGTGGCGGCGGGTTGGAACAACTCCGGCACGCCGCTGGACGTGCTGGAGGGGATGCCCTGCCGGCTCGAGTACGACAGATTTTCCCGCCCGTGGGTCTTCGACGTGGAGGTCGACGGCGAGTGTCTCGCCTACGACTGGGAGTACGCCGGTTTTGAGAAATATGAGGAGACCGTGCCGGCGAACGGAGCGCGGCTGCTGCACGGCGTCGTCACGCTGAAGAACAGTTTGAAGCCGCTGACCGTCGAGGTGCATACGGTGCTTTCGGGCAGCGCGGTCTTCACGCGGTATCTGACCCTGAAAAACGAGTCCGAACTCCCGATGAAGCTCAACCGCATAGAGCCGATGGGCGGCGGTATGGAGATATTCAGGGACTGGACGCACTTCACCTCCGGCGAATCGGCGAAAGAACAGCTTTATTCCCTCGGCTATATGGAGAACGCCCACTTCTGCTCCGAGGGCGCGTTCCGCTGGCACGGGATGGACTCCGGCGGAACGGTCGTCGAGGGTCGCTTCGACAACGACCGCCACCGCTATCCGATGTTCATGCTGCAAAACGTCCCGCTGGGGCATATCTGGTTCGCTCAGATGGCGTATTCCGGGGGCTACGAGTTCCGTTTCGACCTCGATCCCGACCTGACGCCCAACGGCATAGGCGACGGCAGCCGCGCCGAAGCGAAGCTCAGCTTTCGGATGGAGCTGTCCGGCCCCGCGCCGCATCTCGTGCTTATGCCCGGGGAGAGCTTCACGACTCCGGAGATATATATCGGCAGGGTGCAGGGCGATCTCGACGACGCGGTGAACATGATGCACAGGCACACGCGCCGCTGTGTGTTCACTTACGCGGAGCCGAAGGAGAATATCGCCACCGTCGGCGCCGGCATAGGTCCCGAGCGCGCGATGACGCAGGAGGCGATCTTCCACACCATCGACACCGCCGAGGCGGTCGGCGCGGAGAGCTGTATAATCGACGCGGGCTGGTACTGTGAGGCAGGCAGAGAGGGCGACGACTGGTGGGGCCGAGTGGGCGATTGGGTCGCCGACCCGGGCAAGCACGCCGACGGCTTCGCCGCCATACGCGAGCGCTGCCGCGAGAAGGGCTTGAAATTCGGGCTCTGGATGGAGTGCGAGCGCATGGGCAGAGACACCGCCGTCGCCAAAGCCCATCCCGAATGGTACCGGACGCGCCGGCAGAACGGCACGGACACGACCGTCATAGATATGTCAAACCCCGACGCCGCCGCGTGGGTCAAGTCGCAGGTCGAGCGCGTTATAGAAACGTACAAGGTCGACCTTTTCAGGCTCGATTACAACGTGGACTACACGCAGTACAACTGCAAAACCGAGCGCGGAGGCTTCACCGAGAGCGACTGTCTGAGATACTATACGGCGGTGTACGAGATGTTCGCCGCTCTGCGAAAAAAATACCCGGGCGTCATCTTCGAGAACTGCGCCGGTGGCGGCGGACGCTGCGACCTCGGCATGACGAAGCACTTCACGCACACCTGGGTCTCGGATTACCAGATACCGCCGCGCAGTATCGCGATCACCAACGGGATAAGCATGGTCCTGCCGCCGGAGCGGATCGACCGTCTTGTGTCCGGGATGAACGGTCATCTGCGCGCTTCGCTCGATTTCACGGTGCGCTCGACGCTGTTCGGCAAGCCCTCGACCAACACTTACAACCCCCTCGGCAGCGGGATGAACTCCGAAGAGCTCGCCTTCGTCAAACGCGAATTCGACCTTTACAAGAGCTTCATCCGTCCCTATCTGACCGATGGGTATATATATCACCACACGCCGGAGCTTTACGAGATGCACCCCAAGGGCAGAGCGATACTCGAACGCTCGAGTGCGGACGGCACGAAGGGGATCATCGGCGTGTTCAACCTCGCGGACGTACGCCCCGGGGATGACGCCGCGATCGTTTATCCTCGCGGGCTCGACGCAGGCAAGACCTATGAGGTCACGTTCGATAATTCGCAGACGACCGCGACAGTCGGCGGCTTCACGCTCGTCAACGACGGCGTCCGCGTGCGTCTTGCCGCTTCGCTCACCAGCGAGCTGATCATTTATCGGGCGGTATGAGGCGGGATATAAAAAACGGCAGCGCCAACGGGAGCTGTCGTTTTTACGCGGCAATGAGGTTTTGCGTGTTGCGAAGGCGCCATCGGCGCGTGGATTGCCTGACGGCGTGATTTGCCCTTCGGGCATTGAGGAACGCTTCGCGTTCATAATATAATGCGGTGTGGGCGCCAAGCCCACCGTCAATGCGCCGTATAGCGGCGCAATTCACGGAGCAGAGCGAGAAATCACGCGCGGCTCGCCGCGCAATTCATGACGCGGAGCGTCAATTCATTATTATCGAGCCGAAGGCAATGTCACCTGCCGTCGGCAGAAAAGCATATCACGAATCAAAGAACCTCTGTCCGTCATCCGTCACGAGGCGTTCGGCGCGGGGATACTCGAAGATCGCGTCGTTGTCCGCGTTCGCCTCGAGGTAGTCGACGAATTCCTTCGCGTACCATTTCGCCATGCCGAGGTTGTGCATGAGGTAGTGTCCGCAGTTCACAGCCGTTGCGCCTGGCACCTCTTCGGCGTCAAGGACGAATTTGAACGCCCTGAGCAGGATATCGTATATCTCGCGCGGAGCGCGTTCGCCCTTGAGGATGAGATAAAATCCGGTCAGGCAGCCCATCGGCCCCCAATAGACGACCTCGTCCTTCCAGTCGGGGTCGTTGCGCAGACAGGTCGCGATAAGATGCTCGAGCGAGTGCATCGCGCCGACGTCGATGACCGGCTCCCTGTTGGGCCTTTTGAGCCTCACGTCATAGGTCGTGACCCTGTATTCACCGAGTACGTCCACCCTGCTGGTGAAGATCCCCGGCACTATCTTGGTATGATCGACCGAAAAGCTCTGAATGAGTTCCATATCCGTTCTCCCGTCAGTTTTTATTACCGTACCGATTATACACGAAACGGCGGAAAAATTCAATGCGGATTATTCAAGGTTTTTTATGAACGCTTCAAGGCAGGAAAAAACGGCAGCGCCGGAGCGCTGCCGTTTCTCTCATATAGGGATCAAAGCGACTTGAAGAAGTTAATGATCCTGCGGAACAGGTCGAGCAACCAGTCGAGCACCGCGCGCAGGCGGGCGGCGAAGGAGCGGTCTTCGGAGCCGCTGTCCTGAGTCTGCGTTTCGTCCGTTCCGGTGCCGTCGCCGGCGGGTCCGGTCGTCGGCTCTTCCTTGAGCGGGACGTCCGCCGTGTAGGTCTCGCTGACTCTGCCGAACGCGTCCTTGAGGATCACGTCGTAGGAGCCCTCGCCGTTCTCGACCACGGTGAACGAATACGTCCATGTCCTCGTGCCGTCGCCGTTGTCGGTGTAATCGGTGATCTCGGTGTCGCCGACCGTCACGGAGACGATCTCGTCGGAGGTGGTGACGCTCAGCGTCGCGGTCGCGCCCGCTTCGAGGTCGGTCGAGTCCCACTTGATGTCGAGCGTCGAGGTGTCAGCCGAGGTCAGCACCTTATTGACCGCCATCGTCGCGAAGCTGAGCGTCCTCTTGTTGCTCGCAAGGGCGAGCACGGGTTCCTCCGCCTCTTCCTCGAGGCTCGAGAAGGTCGTCTTGAAGGTCGTGAGCGACAGCACCGCGTCGGAGTCGTTGAGGATGACCACGTCATAGTCGGCGACGTAGGTCGTCTCGTCCTCGCTCTTGGTCCACGAAAGCAGCGGAGAAAGGTCGTAGAACTGCTCCGCCGAGCCGCTGACGGTGATCGTGCTGATGTGGCGGATCATCATCCTCTTGACGTCGGAGATGATGACGCGGACAGACGCGACGGAGGGCTTGTACTGTTCCGTCTCGCCGTCGACGCCGGTGATGGCGACCTTCATGCCGAGCTGGAACGACGCGGGAGCACGGCTGGCGACGACGGCGGGCTTGAACGCCAGCGCTTGGTACTGCGCGAGATACATCTCGTTGTTCGGTCCGGACTGGGTAAGGTCCCTGAGCGCGGTCGCGGAGCTCGCGGTGACGAACATACCGTCGACCATGATCGTGCCGCCGACGTCGGTCTCGCCCACGCCCGAGGTCTGCCTCAGGAAGCCCTCGGTATCGCCGATGACGGTGTCCCTGACCTTCGCGATGACCGGGTTGCGCTCCTTGTCCTGTTCGTACGCCTCGGCGACGACCGTCGAGACGTTATCGCCCGTGCCCGCCGGGTCGTAGACGCGGATGCCGTCGACGTAAACGTCGTACCGACCGGCGCCCTGTATGTCGTACATCGCGGCGTAACGCGGCTGGATCGTCACGTGATAGGTTCCATAGTCGAGCCCGTCGAATTTGAGGACGGGGATCTGATAGAGCACACCGTCGCTCGTCGTCTCGGAGAGCCAGCCGTAGGCGTAGTCGTAGACGATATCGGAGTCGGAGTGGTTCTTGGTCGTGAAGACCCTGCCGTTCACGCGGACGATGAGCTCGTCGGCGTCGGGCGTCGGGTGGAGCGGGTTGAACGACTCGGCGAAGTAGTACAGCGGCAAATTCTCGTTGCCGGCTTCGTCCGTCTCGGCAAGAGTCACGGAGCCTTCGGCGTTGAGGTAGAGCCTGCCGTAGCCGTAGCCGTAATAGGTGTTGACCAGCCTCTTCTGCGACTCGCCGGTCTCGGTGTTCGTGACGGTCACGGTGATGAGTCCGGTCTGACCGCTCGTGACGCTGATGACGTCGAAGCCCGTACCACAGAAGTCGAATTCCGCTCTCGGGGAGATAGCGGGGGTCGCCTTGGCGCCGGTGTCGAGAGTGACATACCTCGCGGAGCCGAGGGAGTAGGTCGCGACGCTGTCGTCGTAAGCGGCGTCGTTGCCGTAGACGTTGTTGGCGTCGTAGGTTGCGAGGGCGAAGGTGCCCGGGCGGTCCTCCGCCTGATAGACGCCCTCGTAGGTCTCGCCTGCGGTCTGCCACACATAGGAGGCGTTCGCGCCCGTACCGTCGATGAATTCAAGGAAGCTGTCCTCGTAATAGATGTTGGCGGCGGGGATAACGGTCACCGTGCTGTAATAGTAGTGGCTGTTCATGTAGACCTCGTAGTAGAGGACTACTTCCCTGTCCATCAGCATATCGGAGGGGCTATAGACGACGTAGGTATCAGCCGAGGTATCGCCGTTCACGACGGACGCTGTTCCGTGCTCGAGCGTCAGCTCCTTGGCGGCGTTCGTGAGCTTGGACTCGGGATAGCCCACGTTCGTCTCGGCGCCTTCCGCGAGGGCGGTACCGACGTTGTTGATCTTCGTGCCCGCGAAGAGCGCGATGTCGTTGAGCAGCGGATGTACCTTCACGGGCAGACCGTAGTCTATCACGACCGCGTCGGGCACTATGGTCACGACGCGCTTCACGCCGAACGCCACGTGCGTGTTGGCGTAGTCATAGACCAGGTTCGAGGGGACGTCGCCCGCCCTGTTATAGGTGTTGTACTGATCGTAGTAGTACGTGGTGACGTCGGTCGAGGAGCCGTACTTAGTAACGTCGTCGGTGATTATCGCGCGGCTCGTGTTGTAGTCGTCGCCGGAGTAGAGCGCTACGGCGAATCTCGAGTCCGGGCTGTACAGCTCGTAGTAATCGGGCAGGTCCGCAGCCGCGACCTCGAACAGATCGCTCGCGGTCTGCGTGTCGTTGGAGTTCAGGTTGAACGTCTCGGTCTGCTTGTTGCCGATGAGCACGCGGTTCGCGAACGGCACGACCTCGCCGGCGCTGTTGACCGGGTTGCCCATATCGTCGACCAGGTAGAACTCGAAGGTGATGTTCGCAGCCTTCCACGCCTGCACGGGCGAGAAGACCTCCTGCCAGCACTCGTGCCCCAGATAGTTGTCGTAGTACAGTATAGCCGCCTGGTTGGTCTGGAAGGAGCCGGGTTCGCGCGTGCCCTCCATGGAGCCCGTCAGGTACAGCCAGTAGGTAAGGGCGTATTCCGTATCCTCGATTATACCGATCGTCCAGTAGAAGGTCTCGGCGTCAAGGCTGTAGTCATTGACACCGTCGCCGTCCGTGTCGATCATGACCGGGGAAGAGGTGTTGTTGTATATGAAGCTCTTGGCTCTTATCAGACCGTCGGTATAGATGTTCGTCGTTCCGCCGCCTATCAGGCTGGAGTAAGCCTCGGTACCGTCGTCGTTGAAGGATACGACCTCGACCGTCTCGCTCGCGCCGGTGCGCGTGCCGATCTGGTCATAGGAGGAGATGACGCCGTTCGCATAGTCCGCGCGGGTGTAGACCTTGTGCTTCTTGACCTCGATCGTGGGCCTCGGGTCGAGCGTATAGGTCTGCTCGTACTCGCCGTTGTTCTTCGTGAACACCGTAGCGAGCTGGATATCGTAGGCGGCGCCCATCGTATCGACGAAGTAGGCGTTGGTACCCGCCTGCACGAAGTTGGACGCGATCTCCATGAACGCGTTCGTCAGGTCTTCGGCGCTCTGCGCGTCGGGGTAAGCCTTGGATTCGTCCGTGGCGATGTCCTTGATGATGTAGTCCATCGCGTCCATGGAGATCGCCTTATCGGTCTCTTTACAGAACATGATGGAGTAGACCGTCGCGCCGAGACCGGAGACCTGAGTCAGGTACTGATAGGTCTGACAGCCGTCCATGCAGCAGCCGCAGACGTCGCAGAAGCCGTCGGAGTTCGCGTCCGTATGCGAGCACTGGTCGATGTGTCCGCAGACGTCGCACAGACCGTCGTGGTCGTGGTCGACGCATTCCACCGTGCACTTGCCGCACAGATCGCAGAAGCCGTCGCTGTTGCGGTCGTTGCAGTAGGCGTCGGGATCTTTCGTGACGACGGTATAGAGCTTGTCCTTGTCGCCCTTCAGAGCTTCCGCGTAACGGTTGGAGTTGCCCTTGCCGTTGTAGAAGTACCAGTGTTCGCCGCCGTTGTAGTCGGCGAGCAGCTCGGTCATATCGTTATGATTGCTGAGATAATCCCTGTAGATGGTGTCGTTGGAGCTGTTGTAGGTGGTCGTCGCCGCGGGCTCGCCGGATACGGGCGAGCCGTCCGACGCAAGGTCTTCGTCGTAGGTGCCCAGCAGCCAGTAGTTCCACAGATAGGTCGTGGACTGCGAGGTGAAGAAGTTGTACTGGAAGGGACCGCCGTCCGACATGAAGATGACGACCGTCTCGCGTTCATCCTGCTGCGAAGCGTTGTAAGCCTGCCTCGCCTCGAACAGCTTGTAGACCGTCTGCAGAGCCTGGTCGTAGTTAGTACCGCTCTTGCAGGCTATCGTCGAAGAATCGAAATAGTTCGCGCTGCTCGAGTCCGAAAGCTCCGAGACCGGGATGAAAGCTGAATTGTCGTAGGTCTCGCTGCCGGCGTTCGGTCCGGTCAGGATCGTGCAGTGCTGCGCGGAGTTGGTAGTGGTCCTCGACGTAGTGCCGTTCGGGTGGTCGTTGCGGCTGAGGTAGGTATCGGTGGTACCGCCGACCTGCTCGGTGTCCCAGTAACCGTTGAAGTCCGCGATCGCCATCGTGATATCGGGTATCTGCCCGGTCGTCTCGTTCGGCTCGGACAGATAGTCGAGCATCGCGCCGACGGAGGTCTGCAGAGCGTCGAGTCTGGTGATGCCGCCTATCGTGTTGGTCATGGAGGAGGAGGTATCGAGCATGAGCACGATATCTATGCCCGGGGACATCGGCACGCCGGTGGCGGTGAGCTCGACCTGCGTGACGCCGTTGGTCAGGAAGTTGGGCGAGCCCGAGGTCTTGCCGACGCGGACGGAGCCCTCGTTCGGGTACTCGGGGTAGTCCTCCTTCTGGATTATATGGAGGATGAGGTCGCTGAACCATGCGCCGTCCATCGCGCTGTAATACGCGCCGAGACCGGTTATGTCGCCCGCCTCGTTGCAGTAGGAGGCGACGTTGTTGTGGCCGCTGTAATCGATCAGGTCGCCGACCTTGATCGGTATCTGCGCCTCGTTCGCCGCTTTGGCTTCGCTCTTGTACACGATGTTAAAGTACAGACCGGTATATGTGGACGCGGAAGCGCCGATATACAGCGTCGCCTCCTTGCCGGAGATCGTCACGGACTCGATCGGGGAATTATTCTCGTCTTCGGCTTCCGTGACCGGGTCGATATCGCCGGCGACAGTGACGTCCTCAAGCTTGTAGAACTCGAAATCCGCGCCTGTATCGGACTCGGTGAAGTACTGATAGCTCGCGCCGGTAACCGGAGCGCCAACATAGCGGCTGTAGGTAGTGTAGTCGCCGACCTGATTGCTGTGGAGCAGTATCTTAGCTGTCCCGTTAGATACGTTTTCAAGAGTCAGATACTGCGCGGCGTCGGTACCTGTACTCAGGGCGTAGGTGCAGCTGCTGTCATCAAATGTCGATGTCGTATTCTTTTTGTAGAAAGAAACACTGGTTGCATTATCTGAGTTCCTTGCACCGTAAAAATAATCGGAGGAGGAATACCGCAAATAACCGTTCGCTTTAATTGTTGTAGTATTATTACTGAAGTTAGGTATTGTCAAGTTAACTGCTGAATTTGATAGAGAAGCTGTGCTCCTGGAAATTGAAAGATATTGATCGTTGCTTGCTTTTAATCTTTTGTTACTTCCGGAAAGTACATACGTCCACTCAATCGAGGTATAGTTATTGTTGGTTGTTGAAGTAACGGCGTTGCCACTGATAGTAACGTTCTGTGCGGCGCGATTGCTACCGCTCGCAGCACTTGATAATGCTTTACCTGCAGCAGTGGCAATAATATATACAGAACCGTTTTCAAGGCTGGTAACACGATTATATGTCGTGGTTTCGCTATAAATCCCGCCGCTCCTGCCGATCTGCAGCTTCTGATTACTCTTGTTTACAAAGTCGTACGTATTTGACGAGGAGTTCTTCGTCCACGTCATTTCATAATCGCCGTGGTTGCCGTAGTCGATATACTTGTTCCCGTTTTCGTCGGTAAGCGGTTCCACTTTCATCGCGCGCATGTTATCGGCCGTGTCGAGCGCTTTATCGCCATTGACGACAAGGTAAGTCTCGCCCGCGGTAAGGTCGGAGGTCGACGTGACGTTTTGCTTCACGTACCGCTGTATCGTGGTGTCCGACAGTTTCTTCGCGCCGTAGATCGCGAAAACGACCTGATTGCCGCTGTTCGACTTCCTGTATCCGTTGACGACGTTGTTGGTCTTGTCGTGGTCGAACACGAGCTCGGTTCCGCCGATCGTCGTCGTCAGGAGGAAGCCTCCGCTCTGGGACGAGGCGATAATATTGTAAGGAGTTCCGGATGAGGAATACGACACGTCGAACGCGGATGACGATCCGGAATGCAGCGCCATCGTGACCTGCCCGCTGTCGTCACTGAGCTTCCACTGGCTGCCCGACTTCGTGAACAGGAACTCATACTCGCCGTAACGCCCGGTGAGCGTATCGGAAATGCTGCCCGTGAACGCAGAATCGAACGGATTGAAGCCGGTGACCGACTGAGTCTTCAGCTCGTGACTGAGCAGATAGTTAGTCGAGTTTGCGGTATAGGTCGAACTGGTATTCTGCAGCCCCATGTAGATGAGGACGTATCTCTCACCGTCCACGAGCTGCGAAGCGTCGGTTATGCGCGGATAGACAGCCGAGATAGCGGAGTGGTCGGTATAGGGCTTCGTGACGACGCCCGACTCGCTCTTTGTGCCGTAGAAGGCGACGGTGACGCTGTTGCCGGCTGCCGCCCACGCGGTGATGACGCTGTCGGTGCCGTCGTATCTGTCTAAGTAGATATCGTTCCAGCCGTGGACCTCGAATTCATCGGGACGGTTGTTGACGGACTCCGTGATCGACACCGGGGTACCGTTCTCGCTCACTATTACGTTATAGCTGCCGCCGCCCTGGTCTGTCATCGTAAGACTGCCGTTGGCGCTTTCCAGTATCCATTTGTCGCCGTCCTTATGGAACGTCCATTCATAACTCGAGTACTTGCCCGATAAGGTGCTGCCGAGACTGAAGCCGTCGGGCAGCGCTTTGACAATGTTCAGACCTGTTTTGCTGCCCTGCGCAGCCGCAGCCTTCGGCGCGACGATACCCATAAAGTCGGCGGCCTGGCCGTTCTTGGTGCCGGTGGCGACCATGACGTACGTGCCGCCGTCCACGAGCTGTGAAACGTCGGTGATACGCTTATAGGTCTTATCCTCACCGGTGCCGACAGGAATGACCTGCGCCGCGACGACCGGGTCTATCTCATATTCGGTTTCGGGGACGTCCGTAAGGCTGAGGGTGTAGGGCTGATCGACAACGGTGGCGTCGGGCTGATATGAAACGGAAGTGTTTTCGTTCTTGTAGTAGTTATATACGCCGGCCTTTTTGAGTGCAGTCTCCCCGGAAGCGTTGAACCGTTTGATAACTACGTCGGAGGCGCTTATCTCGAAGCTCGTCATCGTAAGATCGGCGAGGTCGTAGGTCGTGGAGGACGCGGTCCCCGTGGCGGTGTTGCGATGCTCGTAGTAGCCCGTGTAACCCGCGTTCATATATGTGAACTTGAGCGTCTCGGCGGTATAGCTATCCCTCGAGCCGAGCTCGGCGATATTGATGCTCGAGCCGGGGGTGAGGAAGATATTGGCGCCGCCGAGATAATCGTCCCAACCCTGAGAATGGTTGTGGCCGAACATGAAGATGATATTGAGGCCGTTGTCCGCCGCGTCCTGGAGAACGTCGAAGATGTCCTTGGCGTAGATATTGTCGCCGTCGTTCTTCGTGCGCATGGAGTAGTGCAGCGGAAGGTGGGAGATGACGAAGATCGGCGCGGTGTAGTTGACCGCGATCTTGGAGTTGAAATAACGGCGCATGCTCTCGCAGAGCTCCAGCGTGGCAGCCTCGTTGATGCCGGTGGAAGCCCACTGATAATCACGCTCGTTGATGACGAACACGCCGTAAGCGCCGGAGGACGGGTCGTTGTCGCCGCTGGGGGAGGTGCCGCCCGCGGTGCTCTTGGGGTCGTGGTTGCCCTGGACGTTGACGAATTCGGTGGAGGAATCCGCAAGACCGCTCGAGGTAACGGCGTTCTCAAGCGAGGTAATGCCCGCGGCGGTGTCGCTCTCCCTCCGGTTCAGGTCATAGTCGAAGTCGCCGGCGCAGAAGAAACCGTCGACGCCGGAGATGCCCGCGCTCTGCAGCTGAGCCGATATCCGCGTCGCCAGTATCGCGCCGCCCGCGTTGCCCGTGGCGCCGACGCCGTATTCGTCGGTGTTCGGGTACTGATAATCCGAGCAGGCGACGACAGTGACCGCTTCGCCCGCGGCGGGAGTCTGAGCCGCTGCCTGCAGCGTGAACGTGCCCGCCGCCGGAGCGAACGCGGACAGAACGAACAGCAGGGTGAGGAAAAAGCTCACAGACCTCTTGGAAAACTTCTGCATTTGGTGACCTCCTCCGGTATGAAAAGAAGAAAAATAACGAAAAGACGCGCGGACCTGCCTCCGCGGGCGGCGCGAGCGCCGCGATACCTGCTCTGCCGGAGCCGGACGGCGCCCGCAGAGATCATAAGACAGGATAATGGTATATTATAAATCGTCTTATTTTAACACAGATAATCAAAAATGACAAGGTCTCAAAGCAAGAAATACACCCCGGGAAATCAAAATTTATATACAAATAAACGAAAAATCACACTTTCGCAACATTGTGCGAAAGCGTGATCCGCGTATCGGGTACGATGCCTTATTTTTCCGCTTCCCGACCGGACGCGAAGCGCTTCCTCTGCTCTATGACCGCGTTGTGCACGTCCTCCTTCGTCTTGCCGGTCAGCTTATAGAAGAAGAACGGCACGCCGGCGAGGAACATCATCAGCCCGTGGAAAACGGTGTAGAAGAACAGCATCTTGATCTGCGTGTCCGTCGACTGAGCGGGATTCGGCACGAGGTCGGTCGGCTGGATGTACTGAATGATCGAATGTTCGCCGTAGAGTATCCTGGGCGCGACTGCGTTGGCGAGCGTGCCGCTTATCATCGTGCCGATGCCGATAACAAAGGGCAGCGTCGCGTCGAGGCGTTTGCCCGTCTTGAGCTCGATATCCTCGAGGACGTCCGCCTGGAACATCGTAGGCAGCAGGTTCGACGCTCCGAACTGCAGACCGATGAGGAACAGGAAGACGATGAATACTATCTGCAGGACCCTGTTCCCGCCCGAGAAATAGGCGCAGCCGACGGCGAACGCGCCGACATTGACTATGACGGAATAGATGCCGCTGGCGATATACAGGACCTTGGAGTTGAACTTTTTGAGCAGGAAGTTGATGATCAGCATGCCCACGGCGGTGCCGATGCCCGTCGGCAGGCCGAAAAGCAGGAATTTGCTCGTGGAACCGAGCAGAGCGGCGGCAAGGAACGGACCGAGGTAGGTCGAGATGTTGCGGAAGGTCTTGAGAAAATCGGAAACGATGATGCTCCACGCGTATTTATTGGTGAGTATATCCTTAAAGCCAAGCAGCGGGTTCTTCTTTTCGGCGGTGTAGGTCACGCGCTCGCGCACCGCACTCATGCCCAGCAGCATCGCGATGACGCCGACCGCGCCGCAAAGTCCCGCGCCGATTATGTACTGCAGGCCCTCGTTGTCCTTCCAGATAAGCCCGATGACCAGCAGGATGACCAGCGGGGCGGAGTTGCCGACCGCGGAAACGATGCTGCGGAAGGAGATGACGTTGTCGCGCTCCTTCATGTTCGGCGTCATGACCAGGGCGACCATGTTCACCGACCCGCCGAAGTTGGTGCTTATCGACCAGAGGACGGCTATCGTGACGATGTAGATCATCAGCACCGTACCGGAAAGCCCCTTAGGCGTGATGAAGGTCAGCACAAGCAGTATGCCCGTCGGTATCGCGGCGATGAGCCCAAGCGGCTTGAATTTGCCGCGCGCTCCGACCTTCCTGCCGTCGACGTACATAGCGATGAAGAAGTTCAGCACGAACGGTATTATGCTGATGAGCGTGTTGTAGAGCGAGGCCTCGCTGTCTGTCAGGCGAAGCACGTTGACGATGTAGGCGTTGCGGTACGAGCCGATCATGCCCGTCATGTTCGTATAGAAAAACACGGCGACGAGATAGAGTATGAACTCGCTGCGTTTTACGAATTTTTCGGCGGCAGTTTCGGGGGCGCGGGTCTCGTCGATGGTATTCGACATAAGCTTCACTTCCTGTATCGAAGGATTTTATATTTAAGATTATAGGGAAAGCGGGACGACGGCTGCGCCGCCGCGATCAAATGCGCAGTCAGCAATGTGCGATTTCGGAACGCTTCGCGTTGTTGTATGGCGCGGGGCGCGTGAATTACGCTCACGCGCATAAATTGCCTACGGCGTGAATTGACCTGCGGTCATGAATTGCCTGACGGCATGATCAAAAGCGTCGAATATCCACGCGAACGGCGCCATAATCGCCCGGATCGACGCTGATCGCACCGCCGGCGTCCGTTCGGACAATCAACGCGCTTACGGTACCGTCCGCCGAGGTGACGGAAACGGCGTACTCCCCCGCCGCCGACGGATAAAAACGCAGTACGCCGGAAAGAGCAGATTCGGAGGTCAGGGTCAGTTCGTCCGCGCCGACGGTCACTTCAATCGGCACGCCGCGGAAGCGAAGCGCGTCGACTCCCAGCGTTTTTATGCCGGACGGTACGCCCGGGCGGACGGTCAGCCCGTCGACCGAGGCTTCGACGCCCGTGAGTGTGGAAATGAACGCGCGCTCGACTATGCCGCTCTCGGGGAACTCTCCCGTCAATCCTTCCGCCCAGCCTCCGACGTCGGAATCAAAGCCGTTGAAGCGGTAGACCTCCGCGAGCTCGCGGGCGCGCCTTTTGACGCTGTCGGCTCCGAGATACATGCCCCGAGCGGTCAGCTCGTAAAAGACCGGATAGAAGATGTAGCCGCCGTTTTCGAGGTGCTGCCCGTAGAAGGCGTTGCTGCGGAAGCCCGTGGTGATCGCGCCGTCGAGAGAATGCCACCACGGCTCCCCGAGACCGGAAAGCTTCTCTATGCTCACCGTATTGGTCGCCGGGGCGAAGGGCATGGGCTTCCACGCCGTACCGACGCCGCAGTTGCGGTTAAGGAACAGTGCATAATCCGTTATCTGTTTGCCCCTGAGGCTGTCGGTCGGGACTATGCGCTCCCCGTCGAGCCACGAGAAGATGCGTTTCGCCTTTTCGGCGTCGCCGAGGCCGTAAGCCAGAGCCTCGACATTCAAAAAGGTCAGCCCCGGGTCCCAGCGCTTGCCGTCGACGTCGACGCAGGCGATATATCTGCCGGTGCACCTGTTCCAGAAGACCTCGTCGAAGCGTTGTTTGACCTTCGCGGCGAGGGCTTCGCACTGCGCAGCCGCCTCCGCGTCGCCGCGCATAAGCTCGATATCACGCATCGCGCACAGCGCGTGATAGTAAAGCGCGGTCTCGTAGGCATCCTGATTGCCGAAGCAGAGATTGTCCCAGTAATTCGAGGGCGAGGACCCCGCGCGCCCGGTGTTGTTCCAGACGGGAGTGCCGTCGGCGCCGATATCGAAGCGCGTCACGCCGTCGGCGAGGTAGGCGGACTTCTCGGTAAGCGTGATGATACCGCTGCCGCCGTAAAGCTCGTTTTCGGCGTAGCTCATAGCGAGAGCGCATTTTTCGTAGACGGTGCGGCCCAGGGACGCGTCGACCGAAAGGTCGCCGCCGTAGGTATTACCGTCGGTCTCGTCGAGGAAGGACGTGTCGCCGGCCCAGCGAAGGATATCGGCGACCGCGGCGACATAGCGGAAAAGCCCGTCGTAATGCAGGACGCCGTTGCCGGAATGCCAGCAGGGGGAATCGCTCCACGACCAGAGATAGCCGTTGTCTGTCTGCGGAAAATCGCGGATACGGTCCTTGACCCCGCGCAGGAAGGCTTCGTCGCGGCACCACGTGGTCTTGAGCGCCATCCACTCGAACCAGGTCGGCTCGTTGCCGTGGCGAAAGACGAGCGTATGCTCGGTATCGACCCCGCCGAAAAGGCGGTAGACCGCGTTGAACGCGAGGGCGATATCCTCCGCCGCCGAGGCGTCCGCATCCGTTTCGGGAACGCAGGAGAACGGCGACTGCTCCGGAGGCTCGCCGGGGGTATACTCCGGTTTGGCGGAATGCTCGCTCACGAGCATGGCGAACGCCATTGAAAGCGTCGTTATTATACCGATAAGACGCTTGAAAAACGTCGCGACAGACTCCATTTTACATCTTTACCTCACAGCGTCGTAATTGACGTCGACCGACTTTTTGAACAGCATATAGTCGTATTGGGGCCGCCATTCGTCGCCCGTGAACGTATTGTCCTTAAATTCCTGCTCGGACGCCTGAACGTTAATCTCCGCAAGGCCCGCGAGGCCTCCGTCCTGATTATAGACGCAGTCCCAGAACGCGTGGTGACCGATATAGCCTACGCTCGCGGGGATATAGACGTAGGTCAGCGCCTGATCGTAGCTGAAAGCGTCGGACTCTATGCGCTCGAGCCCGTCGGGCAGGGAGGGATACTCCCCTCCGTCCTTTTTGTACGTGATTATCTCTTTGAGCGCGGTCGCGCGGAAGAAGCCGAGCGTTTCGATGCTCTTTACTCCCTCGGGCATATACAGCGTTTCGATGTCGGTATAGTTGAACGCGAGCATGCCGACCGTCTCGGTCTCGGCGGGCAGACGGTAGACCAGAGAGCGCGACGCGAACTCCTCGCGGTCCGCCTCCTCCCAGTTCTCTATCTTCAGAGCGTCCCACATGCGGTTGCGCTCGTTGTTCATCGCCTCCTCGGACTCCTTGTCCTCCGGACCGAGCGTCGCGATCATGCTGTCGACGACGGCGACTACGGCGTCCCAGTCGTCGCCTATCATCGCGGCGCGGAGGTCGGCGAACAGCCTGTCCTTCGCCTGCTTCTTGTCCTCTCCCTCGAGTTTTTCCTCGTTGAGGTAAGAGGACAGGACCTCGACCGTCTGAGCGAAGCCGTATTTGTCGATCAGACGCTCCTCGATAAAGCTCATTTTCTGATCTTTATTTCGGGCTATCGGGCAGCAGATGACCGTCTTTTTGTCCTTGGTGAACAGCACGCCGTCCACATCGCAGTAATTCTCGTTTTCGGGGTCGACAACGATGCGGCGCAGGGCGCGGCAGGTGTAAAAGCTCTTGCCGTCTATCTCGCTGACGTCCTTGCCGATATAGATCGTCTGCAGCGTCTCGTCGCAGTTGAAGGCGTATTCGCGGATAGCCGTGACGGGCTTGCTCTCGTCCTTTTCAATCCTGAACAGCGCGTCGTCCGCGGCGGCGTCCCTGCCCGGGTAGACGAGCGAGGAAACGAAGTCTATCCTCAGCTCGAGTATCTTGCCGTTGTTGCTGAATTTGTCGAGCCGGTAAGTCCCGTCGTCAAGCTCCGAATACTTGAAGGTCTCCTGCGACACGGCGCGGACGCTGAAATAGATCGACAGAGCGACAGACACGACGATGACGATGATGAATACCGCCTTTTTCAGCGCGTAATTCTTATACGGCTTGCCGATATGCGGCGCCGCGAGACCGTCGATCTTATACGTCCAGATCTCATCCTCCGGGATGTCGAGGACGACCTGCTCCTCGGCGTTGTTATCCACTCTTTTTTTCTCGGGAGCATCCGTTTCGTTCTTCTTTTTCACGCCGTCACCCCCTTATTCGTCCGACGCGGCGGCGGAAGAGTCGGCGGGCACTTCTTTAAGGGCGGTGACCTCCGCGCGGCGCTTGAGCACAGCCATGACCTTGTTCTGCTTCTCATTGTCGTAATCCCAGAAGATATACGGGATCGTCATCAGAACGTAGCCGACGATGTCGATGATTATCGGGATGACGATTATCTTGGTCCTCGACTGATCTATAAACAGCACGTCCCAGTTGCTGTTGAAGCCGTAGCGCAGCAGCAGCAGCGGGATGATGAGACCGACGAAGGAGGTTATCGGACCGGTGAACCAGCCGAACACGCCCGAGAACGCCTCGAGACGCTCGCCGGAAAGGTACATCTGATAGTCGTTTATGCGGATGTCCATATCGTGACCGAAGGAGGTCGGCACGGTCTTGGTCATCTCCATGAAGAACAGTACGGCTACGCAGATGGTACCGCACAGCACGACGCGGTCTCCGCAGAAGATCATGGCGCAGACTATGGCGGCGTTGCCGACCGCGCGCGAAAGCTGGTAGAAGATCATCGCCTGCTTGTAGGAGAAGCGCTTCATGAAATACGGAGTGAAGAAGTCCGGCGGCGTCCCGGCGAAGGAGACCAGAGCGACTATCAGGCTATAGGCGAGACCGGTCAGCCGGAACGTGTAAAGATACAGTATCGTCACCAGCGGCAGCATGCCGTTGCCCAGGGAGTCGATAAGCCCGACGACCGTATTGACCCATTTGTATTTGTTGTGCAGCACGCCGAACATGCCGTCCCAGAATTTGATCTGGACCTTACGCTCCAGCGGCGGCTGCGGTATGCGCTCCTTTATCCGCCCGATGAAGATCATCGTCAGCACGGCGAACGCGATGAACGTGCCGGGTATGACGTAGCGGAACACGTTTATGTCCCGCCATTCGTAACGAAGCGCGCCGATGATCGCCGGCAGGATGATGGCGAACACCGACTGAAACAGATGCGAGAGCTTGACCGGATAGGTTCGTATGAGTATGCGCTCCTGCGTGTTCGGGCTGATGTTCTGAGTGCACATCTCGAGTTGATTGCCGAAGCCGAACACGTTGTAGCAGGCGAACAGCAGGTTCGCGACCCACACGCGCGTGACGACGTCCTCTATCTGATAGAACGGCAGCCAGCCGATGAGGATGACCATTACGCACTTGGGCACGACGTCGCAGTACAGGCAGTATTTGTACCTGCCGTACTTCGGGATGAGCTTCTTGCGCCAGAAGATGTTGCGCGCGCCGACCCAGCCGGTGTAGAGAAGATGCGTGCCCAGTATCTTGAACGCCGAGTTCGCGTTGATGCCCTCGAGCCCGTCGAGATAACGAACGAACGCGCCGGACTGATTGAACAGGTCGCCGATGTTGAACACGATCATCAGCAGCCCGACGACTATCAGCGACATATACAGCCCGTAGCATTTCCGCTCCTGCTTTTTCGGCAGGAAGCCGAGGTTGTCGCAGACGTACCACCACACCAGCGCCCAGATGTAGCCCAGCGGCATATTGATGATGTTGATGACCGAGAACGAAAGATAGGGCAGATTGTAGTGGTACATCATCAGGTAGCAGCCCGACCAGAACGTGATGTACTCCAGCGTCTTGGAGCCGGCGTAGTTGCTGCCGACTCCGGCGAAGATATCGAGATACTCCCGATACGAAACGTACCTGCCCTCCTTCGGCTTGCTCCAATGCGCCTTCACGTCGGCGGAGAAGCCCTTGACCTTCGTGAGGAACGGCGCGGAATTTTTGCTCATGTCATCAGTCCCTTCTGAGATTCGTTGACTCGGCCGTCTTTCGTTTTTCGCTGTTTTCAATAAAACATATATAGTTTTTTCGCGATAATGACTGCTATTTTATATAATATAGCATACAAAAACTCATAAGTCCACATAAAAAACGACTGTTTTTTACGATAGCGGGTTTTAGGGAAAAAGAGAACCCCAAAACAATTCACAATATCGTAATCTTTTTTTACAGTCGCGCACAAATTCAAGCATTATAATAAATAATCAAGAATGAGAGGTGTCCGACATGAGTTTTTCCAAAAAAACGCTCGCTCTGCTTACGGCTTTTATAATGGCGTTTACCCTGCTGGGCGGAGCGTACGGCGTCTGCGCGGGCGCGGCGTCCGCCGCCGTTCCCACGGTCTACGTGGTTGCGGGCATGTGGGGGCTCTGCGACGGCGAGGGCAACAGCGTCACGGACTTTTCCCTGCCGGACGGTTTTGTTGAAGACGCCGTCAGGAAGTGCATGCCGTCTTTCATGCGGGCGGTAATGTTCCCCACGGATGAGAACGTAAACGAATACGCCGAAAAGCTGTCGTCGGCGATGGCTCCGATCTACGTGAAGGCGCAGTTCGACGAGAACGGCGATCCGAAGGACGATTCGGGCCCTCCGTTCGATCCCTCCGCGCCCGCGAGCCCCGGCGAGTACGGCTTTTACTTATTCCAGTACGACTGGAGACGCGATCCGCGCGAAGAGGCGGAAAATCTTGACACGTTCATCGACAACGTCCGCTCCTCTACCGGCAGCGGCAAGGTCAATCTGCTCGGACGGTGCGAAGGCGTGTGCTACGCGATGGCGTATCTGTCCGCTTACGGCGCGGAGAAGATAAACCGCCTCTTCTTCTTCAATTCCGCCTTTCTCGGTCTGGTGACCGTCAACGCCCCGTTTACCGGCAACGTCAGCATAGACGCCGGGACCGCGCGCGACTGGGTGGACGAAGCGATAAACGGCGAGGTCCCGGACATCGCGATCAACTCTCTTGATATCGTCAAGCAGCCGTACTGGCTGGTGCTGAAAGCGCTGATACGCGCGGTCAGTGAGAGCTACGGGCTCGATATCGCGGCGAAGGCCGTCAGCGCCCTTTTCGACAGGATGTTCCGCCCCGCTCTGCGCGAGACGATGCTGACGGGCTACGCGACCTGGCCCGGCATCTGGTCGATGGTGTTCGAAGAGGACACGGAAAAGGCGATATCCTATATTTTCGAGGGCAAAGAGGAGAAATACGCGGGTCTCATTGAAAAAATACGCGGCTATAACCGCGACGTGCGCTCGGGCGCCGTGGAAATGCTGAAGGCGATCAAAGCGCAGGGCGTGGAAATCGGCGTCCTTTCCAAGTACGGCTACGCCACCGACCCCATAACGGAAAACTCCGAGCAGCTCTCCGACGGCAAGGCGCTTCTTACGCACAGCTCGTTCGGCGCGACGACGGGGAATTTCGGCGAACCCCTTTCGGACGCGTACCTTGCCGAAGCCCGCGCGAACGGGAACGGCAAATATATCTCCCCCGACCGCCTCATTGACGCCTCCACCTGCCTGTTCCCGGACAGCACCTGGCTTATCGGAAACATGCATCACCAGAACACCGACGTTTTCCCGGACGAATTCGCCTACCGCTATTTTTCGGGCGCCGCCCCGATGACCGTCGACAGCGACCCGGCGTATCCGCAGTATCTGCTATATATCGGCGGTACGGTGGTCCCAATGACAGAAGAAAATCAGTCGCAGTCGCTGTCGCGTCCCGAACGGCACGGCTTCCTGACCGCCCTGCGCGAGCTCATCGTTCAGATATACCGATACGTCAAGGCGCTGGCTGAGTCGCTGCCCGAGCGGCTGAAAAACGCTCTCGCGCGGGAGTAACGCGGCGGAGCGATAATCAAGAGTATTCGCCGGGACCGGGTCGAAAGGCCCGGTCCCGACGATAAACCGAAACAAAAGGAGAAACAGACATGGACAAATTCATCCCCTACGAAAAGCTCTCGAAGAAAAAGAAGCGGGAGCTCGACCTGAAGAAGCGCAGGAGCTGGACGATGAGCCCGGTCACGCGAAGACCCGAAAACCCCAAGGCCTACAACAGAAAAAAGGCGCGTAAGAGAGACCTCGATGATCTCCCGGACGCGCCTTTTTCTTATCCGGTTTCGGTTTACGTTTGCGCTCTTATTTCGCCGGCTTGCTCTTTTTGCGAAGCGACGCCAGAGTAATTATCAGAGCGGCAGCGACGACCGCCATCAGGGCGAACGCCGACACCGTGATGGAATAGGTGGGGCGCGTGCCGTGATGTATCAGCGTGTTGATGATGAGTATCACGACCTCGTACGGCAGAGCCGCGGCGGTCAGGCTGATGAGGATCGACGCGACAAGGCGTTTGCCCTTGGGGAACGCGAAGCCGCACAGCGCCCACGCCGCGATCATGCAGAAGCCCGCGACGGTCAGCAGCAGGGCGGCGTCCGCGATAACGTAAAGTCCGAGACGGTCCCACTCGATGAACAGCTTCGAGGCGATAACGGCTAAAGGCGCGCTGATGACGCTCAGAACGAGCAGTATGACGGCGGCGACGGGGTGTTTTTTCACGAACAGGGCGATAACGGTAACGAGAGCGAGAAGCAATATGGCTCCGGCTATGACATAGGCCGTTATGTAGGTCGCGTAGTCGCCGCCGTTCCAGGAATCGGGCGAGAAAAGAGCGGAGGGGGAAACGTCGGCTATCGACCTGCCCTCGCTGTACTGCGTGATGCCCAGCTCGCCGATATCGTCGACCAGCTTCCGCATCTCTTTAAAGTTCGGCAGGGAAAGGAACGTTTTGAACTCGCCTGCCCCGACGCACGCCTCGTAATATCTCCACGCGAAGCGCATGCGCCTGACGCGGGTATGAGCGTCGCCCTCGGTCAGGGCTTCAGCCTCGTCCCAAAGCCCGTTTATATGATCGATATCCGCCGCAGTCAGACCGTGAAGAGTGGTCTTCATCTGATCGTAGATATGAAGGTGCCCTTCCTCGCTGCCCGCGTGTTCGGTGAGCATCTGCAGTATCTCCTCCACGTTCGCGGCGGCCTTTTCATTTCCGAGCGACGCGTTGAGGAAACCGCGGGTCCACTCCGCGACGTCCCCGTCGGTCACGCCCTCGTCGCGCATGATGCACGACAGAAGATAGGCGCGCAGATCGAAGAATTCGACGTTGCAGTTCGCGCCGTAATACGCGCCCTCCTCGTAGATACCCACGACGCTGTTCTCTCGGAAGGTCTCTATGTTCTGCCTGAGCACTCCGAAATTCGGGAAGACGCCCAGCGTCTGCAGGAAATTGGTCACGTAGTCCCAGACGTACAGGCGGCTGCTTATCTTGCTCCAGTCCGAAAGGTCCTGCATGAACTGCGCGTTGTCCCCGCAGGCGGGATCGTTGAGGGCGTGGGCGAAGCAGCACTCTATGCTGCACAGGCGCACGCACACGTTGTCGCGCGGGGCGATGCCCGTGGGCGCGTGGCGGGTGTACTGATAGGCGAAGGTGTCGATGACCGCTTCGGGATACTCGGGCGCCACGGCGTCCGCGATCTGATTGACGAACCAGATCATCAGACCGGACTGCCCGCCGTACTGCTCCGCGAGCGCCGTGCAGTTGTCGCACAGGCAGTAACGCTGATTGTCGTCCTGTGTGACCGAAACGATGTTCAGCGCGGCGTCGGGATCGTACTTTTCCGCCAGAGCGTTTTTAACGTCCTGTATGGCGCGCTCGACAACGTGCGGATTGGAAAGGCAGAGCTGCGTCGCCTCCCTTTCACCGCTTTCGGTCAGCGCGAAATACTCGGGGTGCGATTCGAAAAGCTCGCTCTCCGGCACGATGCCGTTCGTCAGGGAATGGCAGAACCAAATGTAGTTTATCTTGCCGCCGTGAAGCGCGTCGATCGGCGAATACGTGCCGTTGAGGCCGTTCGCCAGCGAGAAATCGAGGTCGTGCGGGCTTATCCAGTCCGTGTCGGCGTATTCGAGCGGGGGGATGTAAACGTAATCGTACGGACTCGGAACGGTCACGATCTCTGCCGCCGGGAAGACCGACACGTCCGCGGAATAGACCTCCACGCCGCAGAATTTCCGCAGGAAGCCGTAAACGCCGTTGAAAAGGCCGCGCGCGTCCGCGCCCTCGATATAGAAGGTAAAACCCTCCTCGTCGGCGCGCAGAGCGTAGCTGCCCTTGCGGCCGTTTCCGACGTCCTCCGAGACGCGCAGCGAAACGGCGTAGATGCCGTCCACTACCGTCGGGACCTCGGTCACGACGGACACATTTATACCCAGTATCTTACCGAGCGAGTCTTTCAAAAGCTCCGCGGCAGCCTTTTCGCTGTCGGTCGCCTCCGCGGGGATGAGGATGACCGTACCGTCCTGCAAATCGGACGAGAACAGCACCCAGCCGCCTTCGGGCTCGGCGAGCGCGGAGATACCGCACAGGGCGAACATGCACGCCGCGAGCAGCGCGGCGATGACGGTTTTTGCACGGAACTTCATGGATACGCCTCCGTTCGTTTTTTTCAGTTTAGCATACCTGCGGTGAAATGGCAAGGGGCGGGTCTCGCCCGCCGTTTTCTCTCTTCTCTCTTCGTTCTTCACCGCGAGCTAACCGGCGCGGCTCCCGTACATTTCCATCGCCTCCCGGAGGCTTTCCTCCGGCGCGAGCAGCGGGTTGTACTCCAGTCCGCACGCGCCGTCATAGCCCGCGCGGTCTATCGCCGCGAAGATGTTGCGGTAATCGTTCTCGCCGTACTGCAGCTCGTGCCTGCCCGGATGCCCGGCGGCGTGCAGATGCGCTATAAGGTCGAGGTTGCCCGTCACGTTCGGTATGATGTTCCCCTCGGACACCTGCTGATGGTAGATGTCGAAGACGACCTTCACGTTATCGCTGCCGACCTTCCGGACGATATCGAACGCCTCCTCGGAGGAAGTCAGATAGTACCCCGGATGATTTACCTTCGTGTTGAGCGGCTCGATCATTACCGTCACGCCCGCGCGCTCGAGTATCGGCGCACCTGCCCCGAGCCCCTCGACGACCGAAGCGCGCTGCTCTTCCCTCGGCGCGCCGGTGTCGGGCCCGACCTGAGTTATCAGTTTTTTTACGCCGAGGACGGCGGCAGCCTCGCAGCTCTCCATTATGCCGTCGACCCACGCCCCGCGGAATGCGGGATCGGTCAGGCGGAATTCTGTCGTGCACATGCTGAGCATCGTCACGCCGTTTTCCTCAAGCGCTTTCGCGGCGGAAGCAAGGTCGAGCCGCCTCCAATCGTAGATCTCGACGTAACGGTACCCGAGCGCGGCGACCTTCGCGACGGCGTCCTCAAACCTCATCCCGCCGAAAAAACACGGCAGCGGAACACAAAGCTTCATGGTCTTCCTCCCTGTTGCGCGTAAAAAATACTTGTTCCGACCTCAATATACCACAAACAGGTCCGCATGTCCATAATAAGAGAGGCGCCGCGGCCGATCTTTTATTTGCCATTGGGCGGATAGTGTGATATAATCGAAAAAACGGGCGTTTTCCGCGCGACGGAGAAAGGTGAGCGTTGATGGACTACAGGAGATACGGGGATACCTATTACGTAAGGATAGACAAAGGCGACGAGATAATAGGCTGCATACTTGATATCTGTCGGCGGGAAAACATACGCTCCGCGACCTTCAACGGGATAGGCGGCTGCTCCGGGGCGCAGATACAGACCTTTTCTCTTGAGACCGGCGCGTTTGAAACGCGCGAGCTCTCCGGCATGCTCGAGCTCGTTTCGCTGACCGGCAACGTCATAACCGACGGACAAGGCGGGCTTTTCCACCATACGCACGCGGTTTTTGCCTGCAAAGAGGATGGCAGACACCTTGTCGCCGCGGGGCATATAAAATCTGCGACGGTCCGCTTCACGGCGGAGATAGAGCTCCGTCCGGTCGACGGCGGCGTCATACGCCGCAGGTTCGACCCTGAGACCGGCACGGGCTTCTGGGATTTTGAATAAACGAAAAAGACGGCGAAGCCCCGGCTCCGCCGTCTTTTTATCGCGAAAAGCGAAAATTATTTGAGACCGTTCATGATCTCGACGAGTTCATCGTCGGACTTTTGGCAGAGCTCATCGACGTCGTAGAACTTTGTGAGCAGGACGGCGGAGGGCTTGCCGTTGACCGTGAAAACAAGATCGTAGAAGCCCGGTTCGCATTCGTCGGGATGAAGATAGAAGCTGCCCGCGGGCGCGCCCTCCTGATCCTCGGGAGCGGCCGGAAGGTCGCAGAAAGCCGCGTACCCCTCGGTTTCTTCGGAAAGCACGATCCCGGCGTATTCGGTCGGATCGTCCCTGTGCGCGAACACCCAGACCGCGAGCGAAGCGACGTTGTCGGGATCGGGGTAGACCTCGACCCATTCGTTCAGCTCGAAAATGCAGCGGATGCCCTTGTCGGTCGGCTCATAGGTGTTGAATTCACCGATCCCGGCGCGGTTTCCGGCAAGGCACAGTCCGCGAAGGACGGGAGAGGCGGCGTCAAGCTGATAAAGGTCGCCGGGGATAAGAGCGGCCTCGACGGGCGCGGCAGTCTCGCCCGCGGCGGACTCAGACGCGGGCGCTTCGGTCGCGTCGGGCAGCGTCGTTACTGCGCCGTTGTCGGTGACGGGTACGGTAGTAACGGGCGTTTCGGGCTTCTGAGAGCACGCGGCGAAAGAAAGGATCACAAGCAGCGCGGCAAGCAGAACAGAAAGTTTTTTCATATCAAAGCTCCTCGGTATTTGATTGAGACTTCAGACCGCGGTCGCGGTCCCGCACAGATTATATGATATTTGACCGCTCTTGTCAATCACCCCGCGCCCGACGATTTTTTTCTTGTATTATTTCAAGAGAGGTTATATAATGGAACCGCTACCGGATCAAAGAAAAAATCCCGACAGAGGACCGGACCGAACGCAAGCCGGTCCGCCGGCATAGGGTAAGGGGAGTTGAACACAAAACGGTTTTTCAGAGCATCTTTTCCCCAATACTGCCTCATCTGCCTTGATAATACGACAGTATTATCTGCGGCAGCTTCGTTGTCTTGATAAAAATCTGCCTCTGAAAAACTGCT
>JAFRXS010000203.1 GCA_017443405.1 Clostridia bacterium | reverse complement strand
CTCTTTCATAAAAACCGGAAGCACCCGCTGCTGTCTCGACGTCGTGTGTGATCATTCCTTTTTCGTACGTCAGAAAGTTGTGTACGGATGAATACTCGTAATTGCCGTATTTGTGCAAATCGGCAGGTGGATCCAAAAGGATCGCCAGATCGCCTGCGCTTTCGTACTCGCGGTCTCCGACCGTATGGCGGTACTTTTTCAGCGGCTTTCCGGCCTCTTTTATATTATCAACGATGGATTGTAAAAAAGCCTCTATCTCCGGATGAGAGTCAAAGGTCGCGCGGAACGTGACGATATCCGTTCCCCCTGTAAGGAAATCGCGTATGGAATTGATAACTTCTGTATTACTCATCATTTCGGACGGTCAAAACGTGAACTTCTCCCACGGGACGGAGACCGGCTCGCCGCGGGTGATGATATCGTCTATGTGACAGAGGAGAGGGAAATCGGCGAGATCGACCTCGCCCCGTTCGGCTCTCTTTCGGATGGCTCGCCCGACGCGCTCGGCGACGACAAGCGACTCAAGCGTGACGCCTTTGAGTTCAGCCTTCGCCTCGTCTATCGTAAGCCCGCGCCCGAGCAGTACGCCGACCAGACGGGTCCTTCCGCCGTAAACGGTGACGTAGAGGTCGCCGACTCCGACCGCGAGGTTGTTGATACTACCCGCCCCCTGCAGCCGCAAGAGCCCGTCCATCTCTCGCACCGCCTGATAGAAGACCGCCGCCTGCGAGTTGTAGTGGAGCTCGCTGTCTATCCCGAAACGGCGCTGGTTGAGCCCGACGGTCAGGGCGACCCCGAGGGCGTAGCCGTTTTTGAGCGCGACCGCGCTCTCGATGCCGACGACGTCGCAGGTCAGGGAAATATGATAGTAGTCGGTCGCCATGGCGGACTTTATCATTTCGAGCGCGGCGCGGTCCTTGCCGCAGAAGGCGACCTCGGTCTGGTCGTGCGCGACCAGCTCGTAGCTTGTGCAGGGACCTCCTATCGCGCAGAGGGGGATGTCCTTTCCAAGCTCGTCGAGCTTCGCCTGCCATATCTCGGGATATGTCAGAAGACGTCCGTCCGGCGTGTCCCACAGCCCCTTCGTCACCGATATGACCGGGACCTTTTCGGAAAGGCGGGGAAGTATCTCGTCGCGGAACCATTCGACGCCGAAGCTGGAGACTCCGCAGATTAAGAAATCGGCGTTTTCGAGGGCGGCGTCGAGCTCCTCGATCCGGAAGTATTTCACCCCCGCCGGGAAGTCGGCGTTGAATTTCGGATGTCTGCCTGTTTTTCGGCAGCAGTCGATTATTTCGCGGTCGAGGTGAGTGCCGCACAGCCGCACGTCGTTGCCGTTCTCGCGGGCGGGGAAGGCGAGCGCCGAGCCCATCATCCCGGAACCGATTATCGTTATGTTCATATCTACCTCGCGTGTAGTATTTGAATTGATTATACATTATTCGTTCTGTTAAGTCAAGTCGGAGGACCGAACGCGCGGCGCGGCTCCCTAACGGTGTTTTGAGAGGCATGAGCCGGGCGCCGCCCCGGCCATAAACAACAAGTCTGGAAAGAGCTTCGCTCCTCGCAATGACAACGCTTGGGCAGGACGATAACGAAGGCGGCGGGGGTTGGGTGCACCT
>JAFRXS010000202.1 GCA_017443405.1 Clostridia bacterium | reverse complement strand
GCGTCGCCCTGCGCCCAGCCGAGACTCAGAACGGAACCCTTCTCCTCGAGCATGGGACCGAAATCGTCGACGACGTTGAACATACGGCCCTGCGCGTCCTTGCCTTTTTTTGGATTCGTGACGTCATGAGGAACGATATGTATAGTCGCCGTGCCGTCGCCGTTGTCTTTATAGGTGATCGAAGCTATGTCCGCCTCGGTGAGGGTGCTCGTCATATAATTTCCGGCGTCATCGCTGGGCGGAAGGACGAGATTCTCATCGGTACCGTTTACCGCAGCCTCGGCTGCCTTGGCGACAAGACCGTTGGAGTTGCCGTCTATTGTGATGTCGGATATCTTCATCTCGGACCTGCCGAGGAAGGTGCCCGTTGCCTTCGTCTTGTTGTATACGTCGTTATAAACAGCGAGTATCTCCGCGGGAGTGGACGGGTCGGAAGAAGCGGGAGCGGGCGCGGCCGCCTGGGTGGTTGCGGGAGTTTCGGCGGGAGCGGCGGATGCGGCGGTCGTCGCGGGAGTCTGCGCAGCGGTCGTTGCCGGAGCGGCGCCGGAGTTCGTTACGGGAGCAGCCGCGGCAGTCGTCGCGGGCGCGGGAGTATTCGTTGCGGGAGCAGGCTGAGCGGACGAGCCGCCCTGACCGAATACAGCGGGATCGACGCCCTCAAGGCAGAGCACTTCGCTGCCGTCGACTTCGGTGACGAACGCTTTTATGCCGCCTTCGACCTGCTGCGTCTGGATGCCGCAGGAGGTCAGGGCGACGGTGACCGCCATGACCAGAACAGCGCTTATGATCATAGAAATCTTTTTGTTGAACAAAACGGAACACTCCATTCGGTATTATTCTCTTACATATATATTACAACAATTCCGCCGGTGAATCAAGTATAAATTATCATTCCGTCCTCAACGCCTCGACGGGGTCCTTGCGGGCGGCGATCGACGATGGGATGAGGCCCGCGATGAACGTCAGGAAAACGCTGATGAATACGAGTATGACTCCCGCGAGGAAGGGCAGGCTCGCCGCCGCTCCCGTATGTGTGAAATACTTAAGCATGATATTTATCGGTATCTCCAGTATAAGCGTACCGATTATGCCGATAAGTCCTGCGCCTAAGCCGATCGTAACGGTCTCCGCGTTGAACACCCCGGCGATATCGCGCTTGGACGCGCCTATCGCCCTGAGGATGCCTATCTCCTTCGTTCTTTCAAGTACGGAGATATATGTGATTATGCCTATCATTATCGAGGAAACGACGAGCGAGATGGCAACGAAAGCGACAAGGACGTATGTGACTATGTTGAGTATCCTCGTGATGCTCGACATGAGCATACCGATATAGTCGGAAACGGTGACGGTATAGCCGACAAGCCCCTGTTTCTCCATCTCCCCGTTATAATAATCGACCATATCCATCAGGCTGTCCTTATCCTTGAAATCCTTCGGATAAAGATAGATGGACGTGGGTTCGTCCTCGGAGGAATATCCGAGCGCGGTGAACGTATTTTCAAGCGAGGAGCTGCTGTTGAGCGTATCGACGTAAGCCTGTTTGAACGCGAGGACCTGCTCGTCCGAAAGATAGCCCTCGACCAGCTTTTTCTGAAGCGCGGTCATATCGGAAAAGTCGATGAGATCGGTTATGTCGAAATTGAGTATATCTATCTGGGTAAGATCGATATCCTTCAGCATGCTCATGAACGGGCTGAGATCGAGCTTCGTGAAATCTATCTTAGTAAGGTCGATATCGGCAAGCGAGAAATCGTTGACCGTGAGCGTGTTGAAGGTAAGCCCCGTCAGCACGTCCGTCGTTTCGTCCGCGAGCTGCGCCTGCACGGGCGCGCTGTTCGCCGTCTTTTCGAGCGCGTGGTCCATGAGCGCTTCGGTGAAGCCTATGGAACCGGTACCGACTGACATGGCGTTGTTGGGGTCGGGGCGAAGGATACCGACTATCTTTATCTCCTCGCCCTCGGTATCGATGATGCTCCTGACGTACATCTGATTATCGCGCTGATCGTCGTAAAGACCGGTCTCGTTATTGTATACGAAATACTGATAGTTCAGCAGGAGTCTGAACTTCATTGACAGTATTTCGTCGTAGGAAAGAGTTTCGACATCCGCCGATTCAAGCTCCTTCCCCTGCGCCATGGCGGCGGTCATATCGGAAATGAACTCGTCCTGGTTCTTGAGGCCCAGCGCGTACATGACGAGCTCGTTTATCTCGTTGTTCTTATCGACGATAAGGACGACCTCGTTGTAGTTCTCGGGGAGCCTGCCGGCGATAACGTCATACTGCTTGGATAAAAGCTCGTTATCGCCGATAAGCTGCATCCAAGTGTCCGCCGCGGAGGCGGAGAACATCTCGGTATAGTTTGCGCCGCCGAAACCGGACGCCTGCGTCTGCTCGGACATCTCCGCCATGACGGTATTCGGGTTGACCTGTATGAGCCCGCCGTCGTCGGTCTGCCGGTAGATATTCAGCGGCGTCGCGTATTTATACTGAATGTCGTTGCACAGTTCGTCAAAGGCTTCACGGTTGTCCTCTACATATTTACGGAAGCTCTTGAGATTGTTGGACTCAGCCTGAGAAACGAAGGTGTTGATCATCGACGAAAACGCGTTGCTGACGTATATCTTGTCAAGTTCGTGTTCCGTCTCGAGCACGCTTGTGCCTATATCCGTAAAAGTCTGAAGGACGTTGTTGAAGTCTATCGCCTGTCTTTCGACCGAAACGGGGAAAGCAAGGAGCATATCGTTCTGGACCTTGTCGATATAAAGCTCGATACCGTTTGACAGCGCGAGCACGAGCGCGATGCCGATTATGCCGATAGAACCCGCGAAAGAAGTCAGAGCCGTACGCGTCTTTTTTGTGACGAGGTTGCGCAGAGAGAGCGAAAAAGCCGTTGCGGTGGACATAGAGGGCTTTTTGCCTTTTTTCTTTTCGGCTTCCCTCTTTTCCTGCTCCAGGGAAACGTCCTCTTGCGTAGGCTCGAACGGGTCCGTATCGCCCGTGACCTTACCGTCGAGAACCGAGATTATCCTCGAGGAGTAACGGTTCGCGAGGTCGGGATTGTGGGTGACCATGATGATCAGCTTGTCGCGGGATATCTCCTTGAGTATCTCCATGATCTGAACGCTGGTCTCTGTATCGAGCGCGCCGGTGGGCTCGTCCGCGAGGATGATATCCGGATCGTTGACGAGCGCTCTCGCTATCGCGACGCGCTGCATCTGACCGCCGGACATCTGCGAGGGCTTTTTGTTTATCTGACTTTCAAGTCCGACCTTTTTAAGAGCTTCGACGGCGCGCTCGCGGCGTTCCTTTTTGCCTACGCCGCTGAGCGTCAGCGCGAGCTCGACGTTTGCGAGCACGGTCTGGTGAGCGATAAGGTTGTAGCTCTGGAAGACGAAGCCTATCGAGTGATTGCGGTAGGTGTCCCAGTCGTCATCGGAAAAGGTTTTTGTGGACTTGCCATTGATGATAAGATCGCCATCTGTGTACCGGTCGAGACCGCCGATGATATTGAGCATCGTCGTTTTTCCGCAGCCCGAAGGACCGAGTATCGAAACGAATTCAGACTCGCGGAAGTTTATGCTGACGCCGCGCAAAGCGGATACCTTGGAATCGCCTGCGGGATAATCCTTGATTATATCTTTAAGAATGAGCATCGCGACGTCTCCTTCTCATTATGCTTACCGTGACCGCCGCGGCGGCGATGATACCGACACCTGCGGCGTAGATACCCGTCGGCGATTTGCTTTTGCGCGGATAAATGACGGTTGGGAGCGTTTCATTTTCTTCCGTATGCGTAACTGTTGGCGTTTCCTCGAAAAGCAGGCCGTAAAGCCAGACTATGACCTCGTCGGTCGTCATCGCCTCGAGCTCGGCGATCGCCTTATCGGTGTAAACGGACATCATATCGCTGCCGTCCGCGTTATCCCCCGCCGGCAGCAGCCCGGCAAGACCGCCGCCCTCCTGCGACTTCATGGAATCCACCGCGAAACGGAACAGAGTGATGAATACCGCCGTTTTGTCGGCGTCGATCCTCACGGCATCGATATTCGCGCCCTTGAACTGCGCAACGCTCTTAT
>JAFRXS010000201.1 GCA_017443405.1 Clostridia bacterium | reverse complement strand
GTGCCGGAGCGCGGATTTTTCACGGATATGATATGCCCGATAACGTCCGCCTCGACGTCGGAATACTCAAAGCTGAAGTCCGCCCCGTCCATCGCGCAGTTCACGAGCCGCAGGTCCTTGCAGTAGCAAAGCGGCTGCGTACCGCTTATTTTGCAGTTGATGAGCGTCAGCCCCTCGGAGAACCAGCCGAGGTACTCCCCTTTTACGACGCTGTCACGGACGGTCACGTTTTTACTGTGCCAGAACGCGTCCTTTGTGTCGAGGACGCTGTCGTCCACGGTCAGCCCGTCGACGTACTGGAACGAGTATTTGCCGCGCATTTCGACGTTTTTGAGGCTTATATCCCGGCTGTCGAGGAAAAGGTACTCGGATGTGATTTTCGTGTCCTTGAGGGATACGCCCGACGATTTCCAGCCGAATTCCGGCGAAACTATTTCGCAGCCCGCGATTTTGATATTCTCACATTCGCGGACGGCTTTGATGCCGGAGAGCGTACTGTTTTTTATTTCGCCGTCCGAAGCGTACCATATCGCCGCGCGCGACGTTTCGCCCAGCGTGATATTGACGGCGGCAAAGCCTTTGACGTGCCACAGCGGATAGCGCAGGGCAAAAAACGAGTCCTTAACGGTAATATCGCGCGCCTCTTTCAGGACGGATTCGCCGTCCGCCGGACCTTCGAAACGGCAGTTTATCACGTCGCCCGAGGTGAGGTTGTAGAGCGCACGTTCTTCGTCGAATACTTTATTTTCGATCAGGATTCTCATATTGTTGCCTTTCCAGTGATTTCAGTGTATAATATACCATATTTTACATCTGATTTCAAGGTTCGGGAAAGCATGACCGCCAACGATTTCTTAACAAAAATGCGCGACGGCGAAGAGCTGAAGCCCTCGCAGCAGATAATGATGATAATACGCCTGAGCATCCCGGCGATGCTCGCGCAGCTTTCGAGCATAATAATGCAGTATATCGACGCCTCGATGGTCGGCAGGCTCGAAAGAGCGGACAGCGCGGCGATAGGGCTCGTGTCGTCGACCACGTGGCTTTTCGGCGGACTTATGATGGCGGCGGGAATCGGCTTTACGGTTCAGATAGCGAAGGCCGTAGGCGCGAAGCAGGACGCGAGAGCGCGCAATTTAGTCAAAACGGGGCTTATTTGCGTCGCGGTTTTTTCCGTCGTACTGCTTACCGCGGGCGCAGCGCTTTCGTCCGTTCTGCCCGTCTGGCTCGGAGCGGACGACGCGGTAAAGGGCAAAGCGTCCGCGTATTTTCTTGTATTCGCCCTTTCGATACCCTTCGTACAGCTCAACCATACGTCCGTCGGCATGATACAGGCAAGCGGCAATATGCGCGTGCCGAGCCTGCTCGAGGTAGTGATGTGCGCCCTTGACGTCGTGTTCAACGCTCTGCTCATCTTCCCGTCGGGAACGCGCAGTATTTTCGGCTTAGAGTTTTATATGCCCGGCGCGGGGCTCGGGATTACGGGCGCGGCTCTGGGCACGGCGCTTGCCGAAGCGGTGGTGTCGCTGTTTCTGCTGTGGTTTCTGCTGTTCCGCTCGGGCGTTACGGGGCTCAAACGCGGAGAAAAGCTCGTTTTCTCAATGTCGGATATAAAAAGAGCCGTCCGCCTTGCGATCCCGGTGGCCGCGGAGCAGATCGTCACGGGCTCGGCTTATATCGCCTTTACCCGCATCGTTTCCCCTCTGGGCGAGGCGGCGATCGCGGCGAATTCCTTTTCGATCACCGCCGAAAGCCTCGTCTATATGCCCGGCTACGGCATCGGCGCCGCCGCCTCGACGATAATCGGGCAGTCCATCGGCGCGAGGCGCGTCGATCTTACCAACCGGCTCGGCAGGCTCGCGGTCTTCCTCGGCGTCGCCGTCATGACCGCCGGCGGAGCGTTCATGTACGCCGCCGCTCCCTATATGATATCGATACTCTCGCCCGACCCGGAGATACAGGCGCTCGGCGCCCGGATACTTCGCATAGAGGCGTTCGCCGAGCCGCTTTTCGCCGCGTCCATCGTCGCGACGGGCGTTTTCCGCGGCGCGGGCGACACGGTCGTGCCGACCGCCGTCAGCCTCGTCAGCATGTGGTGCGTGCGCATACCCCTCGCGGCGTTTTTATCCGGGACCTACGGTCTGCCGGGCGTCTGGATCGCCATGGCTTTCGAGCTTTGCGTCAGAGGCGCGCTGTTCATCATCCTGCTGTTCACGAGATTCAAAAAAAGAGCCGCCGCGAGCCGGTATATACGGGAATAGGCCGTTGGTCCTCTTTCGGGGATGAAATAATAAAAAAGGCGCGAAGCGTTATGTTTTGGTATTGACAAATAGCCTTTCATCGTGTAAACTATCGGTAAATAATAAGAGTTTGGACGGGTGCGATTTGAGAAACGGCGAATACGGCATAACCGACAATTTAAAAAAAGCGACGCTTGAGCTCGGGCTGCTGGCTCTGCTTTCGCGCGAGGACATGCACATAGCCGCCCTCACCGAGACCTACAACAGGCTTACCGGCGAACAGGGGCAGATAGTATTCCCCTACGCCGCCATCTACCGTCTGATCGAGAAGGGCTATATCTTCGAGTCGGGCAAAAGGAACGACGCCAACAGACGCCGCCAGTATCTGAGCATAACGGACGAGGGCAGAGCGTACCTCAAGGACATGAAGGAACGCTATGAAAAATATATCGCGGGCTTTGATTCCGTTCTCAGATATTCCGAGACTCCTGCCGAACAATAACAGACCGCCGCGGCTTTATATAACGGAGCCGCGGTCCTGAAGCCCTTCGATTTTGCCATTAAACAATAGTTATCATTTTATTTTTACCGCATACAACAATTTTTAAAGATAAGAGGTGATCCGGTTGAAACGGTCCAAAAGACGCCTTACGGAAAAGTACATACGCAGCGTTTCCCGACATATAGACTGCTCGTCCGACGCCAAGCTCCCGGGGCTCGACCGCCTTCGCGCGGACGTCAACTCCTTCGTCGACTCTCACCCCGGCTGTACCTTCGACGACGTTGTCGCCGAAGCGGGCGGGCCGGAAAAGGCGGCTCAGGAGATATCCGTCATGATACCGACAGAGGCGTTCATCCGCTACCGCTTGAAGCAGGTCGCTTTCCGGATCGTTACGGCTGTCGCGCTGTTTTTATTGATGCTGTACGCCGGCTTCGCTTTCTTCCTGACGTATGAGGAGCATCACAAAGGACAGTATCAGGCGGAATTGATCAACGGCCCGCTCTTCTATTACGCCGAACAAACGACGGCAAACGCGTATTCAGACAGCGCCGGAACAACGACCGGGGAGGTGCGGCCGTGAAAAAGCTCTGCGCAGTGATATGCTCTCTCGCCGCTCTTGTCGGCCTTGCCTTCTGGTTATTCGTAACTAATTCAGGCGTCTCCAACTATCTCGCGGGCTCGCGCGACCCTTCCGCCCTCGACTCCTGCAGGAAGTTCTTCGGGACGACTGCTACGTACAACGTGTACTATAACGGAGACTGGCTTTATTCCGTCGAGTTTTCGGAAGGATCAGTCAAACTTGGCGGTCAGGAAGAAACTGCTTACTACCGCGCATCGTTCAGCAACCTTGCGCAAAACGGGCAGTGGAAGCTTCCGGACCACGTAAAGTATGAATACTCCATAGTCATGGGGCCCTACGACCAGGTATACGCGACAGTCACAAAAAAGATATTGGGCGTCACCGTACAGGTCGACAGGATACCGCTGTATTTCATCTGCGACGAGAACGGGAATATAATCGAGATACTCAAGGAAACGCACGGAAACGTCTCCCCGAAAAAGGAGTGGTCATGAAGATGAAGGAAAAGTCTCCCGCCGACAGATATATCGAAGCCGTCTCAAAGGGCCTCACATCTCCCCGCAAATACACAAACAGCTATATCGCTCATCTTCGCGCCGACGTAACGGACTTCGTTTCGGATGATCCCGCTCTTACGTACGAGGACATTATCGCCGAGTTCGGCGATCCGGAGATAGCCGCCTCCGGGATAGAGGATATGATCCCCAAAGGGCCCGCCTCTGTCAAGGCAAAGAACCGCTCGCGGGTGTATTATATTATTATGATCGTTATGGCGATATTGACGATAGTGTTTATTGTCGGTTATTTCCTGAGCCTCAACGATATGTCCGGATGGCTCTACGGCGAAATGACGCAGGGTTATCCCGTCGAGGCATTTACTCCGTAACTGAAATAATCATCGTATCGACAACCAAATGATCGACAAAACACTCTGCCGTCGAACCGTGGCGGCAGAGTGTTTAAGATTATTCAACGCGAAAAAGCAAAGGCCTGCTGATATGCCGAATTTGTTTCTACCTATTGTTTTCCGCCTCCCGAGAATATAACTCTTCCGCTGCCTTTTGATTGCGTTCTCGCTCGGCTTTTTCCTCTGAAATACGATCATAAGCCTTTTGCGCTGTTTCCAGAAGCCCGGGATGTGAAGCGTAAAAGCTTTCGTTCCTGCTTATGTTGTCGCCGAGGGCGGCGAGGTATTCAGGCTCGGGATAATCGCCGAGCAGGCCTAGGACGACGGAAAGCTTTTCGACGTCCGGGGAGTCTCCGAGTATCCCGATAATGGTATTCCTATCCCATATCAAACTCGGCTTGTGGGTAAATTCCTCGTTATCGACAAGATAAGACAGGGTTTCCCAACTGTCAATGGAGCTGATGAGATTCAAAACGTATCTTCTTGATACATCGTCAGTCTTCAGCGCACCGTCCATGACCGTCTCGCAGAATTTGATATATTCGAGTCTTTCATCGGACGTCGAAGATTTGTTTAAATCAAACGCTTTGACGTGCAGAGCGCCCTGCAGTTTTTTTGTGTATTTACCGTCGTATTCGGCGATAACGGTATCGGCGATAAGGACCGCCCGCTCCGGATCATGAGAATAGAGTTCCCTCAGAGCGAAGGACGCGTTATCGTCGTCATCGACCTCGTCAAGAATCAGATCGACGTACTCCCCGCCTCTTTCGGAGCAATAAAACAGCGCTTCAAGCCTGACGTCGGAGTCGATCTTTTTATTACGGAGCAGTCTTTTGACAGCCTGAACGGGGATCTCTACGTTGTTGTAATCCGCGACGCTGATGATCGTTCTTTCGAGGACAGGATCGTCCTTGTTATCTTTGAGCAAGGCGGCGAAAACCTCGGGATCCTCATCAGCCAGCTTAT
>JAFRXS010000200.1 GCA_017443405.1 Clostridia bacterium | reverse complement strand
TCGGGATATCGATCAGTACAGGTCCGGGTCTGCCGGAAATTGCGATACGGAAGGCTTCACGTACTGTATCGGCAAGATCGTTTATATCGGTTACAAAGAAATTATGTTTCGTGATCGGGATCGTGATACCGGTGATGTCGATCTCCTGGAACGCGTCTCTGCCGATAAGCGCTCTCGGAACGTTCCCTGTGATAGCTATCATAGGAACAGAATCAAGCATGGCGCACGCAATGCCCGTAACAAGGTTTGTTGCGCCCGGCCCGGATGTCGCAAAAACAATGCCGGTTTTTCCCGTCGCTCTGGCGTACCCGTCTGCAGCGTGCGCCGCGCCCTGTTCATGAGCGGTGAGATAATGAGTGATCTTTCCTCTTACCCGGTACAGAGCGTCATAGAGGTCTATGACCATACCGCCGGGATAACCGAAAACAACGTCCACGCCCTGCTCGAGCAGGACGCGCATCACTATATCGGCACCGCTTATTTTTTTATCGGCCATATCAGGAGACCACCGTGACCTTCAGGATATTAGTCGTGCCCGAAAGCTTAAGAGGCACGCCTGCCGTGATAACCACAACGTCGCCTTTATCAACGGCGTCGATCTGCTTGGCGCAGTCGACAGCATGGATAAAGAGCTTTTCCGATGAGTCCTGATCCATAGCAAGCACGGGACATACGCCCCATGACAGTGAAAGCTGATGGAAGGTCTTCAAGTTCGGCGTGGCGGCGATTATCATTTCCTTCGGGCGGAATTTTGAAACCCGCCTCGCGGTATGACCGGACTCCGTTACGGCAATTATAGCCTTTGCGTTTATATCCTTTGCCGTAGTGCACGCGGCGTCACAGATTGCGTTTGCAGTATCGCTGAAATCGATCTCGTAATTGGCGCCGCTGTAAACGTGCATATCAAAAGCGTCCGCTTCCGCCCGCTCGCATATCTTTGACATGACGGCGACGACGTCGGCGGGGTGATCCCCCATCGCGGTCTCGCCGGAAAGCATGACTGCGGAAGTACCGTCGAATACGGCGTTGGCAACGTCGGATATCTCGGCTCTCGTCGGGAAGGTCGAGGTTATCATCGACTCGAGCATCTGCGTCGCGGTAATGACCATTTTGCCTGCCTGATAACACCTGCGTATCATCATTTTCTGGATTCCGGGCAGACGCTCAAAATCGACTTCGACGCCCATATCGCCGCGGGCGACCATGATACCGTCGCTGTATTCAAGGATATCCGAGAAATTGCAAACGCCCTCGTTATTCTCTATCTTGGATATGATCCTTATACTGTGACCGCCGTGATAATCCAGGAATTTGCGAAGAGCTATAACGTCCTCTTTGCTTCTGACAAAGGAAGCCGCGACAAAATCAACGTCTTCTTCGATCCCGAAAATCAGATCCTCTTCATCTTTTTGGCTGATGAATGGCATATCAAGACAGGCATAGGGGATATTGATGCTCTTCTGATCCTTGATCACACCGCCGACGGTAACGCGGCATTTGATCTCCTTTTCGGTTATCGAGATGACTTTAAGTTCAAGCTTACCGTCGTCTATCAGTATCCTCTCCCCGCCCTTGAGCTTTGAGGGAAGATCCTTATAAGTCACCGAGCATCTCTCACTGTTGCCGACGATATCATCAACGGTAAACGTGAAAATACCGTCCTGTTCAATAACGGCGGAGCCGCCCTCAAAATGTCCGGTACGGATCTCCGGACCCTTGGTATCGAGCATTACCGCGGCGGGGATATGAAGTCTGTCCCTGACGCGGCGAAAAGTCCCTATCAATTTACGGTGCTGCTCATGTGTACCGTGCGAGAAATTGAAACGGGCGATATTCATACCCTCAAGAAGCATCCTTTCGAGGACGTCCTCGGAAGAACTGGCGGGCCCCAATGTGCAGACGATCTTAGTTTTTCGCATCTACTGCTCCGATTTTAAGAAATTTTACTGCGGAAAGTATCTTGACGATAACAGGCGCGAGAACGATACCGATAACAAATTCAAGAAGGAAATTAAGACCTATAAGTCCGGTTATGACGTAAGAAAGAGTTGAGCTTGATCCTGCGCCGGCGGACCACTGTTCAAGTATGGGCTTGAAGAACAGGAACATAGCAGCGGTAAAAATGCCTGTATTGCAAACCGGAGCCGCGATAGAGCCACGCACCACGCCGAGGATGGGCTTTGATTTTCTGAACGCGGAGCATATAAGCCCGGAGAAGAAGCCGGCGGCAATTCCCTTTAAAAGTACAAGACCGACGGTAGCCCAGGGATTGAAAGAGAGCATCATCTGTCCGCCGAAATCGGCTCCCGACAACACCGCTGCCAGGACGACGACCCCGAATACAGCGCCCAGAAGAGCGCCGGCACCTGCGCCGTAAAGCGCGCCGCCGACAATGATCGGCACAAGCGAAAGCGTGATAGTGAACGGGCCGAATCTGATACCGCTTGCTACAGTTTGCAGCACGACGACCAAAGCCGCCAGAACGGCGATAACGACCAGGCGCGTGACAGCGCCTTTCTTTGATGTTTTCATTTTTTAGCCTCCTGCTGTCGCTCCCCTAAGGGATGCGGCGCAATATTTTCACAACCGGTTTTGCCGGATGAGAAGCGTAAAGGATAATTATATCTTTTCCATCTTCGCCATTTTTGCCATAAGCTTTTTGGTGCCTGCGGTTTCAAAGGCGACCTCGACAAGTACGTCCGCGCCGACCGGAACAGCGCTTAGCACTACTCCTCTTCCGAATTTCTTATGGACGACCGTGTCTCCGGTTTTAAAATCGGTCCTGCCGTCCTGCGGTACGGGATTGCGCGGAGCCGGTTTCGTACTATTACCTGACGGATAAGAGGCTGTGTCGTCATCGCCGAAATGATATGACTTTCTAGCAACGGTCGCGCCGTAGGGCGAAGCAGAGGGCGTTCTGTTCTCCACCACGCTTTCCGGTATCTCCTCAAGAAACCTCGACGGCATATTGTACTTTGTCGAGCCGTACAGTATACGGCTTTTGGAGTTAAGAAGATATAACTTCTCGCGGGCGCGGGTTATACCGACGTAGGCAAGTCGGCGTTCCTCTTCGATCTCCTCTTCACTGAACGCGGACTGTATCGACGGGAATACGCCTTCCTCCATGCCCGGAAGGAAGCAAACGGGGAACTCGAGACCTTTTGCAGAGTGTAACGTCATAAGGACAACGGTATCGGATTCGGCGTTATAATTGTCTATATCCGACATAAGGGCTATCTCTTCAAGAAAATCAAGAATACCCGAGTCGGGATTCTCCGACATATAGCGGATCATGTTCGCCTGAAGCTCATTGATATTCTCAAATCTGTCCTTATACGTCGCTTCGTCTTCCGCGAGGTAATCGAGATATCCGCTTTCTTTCATCAGATCCATGAACAGCTCGTTCATCGGGACCGAGCCCAGGCGTCTGCCGAAATCTTCGATCATCGCTGCAAAAGACATAAGCTTTTGCGCTCCGCGTGAAAGCTCCGGGTAATTACGGGCGTCGGAAATGACCTCAAACAGACTGATACCGAGAGCCGCAGCTATCTGAGACGCGTTGTTAAGAGTGGTCTGCCCTATACCTCTTTTCGGCTCGTTTATGATCCTCATGAGCCTGACCTCGTCGCCGGGATTAACGACAACGGACAGATAAGCGACCGCGTCCCTGATCTCCTTGCGGTCATAGAAACGGTGACCGCCTATGATCCTGTACGGGATACCGTTTTTGACGAAAGCCTTCTCGAATGTAGCCGACTGCGCGTTGACACGGTACAGTATTGCGAAGTCGGAATACTTCCTGTTTTCGGAAGTCATAAGCTTACGGATCTCCCGGGCAGTAAAGTCGGCTTCTCCGGATTCGTCATATGAAGTATAGACGACGACCTTGGAACCGTCGCCCTGAGACGTCCAAAGGTTTTTGCCCTTGCGTTCCGTATTGTGAGCGATGACCTTGTTCGCAGCTTCGAGTATATTGCCGGTAGACCGGTAATTTTCCTCGAGCCTTACGGTGACGGCAGACGGATAGTGATCCTCAAACTGGAGGATATTCTCTATAGTCGCGCCGCGGAATTTGTATATACTCTGATCGTCATCGCCGACAACACATATATTGCGGCTGTTGCCGGCGAGCAGACGGGTGAGTTCAAACTGCGCTATGTTTGTATCCTGATACTCGTCGACCATGATGTAGGTATACTTCTCATTATAGAAAGAAGCGACGTCGTTATGCTCCTTAAGAAGATCGACTGTATAGAAAATGATATCGTCAAAATCCATCGCGTCAGCGGCGCGAAGTTTTTTCTGATACAGCGCGTAGACCCTTGCTATACGCGTAAGGCGTTCGTCACGGGCTATGGATCGCGAGTACATCTCGGGTGAAAGAAGCTTATCCTTTGCCGAGCTGATCTCGTACATTACGGATTTGACGGGAAGCAGTTTCTCGTCATACCCCAATTGCGAAAGACAATCCCTGACAACTCTTTTCTGATCGTCTGTATTGTAAATAGTAAAATTAGAAGAAAAACCGGTATAATCGGAAAACTTACGAAGGATACGTACGCAGGCGGAATGGAACGTTGCCGCCCATACGCTGTCTCCCGTTTCCTCTCCGAGCATGGCGGAAAGTCTGTTTTTCAGTTCAGCGGCGGCTTTATTGGTGAAAGTGATCGCCATTATGCGCCAGGGTCTTACGTCGTCATAAGAAAGGATATCGGACACTGATCCGATATCGTTTACTTCGCCCGATACAAGCGAGCGCATGACTTCAAGATCGTGCTCGGTTACCGGACGTCTGACTTTATTTTCGCGGTAGGCGTTACCGAATCTGATAAGGTACGCAATGCGGTTGATGATAACCGTAGTTTTTCCGCTGCCCGCGCCGGCAAGTACCAGAAGCGGTCCCTTTACCGTCGTGACCGCTTCAAATTGTCGGTCGTTAAGCCGGGGATAACAGCTTCTTATATATCGGGCGCGTAAAGCTAAAAACTCTTCGGTTATAGGATCATTCGGCGTCATCGGCGCCGTCCTTCCTGTTATTGTCGGATATTCTGACCGCTACCGAATTGATGTCGCCCGCGAGGGATACCATTTCCTCGGAAAGCTTAGAGCACGCCGCGTACATCTTTTCGGCAAAGCTACTGAGCTCACCGGCAAGAGAGCGGACATGGATATTCGATTTATTCAGAGATATCTGAGTCTCGGCGTTGATACGGTTGGCGCGGTCCTGTGCTTCGGCAATGATCTTGTCGGCAAATTTTCTTGCCTCGACCATCGTCGAGCCGATCTTGGCTTCCGCGTCGGGAAGCGAAGAATAATTACGGGAAGCGAGAGTCTTCTCCTGCTCCTGCTTTTCGGAGGTCAAACGCTGAATTTCCGCGGTAAGCTCGGCTTCACGTTCTTCGAATCCGGTTTTGATTGAATTGATCCTGGATTCATATTCCTCCTTAACAGCTGAGAATCGGGAACCGAACTCGGTACGGAGAGCCTGGATCTTTGCTTCATATTCGGCTTTAACAGCGGATATCTTTTTTTCATCTTCGACGGACTGTTCGACAGTACTTGCCGTATCGGCTTTGACTGCAGTATCCGAAGGCGCGGCTGTAGCAGATACGACGGCAGCAGAATCAAGTTCCGCCTGAAGACCGTCATAATCACGTTTAAGACGTTCATATCTCTCCTCCGCGGCTGCAAGCGCGTCAGCCTCGTGCTTTTTCTGCGCTTCAATATAACGAAGGACGTCCTCGCGATCAAAACCGCCGAACCTTACTGTTTTAAAACCGATGTTTTCAGATTCGAAATCAGACATAAAATACTCCTTTATGATCAATGGACATATTATAACACAATTAGTTAAAATTTCAATATCATATTATGTGTTCGCGCCGTCTTTATTGTCAAAAGAATCAAGCTCCAGGACCGATTTGAACAGGTCGCCGTCGATATCGACATAGAACACGCCGCCTTGTATCTGCGCGAGTCCCGCAGCTATCGAGAGTCCGAGCCCGCTCCCCTCTCCGCTGCGCGACTCGTCTCCGCGTACGAAGCGGCGCATAAGCTCAGCGACGGGGATACCGAGTTTTTTTGCGGAAATATTCTTTATCGTCACCGCTCCGCGCTTTACGAAAGATCCGTCTGCCGTTTCGCGAAGCACGTTGTCGACGCTTACGTAGACTCTCGTTCCCGGTTTTGAGTATTTAAGAACGTTAGAGAACACGTTGTCGATTATTCTCCACGTGTGCCCGGGGTCTGCGGTAACGGGAACGGCTTCGCCGTTATCCGAGAATACAAGTTCAAGTTCCTTTTCCTCAAATCTGTCCTCATTCTCTCCCGCAGCCTGAATAGCAAGCTGCCTGAGATCGAGAGGCTGTAGATCTACTTTTAAATTGCCAGACGTTACTTTTGAGGCTTCGGTCAGATCCTCAATAAGATTTTTGAGCCTTGCGGATTTATTGTCAAGTACCGTGATGTATTCTTCGATCTTTTTGTCGGAGATTTTTTTGGCTTTCAATTCGAGCCTTAAAAGATCAACGTAATTGATGATCGAAGTAAGCGGCGTTTTGAGGTCGTGAGAAACGTTCGTTATCAGTTCTGCTTTGGTCCTTTCGCCGCTTACCGCTTCGTCTACGGCGTCTTTCATGCCTTCACGGGCGAGCTCCACGTAAGAAGCGGCGTCTTTGACGGCATCCGGAAGAACGGAGAAATCGATAGAAGCGAAGTAATTCCCTTCAGAAATCTTTTTTATCGCGTCAAATATAACGTTGATACCGTGAGCTATATTAACGGCGTAGAAGATCACAGCGGCGTTAAAAACAAGATCCGCGGTAAGGATAAGGAAAAACAGAGCAAGTCCGCGGCGAAGGGCAAAGCCCATAGCTACAGCGAAAGCAATATTAATAACGACAAAGCAAATTATATTAAAGATCACCCTGCCGGTCTTGCCGCTTGATTTCGACCCCGCCGCGAGAGAGTTGCTTTTTTTCAGAATGAGCTTTGCTTTCGTGCAGAAAAAACAGAGGAAAGAGCGGGAAAACAGAGTGCCGAGGTTAAGCTGTCTTATAAAATAGACCGCTGATTCAAACAGAACATAAAAAGCGAACGCGCAGATTATTATGATCAAAGCGCCCGAAGGGATCTCTGAAATACCGTCGGTTACTGCTTTGATATAAGTTATATATGCCGTCTTGAAAGCAAAATAACACCCGACCGCCAAACCTGCCGAAATAATGATATGCAAGTCAGACCAAAGACGGTCAAGTACCGTCAAACCGACTTCGTCTTTTGCCTTGCGCTTACCCGCCGCCATAAGAATATAGACTGCGGAAATACACAAAACAATAGCAGATAGGAAGAAAGCGACGATGACGGCGTATCTGGATTCAGCCGCTCGGCTGAAGGCTTTACTGTAAGTCGAAAGCTTATCCTGACCGAAAGAAGCGTCCCATACAAGATAGAGGTACTGCTTCGAGCCGTTAAAACGTTCTATCACAGATTCCTCATAGTCGGCATAACTGAAGCCGTCAGCCCCGGCAAGCAGATCTGCGGTATTGTTTCGTATACTGCAGCCATGTTCGCCTTTTCCGTCCAATCTCAGACAGAAAGCTCCGGAAGCGGCAAGATCGTCGAATTGCGAGGTCGCGAGATATTCAGAATAATCTATATCCGACGCGCTTTGAGTCAGAACAATGGCTCCGGTCGGAACAGTGTTAAGCGAAAAATCCGGATTGCCGTCGGATCCTGCGATATTTGTGATCGTGATAGACTGCGCCTTATCGTAATAAATGAATTTTACCGTTCTGTTTCCTTCAAAGCCGTTTTCGGCGATATCGGAGTAATAATCTTCGGTATCGGTCGATATCTGGCTTTTCAGACGGTCGAAATAAGCGCTGATGCTTTCGGATGTGAACGACGCTTCGGTGTATTCCGAATCTATCATTTCACTTATCTTTGAGCAGATATTCGAAAGCGCTTCACTCCAGCCTGTGAAGTTATTGATGTTATAAGACGAAACGATATCTGAGGGATTGAAGAAGCTGAAATTACGGAAGATATAGCCCTTGTCTTCATCAATAAAAGAAACGGTCGGTTTACGGAAAAAAGCAGTCCCTTCCGCAGTCACAGCTTCCTCCGGCATAGAGGAATATCTGTCATACCAGATCTCGAGAGCCCTTCTGTACTCGCTGTAAGTATAACACCCCTCGATGACGGCGGAGTCGAAACCTATGCGTTTGACTGTTTCGGGAGCTTTTTCAAGAAGCTGGGAATACTCATAGAATAGTGCGGTAGTGTACAGTTTTGCTATATCGAAATAGTCTGACTTGTTCTGAATATCCGTCTGCTGCTCAAGATGTGTCCTGTGAGCGTCGGATATTTCAGTTACCGTTTTGATATAAGATGAGACCGTCCGGGAAAACAGCGCGCTTTCGCTGAACGCCGCCGCGTAAGGCTGCGAGAAAAGTACAAGTGAGCGGCAAAAGAAAAAGCCGAACACACTGCAAAGAAGCGCGGCGATTAGCACCGTAGCGACCGCCGCGTTGACTGTCCTTTTGGAATAGATCCGGTCAGTCATACTTTTCCATCTTATAACCGAGCCCCCAAACTACTTTGAGATATCTGGGGTATTTCGGGTCGATCTCGATCTTTTCGCGTATACGTCTTATGTGAACGGTGACGGTCTTTTCGACCTGGAACGAAGGTTCCTTCCAGACGGCTTCGTATATCTGAGAGGTCGTGAGAACGTGTCCTCTGTTTTTGAGAAGATACTCAAGGATGCCGTATTCTGTGGCAGTAAGCCGAACGGGCTCGTCATCCACAAAGACCTCGCGGGCGTCTGTGTCGACTTTAAGACCGCCGTTGATGATAAGGCCTTCTTTATCGTCGATGCTTCCGAGCGTCGTATATCTGCGTATCTGGGATTTTACGCGCGCGATGAGTTCAAGCGGATTGAAAGGCTTTGTAACGTAATCGTCAGCCCCGCAGCCGAGACCCGATATCTTGTCCGCGTCTTCGCTTTTGGCGGAAAGAAGTATGATCGGTATATTATAATTCTCTCTTATCTTAGCCGTCGCGGCAAGACCGTCGAGCCCGGGCATCATGATATCAAGAACGACGCACTGTATCTCGTTATCCTCAAGTATACTCAGAGCCTCAAGACCGTTCGTTGCCTTAAAGACCGTATAGCTTTCATTTTTCAGATAGACTTCGGTTGAATCGAGTATTTCGCGGTCGTCGTCGCACAGAAGAATGTTCGGCATTGTGTAGCCTCCTCACGCGTTAATGAAGGATCCGTCTGCTGATCTTATGACCGAGGCAGCGTACTATCTCGGCGTCGATCTCCGTCGGAGCGGATCTGATCGTTATTTTTTCGGCTATTGGCTCAAAGCCTTTAAGAGATGATAAAACGGAGTCTATCTTATCGCCTGCAGACGGAGCCC
>JAFRXS010000199.1 GCA_017443405.1 Clostridia bacterium | reverse complement strand
GTCGCTCTTTTTGAATAGGAGATTTACGGTATATGGCTGAAAACACAGTTCAGGATCCGATGCTGACCGTCAGCTCCTCTCCGCACGGGGAGGGCAGGGCAACGAGCTTCCGCATAATGCTCGACGTCATCATCTCGCTCGTTCCGGCGCTCGTCGCGTCGGTCGTCATCTTCGGCGTCCGCGCTCTCATTCTCGAGGGCGTCTGCGTGGCGTCCTGCGTGCTGTCCGAATACGTTTCGCGCAGGATAATGAAAAAGAGCCTTTCGATCGGCGATCTTTCCGCCGTCGTGACGGGGCTTCTTCTGGCGTTCAACCTTCCCGTCACGACTCCCGTCTGGATGGCGGTCGTGGGCAGCGTCGCGGCGATAGTCGTCGCGAAACAGCTTTTCGGCGGCATAGGTCAGAATTTCGTCAATCCCGCGATAGCCGGCAGGATAATCCTCCTGGTGTCCTTCCCGACAGCGATGAGCAGCTTCGTCGCGCCGTTCTGGTATAAGACCGGCGACGCGGTTTCCACGGCGACGACTCTCGCGACGCTCGGGGCAAAAGGCGGCTACGACGCGTCCGCGCTCCCGTCGCTTTCCGATATGTTCTTCGGTCTTCGCGGCGGCAGCCTCGGCGAGACCTGCGTGCTCGCGCTCCTCATCGGCGCGGCTTACCTTATGATAAGGCGAGTCATAAGCCCGGTCATCCCGCTTTGCTTCATCGGCTCGTCCGCTCTGATAATGCTTTTCGCCGGCCGCTTCGACCCGACGTTCACGCTTTACGAGGTGATGAGCGGCGGTCTTATCCTCGGCGCGTTCTTTATGGCGACCGATTACACGACGAGCCCCGTTTCGACGCTCGGAAAGGTCATTTTCGGCGTCGGCTGCGGCGTGATAACCTGCGTGATACGCCTGTTCGGAAGTCTCAACGAGGGCGTTTCCTATTCGATCCTTATACTTAACATCCTCACGCCGAGCATCGACGCGCTGACGGCGAGGAAACCCTTCGGCTACGTCCGTAAAAAGAAGGAAAAGGAGGCGAAAAAGGCGTGACAGGTTCCGAAACAAAGAAAAACACGGATATCATGACCATTATTAAGACCTCGCTCATCCTTTTCGCGGTCACCCTGGTCGCGGGCGCTCTTCTGGCTGCGGCCAACTATATCACCGCGCCCAGGATCAAGGCGATAGACGCCGAGACCGAAAAGAACGCGAGGCTCGAGGTCCTTCCCTCCGCCTCATCGTTCACCGATCAGACCTCCGACGGGGATATGACCCGGTGCGAGGGGCTCGACGCGGAGGGCAACACCGTCGGTTACGTTTTCACGCACACCGTCAAGAGCTACGGCGGCAACCTGAAATTCATGTGCGGCATAGGCGTCGACGGCGCGATAAGCGGCATCCGCGTGCTCGAGAGCAACGACACCGCCGGCCTCGGTCAGAAAGCGACCGAAAAGGACTGGCTGGCGCAGTATATCGGCAAGGGCGGCTCCGGCTTCAGGTTCGAGGTCGTCAAGAAGGGCTCAAGTCCTTCCGTCCCGGGCAGCGGCATCGACGCCATAACCGGCGCGACGATCACTTCCGACGCGCTGACCGCGGGCGTGAACGAGGTGCTTGAAAAATACGAAAGCATCAGCGGAGGTGTCAAATGACGGAAACAACCGGAAAGAAAAGCCTCGTCAAGGAGTTTACCAAGGGACTGATAAAAGAGAACCCGACGTTCCGCCTCGTTCTCGGTACCTGCCCGACGCTTGCCCTGACGACCTCGGTCGTCACCGCCGTCGGCATGGGCGTCGCGGCGACCTTCGTTCTCGTTATGTCCAACATAGTCATTTCGGCTATCCGCAAGGTCATACCCGATAAGGTCCATATCCCCGCCTATATAGTCATAATCGCCTCGTTCGTGACGCTGGTGCAGATGCTCGTCAAGGCGTTCGTTCCCGTTCTGAACGACTCGCTGGGCGTTTATCTGCCGCTCATAGTCGTCAACTGCATCATCCTCGGCAGGGCGGAGGCCTTTGCCGGCAAGAATTCCGTCGGCGCGTCGGCGCTCGACGGTCTGGGCATGGGCGTGGGCTTCACTGCCGCGATGTTCTGCATGAGCGCCGTCAGAGAGATCATCGGCGCGGGCTCCTTCCTCGCGGGGACGGAGAGCCTGCTGGGCGCTTTCGGCGTAACGGGCTTCAACGGCTGGAATTTCGCCGGCGCTCTCGAAAAGATCGGTCTTGCGCCGATGACGATATTCATCCTGCCCGCGGGCGGCTTCTTCGTCTACGGCGTGCTCATGGCGCTCGCGAACAAGCTCGCCGAAAGAAAGGGCAGGGAACCCGCGAAGTTTGAGGGATGCAGCGGCTGCCCGATGGCTTCAAACTGCGCCGAATACAGGGAGGAAACGAAATGAAATACGTCTTTGCCCTCCTTATAATGGGACTTCTCACGCAGAATTTCGTTCTGTCGAAGTTCCTCGGTATCTGCCCGTTCCTCGGAGTCTCGAAAAAAGTCAAGACGGCGTTCGGTATGAGCGCGGCGGTCATATTCGTCATGCTGCTCGCGACGGCCGTCACCTATCCGATAAACAGGCTGCTCGTCGCGCATGAGCTCGAATACCTTCAGACGATCGTGTTCATCCTCGTCATAGCCGCGCTCGTGCAGTTCGTCGAGATCGTGATGAAGAAGTACATGAAGCCGCTTTACAACGCGCTGGGCATCTATCTTCCCCTCATCACGACCAACTGCGCCGTGCTCGGCGTCGTGCTGCTCAACGTCGAGCGGTATTCGGAGTACGCCGCCTACGGCCACCCCTTCCTCTATTCTATGGTCAATTCCCTCGCCGGAGGGCTCGGCTTCATGCTCGCCATGATAATGTTCGCCGGCGTGCGTCAGAGGCTCGAGAGCCGCGAGATACCCAAGGCCCTGCAGGGGCTGCCGATAACGCTCATCGCGGCGTCGCTCGTTTCTCTTTCATTCCTCGGCTTCTCCGGTATAGTCGAGGGTATGGGACTTCTGTGAGATCGAAGGAAAGAATATGAATTCAATAGTTTTATCGGTCATACTTGTTGCAGGCGTAGGTCTCGCGGCGGGCGTCCTTCTTTCGGTCGCGGCAAAGGTCTTCGCCGTCCCCGTCGATAAAAAGGCGGAGGATATCGAGGCGTTCCTGCCCGGCGCCAACTGCGGCGGCTGCGGTTTTTCGGGCTGCGCGGGTTACGCCGCCGCACTTTCCTCGGGCGAAACGACGGACACCGGCAGGTGCGGTCCCGGCGGAGCGGAAGTAGCGAAGCAGATAGCCTCTTATCTCGGTGTGGAGTCCGGCTCGTTCGAGAAAACGAGCGCGGTCGTCCGCTGCGCGGGCACGGATAAGGTCGCGGTACACAAGATGGAGTACGCCGGCGTTTCCTCCTGCGTGATGGCGGACAGGCTCTACGGCGGCGAGAAGTCCTGCATGTACGGCTGCATAGGGCTTGGCGACTGTGTGAGGGCGTGCCCCTACGAGGCTATACGCATCTGCGACGGTATAGCCAGGATCAGTCCCGCCGTCTGCCGCTCCTGCGGTAAATGCGTCGCTGCCTGCCCCAAGGGCATCATCGAGATACTCCCCGTCGGCTCGGTGCGCGCCGTCGTCCTCTGCAAAAACAGGGACAGGGGCAATATCACCCGCAAGGAGTGCGAGAACGGCTGCATCGGCTGCATGAAGTGCGTCAAATCGTGTGAATTCGGCGCCGTCAAGGTCGAGGATTTCTGCGCGTCCGTCGACGCGTCCAAGTGCACGGGCTGCGGCAAGTGCGCCGAGAACTGCCCGACGGGAGCCATAAGTCTGCTCAATGTCGCCGGGTAAGATCTTGGAAGAAAAAACGAACGTCATGCGCGCCCTTGACCGCAAGAAGATAAAATACGGCGCGCATTATTATACGGGGACCGGAGCGGTCGCCGGAGCGGACGTCGCCCGCGTCCTCGGGGAGGACCCGGCGCGGGTGTTCAAGACGCTCGTCACGGTCGGCAGGACCGGCGCGCACTACGTCTTTGTCGTGCCGGTCACCGGGGAGCTCGATCTCAAAAAAGCCGCCGCGGCCGTACACGAAAAATCGATTGCAATGATCCCGCAAAAGGAACTCCTTCCCCTTACAGGTTACGTCCACGGGGGCTGTTCTCCGGTCGGTATGAAGAAGCTCTTCAAGACGGTGATAGACGCTACCGCAGCGGACGGCGAGACCTTTTTCGTGAGCGCCGGAAAGATAGGCGCTCAGGTCGAACTGAGCGTGTACGACCTCATGAAAGTTGTTCCCGCCGAGCTTGCCGACATAATTAGCTGACACTATATATTGTGGTCACTCTTTCGGGGCAATAAAAAAATACGCAAAATATGCTTTTTGCCTATTGACATTCTCTTTACGGTGTGATATGCTTTGGTACAGTTCCGCATATCACTGTGATCTGCGGGGGTCGCGGCTCGCTGCCGCCCCTTGTTTTTTTGTGTAAAAATCCGTATCATAATAATGAAGAGAAAAGGAGAGACCATGTACCAGGTAACAAAGCGCGACGGCAAAGTCGTGGATTTCGACATTTCCAAGATCTCGGGAGCTATCCGCAAGGCTTTCGAGTCTGTAGACGTCCAGTACAACGATGATATTATCGACCTTCTCGCCCTCAAGGTCACCGCGGATTATTCCGCGAAGATAGTCGACGGCCTCATCGGCGTCGAGGATATCCAGGACAGCGTGGAGTCCGTCCTCATCTCCGCGGACTATCCGCAGGTCGCCAAGGCTTACATACTTTACCGTAAGCAGCGCGAGCGCATCCGCAATATGAAGTCCACCGTTCTCGACTATAAGGACACGGTCGAGAAGTACGTCGGTCTCAGGGACTGGCGCGTCAAGGAGAAGTCGACGGTCACTTACTCCGTCGGCGGCCTTATTCTCAGCAACTCCGGCGCCATCACCGCCAACTACTGGCTGTCCGAGATATACGACGAGGAGATAGCGAACGCGCACCGCAACGCGGATATCCACCTGCACGATCTCTCCATGCTCACCGGCTATTGCGCCGGCTGGTCTCTCAAGCAGCTCATCAAGGAAGGTCTCGGCGGCATCCCCGGCAAGATAACCTCCAAGCCCGCTTCGCATCTCGCCACGCTCTGCAACCAGATGGTCAACTTCCTCGGCATCATGCAGAACGAATGGGCGGGCGCGCAGGCGTTCTCGAGCTTCGACACCTACCTTGCTCCGTTCGTCAGGGCGGACAACCTCAGCTACAACGAGGTCAAGAAGTGCATCGAGAGCTTCATCTACGGCGTGAACACCCCCTCCCGCTGGGGCACGCAGGCTCCGTTCTCCAACATCACGCTTGACTGGACCGTTCCCTCCGACCTCAAGGACCTTCCCGCCTTCGTCGGCGGCGTCGAGCAGGACTAGACATACGTCGACTGCAAGTAGGAAATGGACATGGTCAACAAGGCGTTCATCGAGATCATGATCGAGGGCGACGCCAACGGCAGAGGCTTCCAGTACCCGATACCGACCTACTCGATCACAAGGGACTTCGACTGGAGCGACACCGAAAACAACCGTCTTCTCTTCGAGATGACGTCCAAATACGGCACTCCCTACTTCTCCAACTACATCAACTCCGACATGGAGCCCTCGGACATCCGTTCGATGTGCTGCCGTCTGCGTCTTGACCTTCGCGAGCTGCGCAAGAAATCCGGCGGCTTCTTCGGCAGCGGCGAGAGCACCGGCTCCATCGGCGTCGTGACGATCAATATGCCCAGGATCGCCTATCTCGCGACCGACGTCAACGATTTCTGGCACAGGCTCGACCACATGATGGACATCGCCGCCAGGAGCCTTGACACCAAGCGCAAGATCATCTCCAGATTCCTCGACGAGGGTCTTTACCCCTACACCAGGCGCTATCTCGGCACCTTCAAGAACCACTTCTCGACGATCGGTCTCGTCGGCATGAACGAGGCGTGCCTCAACGCCAGATGGCTGCGCAAGGACCTCACCGACCCCGAGGCGCAGAAGTTCACGCAGGACGTTCTCAACCACATGCGCGAGCGTCTTGCCGACTATCAGGAGCGTTACGGTGACCTCTTCAACCTTGAGGCGACCCCGGCGGAGTCCACCGCTTACAGGCTTGCCAAGCACGACCTCGACCGTTATCCCGACATCATCACGGCTGCTGAGGCGGGCGGCTCCCCCTACTACACCAACTCCTCCCACCTGCCCGTCGGCTACAGCGACGATATCTTCTCGGCTCTCGACATCCAGGACGAGCTCCAGACTCTCTACACCTCCGGCACGGTCTTCCATGCCTTCCTCGGCGAGCGTCTTCCCGACTGGAATTCCGCGGCTAAGCTCGTGCGCAAGATCGCGGAGAACTACAAGCTGCCGTACTACACCCTTTCGCCGACCTACTCCGTTTGCAAGGAGCACGGCTACATCACCGGCGAGCATTACGAGTGCCCGATCTGCCACAAGACGGCGGAGGTCTACAGCCGCATAACCGGCTATTACCGCCCCGTTTCCAACTGGAACGACGGCAAGACACAGGAGTTCAAGCAGCGTAAGCTCTATAATATTGCCACCTCGAAGCTCACGCACACCGGTCCCGTCATCGTCGGCGGCAGGAACGCGGAGCCCTCTCCCGTTCACGAGACCGCAGAACCGCAGACCCCCGTTCTCTTCACGACGGCGACCTGCCCCAACTGCAAGCTCGCGATGAGCTATCTTGACAAGGCGGGCATAGAGTACGCCGTTGTCGACGCCAACGAGCACGCCGAGGAAGCCAGGGCGAACGGCGTCCTGCAGGCTCCCACGCTCATAGCGGGCGGCGAGCTCTACGCGGGCGCGGGCGCGATAAGAAGGTACGTCCAGGCGGCGTCCGAAACCGCCTGACGGGGCAGCCGGAATGAATAAGTACGATATAATCATAATCGGCGCGGGTCCCGCCGGCCTCACGGCAGCCGTCTACGCGTGCAGGGCGGGCAAGTCCGTTCTGATACTCGAGGGCGGCGCCCCCGGCGGCCAGATATCCACGTCGCACAGGGTCGACAATTTCCCCGCGACTCCCGGCATCTCCGGCATGGAGTTTTCCGCGAAGCTGCAGGATCAGGCGGAGAGCTTCGGCGCCGAGGTTGAGTATGACAACGCCGTTTCCGTCACGCAGGACGGCGAAGACAAGATCGTGACCACCGGCATGGGCGGAAAATTTGCCTGCAGGGCGCTGATAATCGCCTGCGGCCTCGTGCACAGGACGCTCGGCGTCGAGGGCGAGGAAGCACTTGTCGGCTCCGGCGTGTCCTACTGCGCGGTATGCGACGGCGGATTCTTCCGCGGGAGCGAGGTCGCCGTCGTCGGCGGCGGCAACACCGCGCTCGAGGACGCCGAGTATCTGTCCAATATCTGCTCGAAGGTCTACCTTATCCACCGCAGGGACAGCTTCAGGGGCGAGACCGCCGCGGTCGAGGCTCTGAAGGCGAAGGACAACGTCGTTTTCGTGCTCGACAGCGTCGTATCGAAGATCTACGGCGTTATGCGCCTCGAAGGTATCTCCGTGAAGAACGTGAAAACGGGGGAGGAGAGCCGCCTCGAGATCGCCGGTCTGTTCCCCGCCGTCGGGCAGATACCGCAGAGCGACCCGTTCAAGGGGCTTATCGAAACGGACGACGCCGGCTACATCAAAGCCGGGGAGGACTGCCTCACAAACGTCCCCGGAGTTTTTGCCGCCGGCGACTGCCGCACGAAGAGCCTTCGTCAGCTCGTCACAGCCGCCTCGGACGGCGCCGTCGCCGCGACCGCTGCCGCAGCGTATTGCGACAGATAACGATATAACGAAAAGACCCGAACGAGATCCGTTCGGGTCTTTTACCGTCTTATCATCTCAGCCGCTCAAGGCGAAGACCGCCGAAACCTCCTCCGGAAACTTCCCGCTCGAATTCAAGCGTCGTGTCGTGATAGGGACCGACGTATTTTTTCTCGAAAAACGCGTAGTCGTCCGTCCTCGCGTAGGCGACCGCGGCAAGGTTCGCGATCCTTATCGTGAGCTTGTTTTTACCTGCGTTGATATACCTCCGGTCGAGCTTCAGGCTGTAGGGAGCCGTGCAGACGGAGCCGACGCGCTCGCCGTTTAAGAACACTTCCGCGAAATATTCGAGCGACGTCACAGAAAGGATACAGTCGCCGGGCTCTTCCGAGAAGAACGAATAGACATAAGCCGCTTCACCGCAGAAACCGGCGGGAAAAGCGGCTTTTTCGGTCGTGAATTGCAGCCCGCCGTCGACCGGTGCGAGCTCCGCGCCTTTTCCCGACAGCCTGAATTCCGCAGTCTTATTTGCCGATACGGGACGCAGCACGATCTCTCCCGCCTGTCGGCATTCGCTCGCGCAGTCGATACGATCGTCGGTCGCCAGCAGCAGAGCGCACTGCCCGCAGGCGAGAGTTATCTCTCCTCCGTTGTCAAAAAGGTAAAAAGCGCCTGTTTTCGGGTCGCAAAGATAAACGGGCTTGTCCGTGTCGACTCGCACCTTCGCCGTTTTCGTCTCTCGGCTTTGGTTGAATACGCAAACGTGCAGGTCTCCGTTCGCATCGCGGTTCGTGCGGTGGATAAACGACGGCTCTGTGCAGGCGGCGAAAGCACGCGCTTTGCCTTTAAGAGCCTTTATCTTTTCTCTTACTGCTTCCGGGAGCGTGCAGCCGTCCGGTATCACGATCTCGGCGTATGCGGCGCCTCCGGCGTGAAGCAGACCGTTTTTGACCGGCGATTCGAGGACGGTCGCGTCGTCGATCAGATCATAATCGACTCCCGCCGCCTCCAGAGCGTTTCCGGCGGCGATGAACGCTTTGATCGCGTGTTCCCCCTGTTTTCCTCCCGAGACTATATCCCCGTGCGGGTACCACAGCGCCGTTTCGGCGGCGTGCAGCCCGGTCGCCATAAAGAGGCATCCACGTTCGATCTCGGCGCAAAGGCTGTCAAGCGCGTAGAAGCCGGGGATATCGGGATGAAAATAAGGACGTTCACTGAAGGCGTACCAGTCCGCCATAGTACTCGGCATCGTCATGAAGTTGAACAGGTTTATTCCCCGCACAAGCTGATAGTTGACGACATAACGCATCTCGTCGCCGGAGAGCGCGTTCCCGTACACGGCGAAGGACTCGGAAAGCGCAAGAGCCGTGCCGTTTTGGACAGCCGCCGAGGAAGCGAAACGCGGATAAAAGGCTGCGGCGTTCCCGTCAAGCAGGTTTCCCTGTGAATGTATCTGCCCGCCTATCGCGTCGACTCCCGGGATATCAAGCGCTTTCAGCGCCCGCAGGGTATTGCCGTACCCCTTGGAAAGACAGGAATCCGCCGTGTGATCCCTGTCCAGATGACCGACAGAAAGCCAACCGTTCTCGTGATCAGCCCGGCGGTATATCTCAAGTGTGTTTGTAAATCGTTCGCACAGCAGCGCGTAACGGTCCCTGCGCGCGCTGACGCCGTCTTCACCGGAATCGTCCGGAGACAGGAGAGAGGAAAGATACGGCTCCATATCATAACCGTATTTTTTTCGGAACTCCGTCAAAAGTCTGCCGCTCACCGCGTCGGCGGAACCAGCCGGTTCATCTGTGAACATGGCTTCCACGCGGCTGCCGAGCTCGCCGAGAGCTTCCGCGTACGACCGGTGCGTCAGGCGCGTGAATCGCCGAGCAACGTCTTCATCATAAATATCGGGCTTGCCGCTCCGGGGAACCAAGACGGGCTCGCCGTTTTCGTCAAGAGACAGTCTCATGAGAGTCCGGTCGGGCATTTCTTTGACGACCTTTCCGCACGCGGAGCCGGACGGCCATCCGCCCTCGTCGTATAGCCACAGGCGCAGACCGATCTTGTCGGCGTAAGCGAGCGCAGAGCGGACTTTAGCGAAAAACCTTTTGGTCAGATAGCCGTCGAGCTCCGTCACCATCGTGTCGGGACGGAACTGCCTCGGCATGGGCAGGATATAGACCGCGCCGAAGCCTGCTTTTTTCGCCGCGTCAAGCTGCCGCCGCGCTTCCTTCGCGGACGGATAGCGCAGCCATTCCCAGCACAGCACCGGCGCGAGAGCCGTATCTCCGCGTTCAAATAGCTCTTTAGAGAACGGTACGCCGGCGTCGACGTATCGCTTCAGAGTGTTTGTGCGGCTCGTTTCTTCATTCATCGAGGTGTCCTTCTTTCGAAAAAACAAGACGGCACAAACGTGTTAAGAGTTTGCTCCGTCTTGAACAGGTACGTTACGCGACCGTGTAGATGATAGTGTCCGGCATCAGGTCGAGCTTAGCGGCGATCCTCAGGATGCTGCGCGCGTCGATCGAAGTCACTTTACCGTCGCCGTCCATGTCTGCCAACTGTGCCTCAAGTTCGTCGGCGGAGTCGAGTTTCGCGGCTATACGCAGCGCCCTTCGCGCGTCGATGGATGTCACCTTGCCGTCCTTGTCGATGTCTCCGAGCTGATATCCGACCTTTGCCGGTTCGGTGGTTGGCGGTTCGGTCACAGGCGGTTCGGTCACAGGAGGCTCGGTGGTCCGCGGCTCGCTTGCGGGAGGTTCGGTTGCAGGAGGTTCTGACGCGGGCGGCTCCGTGGCGGGAGG
>JAFRXS010000198.1 GCA_017443405.1 Clostridia bacterium | reverse complement strand
TTCCACAATAAATGAAAAATAATATAATTATCGTCGTTTCGTATGACTTTATTATTGCAATCGGTATATCTTCGTGGTAAAATCACAATGATAACCGTTTAAAGTATAAGGTGGAGTGTCTTTTGATCCGTTATTATGAGATATATCTCCGTTCTCTCGGCCTTGACCGCGAGCGCGACGGGGATTTCTTTCGTGAAATAGCCGACCTGTACGACCGTGACGAGGTGCAGGGGCTCAGCGTTTACCGTCAGCACGGCGATATCGACAGGCTGAGGCATATTCTGAGCGTCACTTATATGAGCTGGAGAGTCGCGAAGGCTGTCGGCGCGAATGAAAAACAGACCGCGCGCGGCGCCGTTCTTCACGACCTTTTTTATTATGACTGGCACGACAAATCCTGGAGCCACCGTCCGCACGCCTACCGTCACCCCGGCTTCGCCCTTGACAACGCGAAAAAGCTCACCGACCTGACTCCGGTCGAGGCGGACATAATCAAAAAGCATATGTGGCCCGTGACTCCGATGCTGCCGCGCTACCGAGAGTCATGGATCGTGTCGATGGCGGACAAATACTGCGCCACGCAGGAATGTCTGGCGGAGTGGTTCCCGAAATACAACGCGCGCATCATGCGCGACCGCGCGAAAGCGGTCGCCTCCGCAGGAGTCTGAGGTCCGATATGGAAGTAAACCGTCTGTTTTACATAAGCTCGGCGTTTCGCAACGGCGTGATGCGCGTCGTAAGGCGCGCGCTCAAACGCATCGAGTTCCATCCCGAGATACTCGACTCGTTCAAGGCCGAGGACTATGTCTTTTCATTCTTTGTTTACAGCTTCATCGGCTGGTCGGTGGAGTCGTTCTACCGCTCGGTCGGCGAGCGCAGGCTGCTCAACAGCGGCTTCCTGAACGGGCCGATGACGCCCATCTACGGCACGGGCGCGACCGTGATGTCGGTGCTGCTGTCGCGGCACTATAAAAACCCGCTGTTCGTGCTGGGGCTCGGTATGATAAGCTGCGACACGGTCGAGTATATCACGAGCTTCCTTATGGAGAAGCTTTTCCATAAGCGCTGGTGGGATTATTCCGATTATCCGATGAACCTCAACGGCAGGATATGCATGCGCCACACGATACTGTGGGGCGTGGGGTCCGTCGCGTTCGTCTATCTCGTCCAGCCGGTATATCTGCGTTATTTCGTCAGGGTGCCGAAGAAGGCGAGGGACATCATGCTCGGCGCGGCTTTCGCCGTTTTCATCATCGACCTTATCGACACCGTCCGCAAGGCGGTCGATACCGGCAGGATAATCGAACGCATCGACCGCATGAAGGAAACCGTATCCGACGCGGCGGGCCGTTTCGCCGACAACGCCGACGACGCATATCTCACCCTCGCGCTCGGTCTTGAGCGCGGCGGAATGAAGGCGGTCAACCGCGTTGACGAGCTCAGCGAACAGCTTGACGAGCTTGGCTCGGAGCTCAGCCGCGCGTTCGCCGAGTTCAGGGGCAACAGTCAGTTCATGCCGAGGCGCATCACGGGCTTCTCCCGCGTGGAGGATTCCGCTAAGAACGCTCTTTCCGACCTCAAGCACTCGCTTTCCGCGCTCAAGGACAGGTTCGAGAGCCTGGGCGAATGATATCCGTTTCATAATTTTTCGACCTCGGAGGGGAGAAAATGATATATAAAAAATCAAAGGCGAAGACCCTTTCAAAAGAAACGTTCCGCGACCCCGGCAAGGAGTTTCGCGGCGCGCCGTTCTGGGCGTGGAACTGCAAGCTCGACAAGGAGCTGCTCTCCGATCAGATAGCCGTTTTCGACGAGATGGGACTCGGCGGCTACCACATGCACGTCAGGACCGGGCTTGACACGGAGTATCTCGGCAGGGAATACATGGACTGCGTCAGGCACTGCGTCGAGGAGGGCAAAAAACGCGGTATGTACTCCTACCTCTACGACGAGGACCGCTGGCCCTCCGGCGCCGCGGGCGGCATAGTCACAAAGGACAGGAGCCTGCGCGGCAAGACGCTGCTCATAAGCGCGAACGATACGGGCGCTCCCGCCGAGTCCGACGAGGTCAAGGCGGCGGGCGACGATTATTTCCTCGCGGCGTACGATATAGAGCTCGACGGCGACGGCAAACTCGTATCCTACAAGAGGATAGGCAGAGCCGACAAGGCGGAGTTCAGAAAGAGATACGCTTTCTGTTTGACTCACAAAGACGAAAGCTGGTACAACGGTCAGGGCTACGCCGACACTCTCTCTCCCGAAGCCATAAACAAATTCATCGAGGTCACTCACGAGGCGTATTACCGCGAGGAAGGCGCCGAATTCGGAAAGTCGATACCCTCGATATTCACCGACGAGCCGCAGTTCCCGCGCAAGCGATTCCCGCGGTTCGCCCTGTCCGAGGACGACGTCACGATGCCGTGGACGAACGGTCTTGACGCCGCTTTCGCCGCGGCGAAGGGCTACAGCCTGCTTGACAAACTGCCTCTCGCCGTCTGGACGTCCGACGTTTACGACGCGAAAAAGGTCAAATACGATTTCTGCGATTTCGTCGCGGAAAGGTTCGCGGAGGCTTTCGCCGACAATATCGGTTCCTGGTGCGACAAGCACGGCATCTACCTCACCGGTCACCTGATGGAGGAGCCGACTCTGCACTCGCAGGCTAACGCGGTCGGCGAGGCGATGAGGTCTTACCGCTCCTTCGGTATGCCCGGCATAGATATGCTTTGCGACAACGTGGAGCTTGCCACCGCCAAGCAGTGCCAGTCCGCGGTGCATCAGTACGGGCGCGAGGGCGCTCTGTCCGAGCTTTACGGCGTTACCGGCTGGGATTTCGACTTCAAGGGCCACAAGTTCCAGGGCGACTGGCAGGCGGCTCTGGGCGTGACGCTCAGGGTGCATCATCTCGCCTGGCTTTCGATGGAGGGCGACGCGAAGCGCGACTATCCGGCGTCCATCAGCTATCAGTCGTCGTGGTACAAGCAGTACCGCCTCGTGGAGGATCATTTTGCGAGACTCAACACCGCTCTTACCCGCGGCAAGCCGGTCGTTAAGGTCGGCGTGATACACCCGATAGAGAGCTACTGGCTCAATATCGGCCCCAACGACAAGACCGACGCGCGGCTCTTCGAGTTCGACGAGGATTTCAATAAGCTCATCTACACGCTCCTGAGCGGAAAGATCGACTTTGACTTCATCTGCGAGAGCAACCTTCCCGACCAGTGCGCCGTCGGCTCCTTCCCCCTCAAGGTCGGCGAGATGGAGTATGACGCCGTCGTGCTCTGCGACTGCGAGACTATCCGTTCCTCCACGCTCGAGCGCTTAAAGGCGTTCAAGGCAGCCGGCGGAAAGGTCATTTTCTGCGGCGGCAGACCGGGGCGCGTCGACGCCTTGCCGAACGAGGAAGCCGGTCTGTTCTACGATGAATGCGTTAAGACCGAGCTCAACTCGACCGGTCTTGTTTCAGCTCTCGAGGATGAGAGGATCGTCGACGTCATCAATGAGGGCAGGGGCACGCGCGAGAAAAACTGGCTCTACAATCTCAGGCGCGACAGCAACTGCGACTGGCTCTTCATCACGGGCATCTACAGGGACAGATACGTCGACTGTCCGCATCCGACCGACCTTATCGTTACGGTAAAGGGCGAGTTTACTCCCGAGCTCTGGGATACGGATACCGGGGATATAAAGCCCGTCACCTATAAGATCGAAAACGGCAGGACGCTGATCTATCTCAAGTCCTATCCGCTCAACAGCTATCTGTTCAGGCTGGGCGCCCCGCGCGCGAAGTCGAAGACCGTCGCGGTCAGGGAAGGCGAGACAATAAGTTCCGTTACTTTCACGGATCCGCTGACCTATAAGCTCAGCGAGGACAACGCCGTCCTTCTCGACATGGCGGACTATAAATTCGACAACGGCAAAAAAAGAGGGCGCGACGAGCTTCTGCGCCTTGACAACGCCATCCGCGACGAGAGGGGCATGGAGCCCCGCGGCGGCGGAAAAATACAGCCGTGGGTCATAGCTCCCGAAAAGATAAAGCACAGCCTGACGCTGTATTTCGACGTCGAAAGCGAGATCGAGTACAGCGGCGCGCGCCTCGCGATAGAACGGCCCGAAACGCTTGAGATCGTATTCAACGGCGAAAAGATAAGCACTGAGCCCGACGGCTGGTACGTCGATAAATCAATAAAAACGCTCCCGCTGCCTATAATAAAGCAGGGGGTGAACAAACTGACGGTCAAGCTGCCCTTCGGCGACAGAACGAATACCGAGTGGTGCTATATCCTCGGCAAGTTCGGCGTCAGGGTCGAGGGCTCCCGCTCGACGATCGTCGCCGCGCCCGCGAAGCTTCAGTTCGGCGACATCACGCGGCAGGGGCTGCCGTTCTACGGCGGTGCCGTAACGTACAACACCTCCGTCAACGCGCCCGACGACTGCGCGGCGGAGATCGAAGCGACCTTCTTCCGCGGAGCCGCCGTCGGCGTTACGGTGGACGGCGAGCGCGCCGGCACCATAATCGCTCCGCCGTATAAGATATGCGTCCCGATGAGCGCGGGCAGGCATAAGGTCGCTTTCACCGTCTGGTGCTCGAGGTTCAACGCTTTCGGCGCCGTTCACTGCTGCGACCTCAACAGGAACTGGCACGGCCCCGACGCGTGGAGAACGTCCGGGAGCGCCTGGAGCTACGAGTACAGACTCAAGGAAACGGGCATACTCCGCGCTCCGGTCATAACTTTCAAAAAACTTCACTGATCTTAAAACTCATCAAGGAGGACTGCGCCGTGGCATACGTGATCGGCAGACATCTCAACAGATCCTGCGTGATAATGGGGTCGGACGATCCGCGCGTCCCGCCTGAGCTTTTTTCGGCGAGCGTTATAAAGCCCGATCTTTCCGGTTTCCCGTACCCCTTGCCCTGCCGTAAGGATAAGTATTTTGCCTTTGTCGCCGACGGCGACGTCGCGTGGTACGCCGCTGACGGCGGTCTGACGCGCTACGACAAAGCCGCCGCCCGCGACGCGGACAGGCTGATGTACTTCTCCGCGGAGCGAGACCTGCCGGACAATCACGTCAGGCATATACTCTTAAAGGACGGCGTCCTTTGGGCGGAGTGCGCGACCGGTGTCGCAGCGATCTCGATGATACCGCTCACCGGCGAGGAAAAGGCGGACGTCCTGCTCAAAGAAACGCTTGAATGCGTCGACCGCCGCGGGATGGTCTCGCAGCGCACGCTCGCCGCGGCGAGGGACCTTTCTTCCGCGCATCCCTACGGTCATTCCGACAACGACGGCGGCTTTACCGCGGCTTTCGTCATAGGCGAGATATTCCATTACCGCTGCCTGCTTAAGGAGCTCGGGCCGGACGACCCGAAAACGGTCGGACAGCGCGAGCTTACGATGCGCAGCCTTGAAGCCTGCCTGCTTCTTATGAAGATCCACGGCAGGGGAGACGGCTATATCGCGAGAAGCTACATCACGAAGGACGAGGTGCTGCCGTCGGACGGCCTGTTTTTCAGAAAACAGGGCGGACAATCCGTCTGTCTTGACACTCCCTACGCGAGGGAGCTGGGCATATCCGGCAAGAGCTTCCCGACGCCCGATCCTGTGCCCGACAGGCTCGCCGCGCTCTACCGCGCAGAGGGCTATACCGACGACGATATCATCTGGAAGGGCGACACGTCGAGCGACGAGGTGACGCTCCACTTCCTTATGCTGCTCGTCGCGTGGGACTATTTCGCAGAGGACGACAAGGAGCTTCGCGACTTCATCTGCGGCTGCGTGACCGACACGATCTCGCATATAGTCGAACACGGTTTCCGTCTTATGGAACTCGACGGCAGACCGACGACCTGGGCGCGCTGGGATCCGGAGTATTTTGACAGCGTGTTCGGTCACGTCGACGCCTGCCTCAATTCCGCCGAGATGCTCATGTACCTGAACGTCGCCCATCACATAACGGGCGACGGGAGATGGCGCGAGGTCTATGATCACCTCATCCGCGACCTTCATTACGCCGACCTTCCGCTGCTTCATTACGACAGGCACGCGCACGAATGCGCCGCCCGCGTCAGGGACTGCGCCGAGGAGATGATGTACGGCGACAATATGCTTGCCGTCGCGAGCTTCTGCGGTCTTCTGGCGACCGAGAAGGACCCCGTCCTCCGCGATAAATACGAGCGCGCGGTCCTTACCTGGGATCACAGCCTTTTGCGCGAGGTCACGCCGGGCTATACCTTCCCGCTCGCGGCGGTGTCGGACAGGTTCGGCTTCGACGGAGAGGCGACGGTTGATTGGTTCCGCCATATCAATATCTCCCGCCTCGCGTCGTCCGTCAGCCTCTCCGGGAGACTTGACGTTCCCGTGAGGATGCTCAAGGGCGGCTATAAAGAGACAGGCTGGCTGCTCCAGCCCGACGAACGCTTCATCTCAAAATATGACCGCGACCCGCTCGAATATAAGGACGAGGATTCCGGCGGTCTGTACTGCGTCGAAAGCTGCTATTTCTACACGTTTGCCTACTGGATAGGCAGATACTTCGGTTTTGTCGAATAATAAAGTCGGAGGGAAGATATGGACCCAAAAATACATCTCATAGGCTGCGCTCACCTCGATCCCATCTGGCTCTGGCGCTGGCAGGACGGCTGCTGTGAAGCACTGCAGACCTTCCGCAGCGCGCTCGATAGGCTGGGCGAATACCCCGGCTTCGTGTTTACGTGCTCCTCCGCGCAGTATTATAAATGGATAGAGGAGATCGACCCCGCGATGTTCCGCGAGATCGCGGAAATGATCCGCGCGGGCAGGTGGATACCCGTGGGCGGCTGGTGGATACAGCCCGACTGCAACATCCCCTCCGGCGAGAGCTACGCCAGACAGGCGCTCGTTTCGCAGCTTTACTATAAAGAAAAATTCGGCAGGACCTGCTCGACCGGCTATAACTGCGATTCTTTCGGGCACAACGGCAATATGCCGCAGCTGCTTCAGAAGGGCGGCATGACGTCCTACGTCATGATGCGCCCGAACGACACGAACGAGAATCCCGACATGCCAAGGGGCGTTTTCTGGTGGGATTCTCCCGACGGGAGCCGCGTACTGACCTTCCGCATACCCGACAGCTACGCGCACAGCGGCAAAAACAGCATTGACGAGGGCGTCGAAAACGCCGAAAAGCTGATGGAAGCGCAGGGCTGCTCCATGATGATGTTCTACGGCGTAGGCAATCACGGCGGCGGACCGACGAGATGGGATATAGAGTATCTGAGCTCGATAGCGCGGCGCGAGGGCAGGGCGGAGCTCGTTTTCTCGGACCCCGACAGGTATTTCGACGAGGTCAAGCATACGCCCGTCGACCTCCCCGTGTGGCGCGACGATATGCAGCACCACGCCAGCGGCTGCTACAGCGCGACGTCCATGATGAAGCAGCAGAACAGGAGAGTCGAAAACCTCCTTTATTCGTCGGAAACGTTCGATACGATCGCCTCCGCCGTCTCCGGAGCCGCGCCGTCGACCGCGAAGTTCCGCGACGCGTGGGAAAAGGTCTGCTTCAACCATTTCCACGACATCATGTGCGGCTGCTCGATAATGGAAGCGTACGAGGACGTCCGAGATTCCGAGGGCTACGCGGCGACTCTCGCCGCCGAGGCGCTCAACCGCGCGCAGCTGCTCATCTCCAGACGCATCGACACGTGGGTAGACGGCGTTTCCGACCCCGTCTGCAGCGAGGTCCGTCACGACACCGGCTCGTCAGCCGGCTTCCCGAGACCCTGCGTGCTGTTCAACCCCCTCTCGTGGGACGTCGACGTTCCCGTCAGGATATATCAGTATTCCGGTTCCGCGCGCGACGCCTCGGGCAACGCGATACCCTCCCAGAACGTCAGGTCGTCAAGGTCGAACGACTCGCATCTCGATACCGTCGTTTGCGCTCATAACCCCGCCAAGGGCTACGCGACCCTCTGGCTCGAGCCGAAGGACGGGGACGCTCCGGAGGTTCCGCCTGTCGTTGAGGCGGCGGGAGAATCGGTCTCTGTCGAAAATGAGTACGTCAAGGCGGTTTTCGACCCGCAGACGGGAGGTATCTGCTCCCTTGTCGATAAAAAAACGGGACACGACTACGCTTCTTCCGGTATTCTCGGCATACCCACCGTCATTGACGATCATGAGACCGACACGTGGGCGCATAACGTCTTTACGTTCCATAAGATAAAGGGCGTGATGAAGCCCGTTAGCGTCGCGCTCGTCGAGAGCGGGCCGGTCAGGTCCGTCGTCAGGGCGAAGTTCGCTTTCGGCTCGTCGACCCTTACCGAGGATTTCATCCTCGCCGCGAAGCAGCGCACGCTCCGCGTGAAGTGCAAGGCCGTCTGGCATGAGGATTTCACGGTGCTCAAGATACCGTTCGATATCGGCGGCAGCGACCCGGTCAACACGTCCGCGATCCCGTCCTGCTTCATCAAGCGCGATTGTAGCGGCAAGGAGCAGCCCGGCGGCGCGTGGACAGACGTCACGGCGACCTTCGACGGCGGGCGTTTCGGTCTCACGGTGCTCAACGACTCTAAATACAGCTACGACTGCGTCGGCACGAATCTCCGTCAGACGGTGCTTCGCAACGTGATCTTCGCGGATCACTATTCTCACCGTCCGCCGGCGAATTTCAACTTCACGGACGAGGGGCTGCAGCGTTTCGAGATAGGCGTTTATCTGCACGAAGGCGAATGTGAGGACAGTCGCGCCGTCCGCGAGGCGTACGAGTTCAACGTGCGTCCGACGGTCGTTCTCGAAAGCTACCATAAGGGCGATCTGCCGCAAAGCGGCGGTTTCGTGACGGTCGACGCGCCCAACACCGCCGTCACCGCCCTCAAATACTGCGAGGACGGCTCCGGCGACCTTATCCTCCGTCTTTACGAAACGGCAGGGAAGAAGATGACGCGCGCGAGCGTCATGTCGTCCCTGTTCGACTTCGGTTTCTATACCGATATCAGAGCGCACGAGATAAAGACCTTCCGCGTAAACTCCGACGGCAAGGTCCTTGAAGTCGATTTCCTTGAAGGTCTTGTCAGCTGGGAGGCGGAGAATTGAAGTTGTTTGATTTTACCGTGCGCGCGCGTAAAATTCTTCTGTGCGCCGTCGCCGCTGTTTTCCTGTTCGTGTGCTTCTGCGCGGTTTCCGCGGCAGCCGATCTTGAGGGGACCACGGAAGAGGGCACCACCGGGGCTCCCGAAGAGGTCGTCATTCCTAAAATATCGTTTGAGCTTGACCGCCGTTCGGCAGTCGAACTGCTGTCCGACGGCGTCGCGAAGACCTTTTATATGCGCTCGCTCACCGTCGATATGAACCGCGACGGCAAGACAAACGCCGTCGACGCGAGGATAATGCTCCGCGCGGCGGCAAAGCTTTTCGATCTGCCGGTTGAGGACTCCGTTCTCGACTTTGACGGCGACGGTCTGTTCAACGCCGCCGACGCCCGAATCTGCCTTCTGAAGGCGGCGGGGCTCTATAACGGCTACGTTTCCGAGGACGGCGAGACCCCTAAGGGATTCAGGGAGACGGTCTCGGGCGGGCAGATGTTCTTCACCGACGCCGGAGCGCTCTTCCGCGGTATGCTCGAAAAGGACGGTCTCAGGCGTTATTTCGACGCGGACGGTCTTTTGCGCGAAGGCATTATCGACCACGCGGGGATGAAGTACTTCATCCTTAAGAACGGCAGTAAGCACACCGGTCTCGTCGGACGCGAAGGGCTCTTGCTGTACTCGAAGGACGGCGTCATTCAGACGGGAATAGTCGACGACGGCGGTCTTTACTGCTTCGGCGAAGATTACGAACGCGTATACGGCGTCGTAAGCTCCGGCGGCAGGACCTACAACTTCATGCCCGACGGCTCCTACTATACCGGTTTCGCCGATAAGGACGGCGTGCGCTATCACTTTACGAACGGCGTATCCCGGCACGGTATGTTCGAGGAGGACGGTCATCTGTACCGCTCCAATCCCGACGGCACGCTCTTTACCGGCTGGCTCGAGGAAAACGGCAAGACCTATCACTTCCTCCCGTCCGGCGTCGCAGTGACCGGGTACACAAATATCGACGACGTGAACTATTATTTCCGCGAGGACGGCTCGATGCTGCGCGGTCTCGTTTACGTCAACGGCAGGCAGCGCTATTTCAGGGACGACGGCTCCGAGAATCTCGCGTTCCCCGACAATATCCCGGGCTTTACCTATTATTCCTACAAATACACTCTCACCGACAAGACGCGCGTCGCCTATATCGACGAGATAGTGCGCTGTCAGCAGTCCCCGCGCGTGACCTTGAAAGCGCATGAGAACGACGATTACTATCTGAACACGCCCAGCGCCGGGAGCGACAGCGGACCGCTGCCGATATCCTCGCCCTACGGCAATCCCAATCCCGGCTACGCGCCCGGTTTTAACTGCGCGGGCTTCGTGGCGTCCGTCTACCGCGACAGCGGAGCGGACCTGAGCGTAATAGTCAACGCCTCCGAATACGGCAAGCGCATCAAGAACCAGTACGCCAGCGGCGAAGCGTGGCACTACTGCGCGGAGAATACCGGCGCGGTCATCTACCGTTTCGATTCGATCGAGCAGGCTCTCGCCAGCGGGCTGATGCACCAGGGCGACCTGATATTCTTCGAGCCCAAGTCGTGGACCAAGCCCGACGTTTACGGCCACTTCATAGACGACCATATCGGCATCTACTGGGGCGACGGCGCGAGCGACGTTTTCTGGGATAACAGCGCGTGGACGGTCTGGACCAAGGTCCTTTACGCCGGCCGCCATCACGGCAACCACATCACCAATATCCACCCCGGCTGCGTCAGTACGATGTTCGTCTTCCCGATCTCGCGCGATAACTGACCTGTTTTCTCTCACAGCGCCGCGGAGTTTTCGATCCGCGGCGTCTTCGTTTACTTCGTTTTTTCCGAAATTAAAAGTGAGAAAAATATATAAAAACAGGAGAAAAAATGAGTAAAAATGAGATATCGCCTTAAATTTCATTTTGGGTGTTGACTTTTTTGGGGCCCGATGCTATAATCCTGTCATTCTGAAATTCCGGAGGGAAAGCAATGTCAACTTATATGCCTAAGGCGGGCGACATCACCCGTGACTGGTATGTGATCGACGCAGAGGGCAAGACCCTCGGCAGCGTCGCCGTTGCCGCCGCCGTTCTCCTCAGGGGCAAGCACAAACCCGTTTTTGCTCCTCACGCAGATTGCGGAGACAACGTTATCATCGTCAACGCCGAAAAGGTCATCCTCACGGGCAGGAAGCTCGAGAAGAAGATGTATTACCACCACACCGGCTGGATCGGCAACATGAAGAAGGTCAAGTATTCCACCCTTATGAAGACCAAGCCCGTTTTCGTTATGGAAAAGGCGGTCAAGGGTATGCTTCCCGGCAACAGCCTCGGCAGGACCCAGTTCACCAGGCTCCACGTCTACGCCGGTCCCGAGCATAAGCACGCCGCGCAGAAGCCGCAGGCCTACGAAGTCTGAGGGAGGAACAGATAATGTACGAAAACAGCACTTTTTATTACGGTACGGGCAGAAGAAAGTCCTCCGTCGCGAGAGTCCGCGTCTATCCCGGCACCGGTAAGATCACGATAAACGACAGGGACATCGACGATTATTTCGGTCTTGAGACCCTTAAGCTCATCGTCCGTCAGCCCCTCAACCTCACCGCTACCGAGGGCAAGTTCGATATCGTTTGCCGCGTTTCCGGCGGCGGCTTCACCGGTCAGGCGGGCGCCATCCGTCACGGCATCGCCAGAGCTCTCCTTCAGTACGACGAGGAGCTCCGCCTTCAGCTCAAGAAGGCCGGCTTCCTTACCAGAGACCCCAGAATGAAAGAACGCAAGAAGTACGGTCTCAAAGCAGCGAGACGCGCACCTCAGTTCTCTAAGAGATAATCACGGTGAGAAAATGCTCAAAAACCCTGGAAACTCAACGGTTTCCGGGGTTTTTCTTTTTTAATCCTTCTGTTCCCTTTTGAGGAATTTTGATGCTCTTTAACCCATTTTTAATGGGTTAACCATAGGGGAAAACCCATTTTAGAGCGATGAATGGGTTAAAAAATAGGGGAAAAATTTCTCCTCTCTTTCTCCCCTGAAGACGATCTTATAGAGACGATTCCATCGCCTTTCGTATCTTTGTTCCGGTTTGATTTCTTTTGGCGAAGTTTATTCCCTTTTATACCATACATTAACGATTCAGACCCAGTTACCCCATGTGGTAGCTGGGTCTTTTTTTGTTTTCCGACATCCGCTGATGAATACCCGAAGGAGGGTCACATGAAAAAAATTTTAAGAAAATTTCCCCGAGACTTAATTTTTGGCCTTTCCCGTGATCTACCACTTGAGGGGCAAAAAATCTCCCCCAGAACCTTGACAACTGAATACACATTCATCAGATACGTTCCTGAGCGGGGGCGAAAGCCCCAGCCGAATGAAGGTGCGCCAAGACCCTCCTGCCCATCCGGGTTATAACGGAAAGCAAGGTGGCGAGCGTTTCCGAACCATTCTGA
>JAFRXS010000197.1 GCA_017443405.1 Clostridia bacterium | reverse complement strand
CATGGCATAATCTCCACCTCTTTCGTGGCCATTATACCTTAAGGCTTACCTATGTGCTGAACCTTTTACTTACCTATGTGCTGAGCTTTTCCACTTACCGATGTGCTGAACCCGCACCCACACCCGTTATATATGCGCCTGCGGCGCAGGTATGGGTTATGACGCTTCGCAGTTATGAGCCGCGCGGAGCGCGGCGTTACGGGTACGGGCAGCGCCCGTCCGAAATTGTACATTGAACATTGCTAATTGCACATTGATCATGGTACATTGAACATTGCTAATTGCACATTGATCATGGTACATTGAACATTGCTAATTGTACATTGATCATGGTACATTGAACATTGCTGATTGCACATTGAATTACGCTGTCTGCCGATATCGCATCGTTCCCTTGACACCGCGCGCGCATTATGATAAAATAACCTTTATAGTAGGTTGATATCCGCAGATACGGGCCGTGCGGGTCCGACGGCGGTCCGATCGAATCCGACCACAGAAGGATAATTCAAAAGGAGAAAAACATGGCAGTTTCAGATCTTTCGGCCCTGATGGGCAATCTGACGTTCAAGCTCTTCGAGAAGAACACGCACATCCCCGTAGAGTGCCAGCAGGAGATACTCAAGAAGATCCTGCGGGTCAACGCCAATACAGAGTACGGCAAAAAGTACGGCTTTTCCGATATCCGCTCTATCGAGGAGTATCAGGACAGGGTCCCGCTCACAACGTATAAGGATTACGAGCAGTATGTCGACCGTATGCTCGCCGGCGAAAAGAACGTCATCATGGCTTCGAAGGTCAACCGTTACGCCAGTTCCTCCGGCAGCGTAGGCAAGCCGAAGATACTCCCCAAGACGTGGTGGGACGTTTTCAATATGCAGGGCACGGGCATGTGCAGCCCGATGGCGTGCGCGAAGCGCCACCTTGAGAGCCAGGGCAGGAAGATGCCCAAGCTCTGGGGCCCGCTGGTCCTATCGCTTACCGGACACCCCGTCGGCGTAAACAAGATGCGCTGCAACGGCGCGGGTCAGATACCGCTCGACAACGTCAAATCCTTCTTCAAGGGCTTCTGCACCTCTCCCGTTGAGATACTCTACGCCGAGGACGAGGAGAAGCTGAACATCCCCTACCTCCATCTGCGCTTCGCTCTTCAGGACGAGAACGTCACCTTCCTCGGCTCGATCGTCATCACGCTTCTGACGACGATGTTCGAATATCTCGAGGACAACTGGCAGCTGCTCTGCGACGATATAGAGAAGGGCACGATCGACCCGAGCGTCAAGATCACGCCCGACCTGCGCGAGAAATTCGAGAAGCGCCTGAAACCCCGTCCCGAGAGGGCGGCGCAGCTTCGCAAGGAGTTTGAGAAGGGCTTCGACACCCCGATCGCTCCGCGCATCTGGCCGCAGCTCGTCTGGGCTTACGGTATGGTCGGCTCGAACCTCGCCATCTACGTCAAGAAGCTGCGTAAGTATATCGGCGACGATATCCCGCTCCACAACATGGGCTACGCCGCCGCGGAGGGCTTCTTCGCCATGCCGGTCGAGATGGACGTCGACGACTACGTCCTGCTGCCCAAGCTGCTGTTCTTCGAGTTCCTGCCGGTCGACGCTCCCGAGGGGACGCGCCCGCTGCTCATCCAGGACCTTGAGGTCGGCAAGAGGTACGAGCTCATCGTTTCCAACAACGACGGTCTGTACCGCTACAACGTCGAGGACGTCATCGAGGTCACGGGCATGTACAACAAGACGCCCAAGATCCGCTTCCTTTACAGGAACAACCTGAGCATGAACATCGCCAACGAGAAGACGACGACCGACATGGTCGACTGGGCCGCCGCGAAGGTGTCCGAGGCGACGGGCGTCGACTTCAGAGGCCACAGCTTCTACGCCAACTACGAGACGAATCCGCCTCACTACGTCATGTTCGCCGAGCCGGAGACCGTAGTGCCGGAGGAGAGGAACGCCGAGTTCGTGCAGCTGCTCGACGACGCGCTGCGCGAGGCGAACGAGAAGTACTTCAAGTATCGCCGCTGGGGCATGCTGTCCGAGCCCGAGGTCATCTTCCTCAAGCACGGCACCTACATCGGCTACAACGAGTATCTGCGCAGTCAGGGCGTGGTCCTCAACCAGATCAAGCCCGTTACGGTCATCAACAAGCAGGAGCGCAAGGACTACTTTTTCTCGCAGACCGAAGGCGGCAGGCTGCCGATCGGCGTGACGATAGTCGACGGCCACGTCGTCGACCACGGCGAGGGCTCCGCGTTCAAGATGGCGACGCCGGACGATGTGAGCGCTCCGCCGGAAGAAGCGCCCGCGGAAGAATAAGAAACATATACAAAAAAACGGGACGGACCGCAGGGGTTCGTCCTGTTTTTTGATGCGATGTTTGCCCCTCGGGTAAACGGGAATTCTTGTCGCGAAGCGACATATCGAATCCCGAAGGGATATATCGAACTTTGGAGCGCAGCGACAAAGTATATCGAATATCCGCGCAGCGGATATATATCGAGCGAAGCCGCCGCGGCTTCAGCGCGCGAGATTCGCTGCCCGCGTATCCGTATCGCCTGACGGCGATTCGATATATGCATCTTCGATGCATTCGATATGTTTGCCCTGCGGGCAAACAAGAGGGAAACAAACGCCTTATTGATTCAAATCCATCGTTTCCCCCGGCCTCACGAACGTCGCCGTTTTCGCCTTGAAGCGCTCCGGCAGGGTGTCGTCGTACAGCGCGCCGGGCTTGGAGTGTATCGGTACGCTGTGCTTCGCTCCGATAAGGTCGGCGCAGCTGGCAGCCTCCTTCGCGTCCATATTGTAGATGCCGTCGGTCGGCAGGAACGCCCAGTCGACGCCCATATCCGCCATCTTCGCCATATAGTCTGTGCGCGAGGTGTCGCCGGCGAAGTAGATCAGCAGTCCGTCGACTTTTACCAGATAGCCCACGCACTCGTCTATCGGGTGGTTTTTGTTGCAGGCGGGGACGGCGGTGACGGTGAGCCCCGGCAGGAGCTCACCGCTGCGGTAGACGCCTCGGCGGAGCATATCCGCGCTGCGGTATACGCGCCCGCCCTTTTTGAGCGTCACGAGCTCCGTCTTGGTGTGGTCGTAATGCTCGTGCGTTATGAGGATGAGGTCGGCGGGGACGTCGTAACCCTTTCCCGCGTAGGGGTCGATATATACGACCGCCCCCGACTGCGTAGTGAGCCTGAGGCTGCCGTGCCCCTGATAAAGTATCCGCGCCATATTTACTCCTTACGGTACCTTGCGAGGAAGTCCTTCGTCGCCTGCATTTTCGGCTCGTTGAATATCTGCCCGGGCGTGCCGTCCTCCATGATGACGCCGTCCTTCATGTAGATTACGCGGGACGCGACCTCTTTGGCGAACGCCATCTCATGTGTGACGATTATCATCGTCATGCCCTCGTTGGCAAGCTGCTTCATGACCTCGAGCACCTCGCCGACCATCTGCGGGTCGAGCGCGGAGGTGGGCTCGTCGAAAAGCAGGACCTCGGGGTTCATGCAAAGCGCCCTCGCGATG
>JAFRXS010000196.1 GCA_017443405.1 Clostridia bacterium | reverse complement strand
TAAATATACGGCTGTATGCTGTCAGTATGCGCTCCGGCGGTCACGCCGGGCGCGGGGGTGGAAAAATGTCAGAGAATTGCGATCATAACTGCGAAAACTGCGCCAAAAAAGCGCAGGGCTGCGACAGCGCGGACTTCCGCGAGAAGCCGCACGAGCTGTCCAACATAAAAAAGGTCATCGGCGTCGTTTCCGGCAAGGGCGGCGTCGGCAAGTCGCTCGTCACTTCCCTTCTCGCCGTCGAGGCGAGGCGTCACGAGTTCGGCGCGGCGATACTCGACGCGGACGTCACCGGCCCGTCGATACCGCGCGCCTTCGGCTTAAAGGAAAAGGCGGTCGGCACCGAGGCGGGCATCTACCCCGTCAGGAGCGTCACGGGCATCAAGGTCATGTCCGTCAACCTTCTGCTCAAAAACGAGACCGACCCCGTCGTCTGGCGCGGCCCGATAATCGCCGGGACTGTCAAGCAGTTCTGGACCGACGTTATCTGGGGCGACGTCGACTATATGTTCGTCGATATGCCTCCCGGGACGGGCGACGTCCCGCTGACCGTCTTCCAGAGCCTCCCCGTCGACGGCATAGTCATCGTGACGAGCCCGCAGGAGCTCGTGGGGATGATAGTCGAGAAGGCGGTCAATATGGCGAAGCTGATGAACATCCCCGTTCTCGCCGTCGTCGAGAATATGAGCCATATGGTCTGCCCGCACTGCGGCGAGGAGCTTTACCCGTTCGGCAGGAGCCGTCTTGAGGAGATCGCCGAAAAGAACGGCGTCCCGCTGACCGCCCGCATCCCGATAGACCCGAAGCTCTCCGCGGCGTCCGACGCCGGAGCGATAGAGCTGACCGACTGCGAAGCGCTCACGGAGCTGTTCGAGAAACTTTAAAACAATTATCAATGTGCAATGTTCAATGTGCAATTTCGGGCGGGCTCTGCCCGCACCCGTTATACAAATGCGCAATTGACAATGTTCAATCTCGGGAGGGCTGCGCCCTCGCCCGTTATATATAACAACGCGAAGCGTTCCGCAATTGTACATTGCACATTGCTAATTGTACATTGAGCGAAACGCAGCGCAGCGCGAAAGGAGCAAGCATCATGTCAGTCATCAAAAAAGAGGCGTTCTACATCTCGTCCGACGGCACGCATAAAATAAGGGCTCTCATCTGGCAGGACGAAAAGGCCGAGCCCATCGGCGTGTTCCAGATAGCCCACGGCTCGGGCGAGCATATCGGGCGCTACGACGAGTTCGCCCGCTTCCTCGCCGAAAACGGCTACGTCGTCTGCGGCAACGACCATCTCGGTCACGGCATGTCCGTCAGCGACGAAGCGGAGCTCGGCGTCATAACCGACGCCGAATGCGGCTGGATACGCATGGTCGACGATATGCACCTGCTCGGCAACATCATGAAGAGCCGTTTCCCCGCACTGCCCTACTTCATTTTCGGCTACAGCATGGGTTCCTTCGCCGCGAGGATCTACGCCTCGCGTTTCGGCGCGGAGCTCACGGGCGCGATCTTCTGCGGCACGACGCAGATGCCCGCCGCGACCGAGCTCGTCATAGGCGGCATCGACGCGGTCATCGCCCGCAAGGGCCCCGCGCAGTCGGCGCAGTCCGTCGCCAAGCTCTCCGGCATACTCTCGTCCCTGCAGTTCCCGGGCGAGCGCGGCGACCCGATGGCGTGGCTCGCGAGGAGCGCGCAGACCAGGCAGGAGGACCTTGAAGACCCGCTCTGCTCAACCGATATGTCGCTCGGCCTGCTCAGGACCCTTCTGAAGCTCGGAGCAAAGGCGTCCGACCGCGACTGGGCTTCCATGCTGCCCGCGGACCTCGCGGTAATGTTCATCTCCGGCGCGAAGGACCCCGCCGGCTTCAACGGAACGGGCGTCCTGCTCGCCGCCGACAAGTGCGAAAAACGCGGGATCGACCCGACGGTCATCCTTTATCCCGGCGACCGCCACGATCTTATCCACGAGGACGACCGCGACAAGGTCTTTGAAGATATTCTCAAATGGCTGCGCAGCGTAACGGAGGGCAAAGCGGAATGAGCGGATTTTCTTTTCAGATAACAAGTATCATCTTTGTTTTTCTTTTCATCTTTTTCCTCGTCTTCATGATACGCGACCTTAAAGGCAAAAAGGCGAAGAAGGACAAGCCCGCGAGAGCGAAGGACGTGCCGACCGGCATAGTCTACGCGGTCCTCGCCTGCGTATCGCTGCTTAGCTGCGTCTTCGGCGGCAAGATCGCCGACCTTGATTACAGGGCGCCGCACTATACGGCGATAGCGATAGCCGCTCTGGGCGTCGCGGCGGCGGTGTTCGTCGCCGTCAAACGCAAAAAAGCCGCCCCGTACTTCACGCGCGGTCTGTTCCTGACTCTCGCGCTCGCGCTGACTCCGGTGATGATAAAATTCCTCGGGTACCTTTGATATGAGATTCTTTCTCGCCTCGCACAACAAGGGCAAACGCGACGAGGTCGCGCGCATACTCGCTCCCCTGGGCGTCGAGCTCGTCATCCCGGAGGATATAGACAAGCCCTACATCCCGCCCGAGGAAACGGGAACGACCTTCGCCGAGAACGCGATGATAAAGGCGCGGCACGGCTGCGAATGGTCGGGCCTGCCCGCTATAGCGGACGATTCGGGGCTGTGCGTCGACGCTCTGGGCGGCGCGCCCGGAGTGCATACCGCGCGCTACGGGGGCGAGGACCTGCCGTATCACGAAAAGATGAGCCTGCTCGTCAGCGAGCTGCGTGACGTCCCGACCGAAAAACGCGGCGCCGCCTACGTCTGCTCTATCGCCTGCGTCTTCCCGGACGGCAGGACGGTGACCGCCGAGGGGACCTGCCGCGGCGTCATCGGTTACGGGGAAAGCGGCGACGGCGGCTTCGGCTTCGACCCGATCTTCTATATCGGCGGCGTCAGCATGGCGTCCCTGACCGACGCGCAGAAGGACGCGATAAGCCACCGGGGCGCGGCTCTCGCGAAGTTCGCGGAAAAGCTGAGCGAAGCTTCGCAATGATGCCGCTGCGCTTCGCAATGATGTCGCTTCGCTAATGATGTCACTTCGTTAATGATGTCGCTGCGCTAATGATGTCGCGTCGCGAATAGATCGCTCCGCTAATTTCGGACGGGCTCCGCCCGTACCCGTTGTATCGCGTCGTCATCCTTCGCCCGTACTCTACTTTTTACTTTACTCTTACTTTTCAGTTTAACTGCTCGCGCAAGCGGAATTCACGACGGCGAAGCCGTCAATTCACGAAGCGCAGCGAGAATTCACGACGGCGAAGCCGTCAATTCACGAAGCGCAGCGAGAATTCATGACGGCGAAGCCGTCGATTCACGGAGCGCAAGCGAGAATTCACGACGGCGGAGCCGTCAATTCATGGAGCGCAGCGAGAATTCATGACGGCGAAGCCGTCAATTCACGGAGCGCACGCGAGAATTCACGACGGCGAAGCCGTCAATTCACGGAGCGCACGCGAGAATTCACGACGGCGGAGCCGTCGATTCCCGGAGCGCAGCGAGAATTCACGAAGCCGCGGGGCTTCAATAAGGAGAATATATGACTTCAAAAGAAAGAGCGGCTCTGCGCTCTCAGGCAAACGAGATAAAGCCCGTGGTCACCGTCGGCAAGGACGGGCTGACCGAAACGGTGTTCGACTCTCTCGAGCAGGCGTTCAACACGCGCGAGCTCGTCAAGATAAAGGTACTGATAAAGGCTGCGGCGCAGTCCCCGCGCGAGATCTGCGACGCGCTGTGCGAAAAGTGCGGCTGCGAGCCCGTGCAGGTCATCGGCGGCACGGTCGTCGTCTGGAGATACAACAAAGAGCTGCATAAATGAAGATCGGGCTTGTCGATATCGGCGGCGGCATGAAGGGCATGTACGGCGCCGGAGTCACCGACGCTTTTCTCGACGAGGGCGTGCGCTTCGACCTCTGCGTCGGCGTTTCCGCCGGAGCCGCCAATATCGCCTCGTTCACGGCGGGGCAGCGCGGCAGGGATTACCGCTTTTTCGCGCGGTATTCCCAGCGGCAGGAGTATATGAGCCCGAAAAATTTCCTGAAAAACGGGAATTATTTCGACCTCGGCTACATCTACGGAGAGCTGTCCGCGCCGGACGGCGAGGACCCCTACGACGCCGAGGCGTCGCTCAGCGGTCCCTGCGACTTTGAATTCGTCGCGACGGACGCGCTCACGGGCGAGCCCGAGTATTTCGGCAAGGACGCCCTGCGGACGCACGGCACGAAGCTGCTCATGGCGTCGAGCGCGATACCCGTCCTGTGCCGCCCCGTGAACGTCGGCGGACGGGAGTATTTCGACGGCGGCGTTTCGGACCCGATACCCGCCGCGAGGGCGTATTCGCTCGGCTGCGATTTCGTCGCGGTTATAGACGCGAACCCGCCGGATATGGTCAAGCAGCCGGAGCGCCCCAGGGCCGTCTACGCCGAGGTCTTGAAAAAATATCCCGCGATAGTCGGACTGCTCGATAAGCGCCACGAGCTTTTTAATTCCGAAAAGGAATTCTGCGTCAAAGCTCAGAACGAAGGCCGCGCGCTCATCCTCAACCCGTCGGAGGACCCGGGAGTGTCGACCGCGACGCGCGACGCCGACCGGCTCGACGCGCTCTACAATATCGGACTCAAGGACGGGCACGCCGCCGCGCGCGTCATAAAAATGAAAACGGAGGAAGCAAAATGAGCGATCTCAACGTCGTATGCCTCGATATGGAGGGCGTTCTCGTCCCCGAGATATGGATAGCCTTTTCGCAGGCGTCCGGCATACCCGAGCTTTCGCGCACGACGCGCGACGAGCCCGACTATGACAAGCTTATGCGGTTCCGCATCGAAACGCTCAAAAAGCACGGCCTGGGACTCAAACAGATACAGGACGTCATCTCGACGATCGACCCGATGCCCGGCGCCGGGGAGTTCCTCGACCGGCTCCGCGACGTCACCCAGGCGGTCATACTCAGCGACACGTTCACTCAGTTCGCCTACCCTCTCATGAAAAAGCTCGGCATGCCGACGCTGTTCTGCAACACGCTCGAGGTCGCGCCCGACGGCGAGATAACCGGCTTCCGCATGCGCTGCGCGCAGTCGAAGCTCACGACCGTCAGGGCGCTGCAATCCTGCGGCTTTGAAACGATAGCCGCGGGCGACAGTCACAACGACCTCGGCATGATCCGCGCGAGCAAAGCGGGCTTCCTGTTCCGCAGCACCCCCGCGATAATAGCCGAAAACCCCGACGTCCCCGCGTTCGAGGAGTTCGACGACCTGTTCGAGGCGATAAAGGGCGCTCTTTGAGCGCTAATGATGTCACTTCGTTAATGATGTCACTTCGTTAATGATGTCGCTCCGCTAATGATGTCGCTCCGCGGCTTCGCTTCGCTTCGCAATGATGTCACTTCGTTAATGATGTCGCTTCGCTAATGATGTCGCTCCGCTAATGATGTCGCGTCGCGAATAGATCGCTCCGCTAATGAATGATGGGCTGCCGCCCATACCCGGTTGTATCTGTCGCGGAAATATTCACTTATTCGTTTTTCACTCCTCGTATCCGGTAATTATAAAACCGCCCCGCGGACGGCTCCGCCGCGCGCGTGAATTGCGCCTGACGGCGCGAATTTACGTTTTGCGTTTTGCGCTTTGAGTTTTGCGATTGCGCCTTTGGC
>JAFRXS010000195.1 GCA_017443405.1 Clostridia bacterium | reverse complement strand
CCGCCGCCTACGCGCGCGAACAGCGCGATCGTGGACGCGCCGAGAGAGAAGCCGAACAGTATGTTATAGTTCTTCGTGATAAGGTACAGGACGCTGCAGCCGAGCAGACCGAAGCCCACGACGCACATGCCCATTACCGTACCGCCGGAAAACGCTACAGACAGAGCCTTGTTCATTCCCTTTTCCATCGCGGCGTTTGCCGTGCGGACGTTCGCCCTGGTGGCGATTCGCATCCCGAAGAAGCCCGCGGCCATGGAAAACAGCGCGCCGACAAAGAAACACAGCGAGGTCAGCCAGTCGATAAAGAAACCGATCAGGACGATGAGGAGTGCGATGATGACGGCAAGTATCCGGTATTCGGATTTAAGAAAGGCGTTCGCACCCTCGGATATATGACCGGCGATCTCCTGCATACGCGCGGTGCCCGGCGACGAACGTCGGACATACAGCGCCTTGACTCCGGCAAAAAGCAGCGCTAAAGCCGCCGCGCACGGGATCAGCCAGAAAAGTATCTCCATATAATTTCAGCCTTCCTTCTAATTAATGTAAGCTGTGAGAGGGGAGGATCAGTAGGCGACAGCCCAGTAGACCATTTTGTCCGCGGGCTTACCGCAGCAGACGCAGGTGTCGGAAAGATGTTCCTGCGCGAGGGGGATGCAGCGCGAGCCGACGCCCGTCAGCTCCTTGACCTTCTTTTCGCATTCCTCGTCGCCGCACCACATGGCTTTTATAAAGCCGTCGCCGTTGGTCTCTATGCAGCTTTTGATCTCATCGATCGAAAGGCAGGCGTGGGTGCGTTTTTCCATATTCGCGAGAGCGGCGTTGTAGATAGCGTCGGAGTAGGCGTCAAGCAGCGAGGCGACGGTGTCTTCAAGACCGTCGAACGCCGCGAATGTCTTTTCGCGGTTGTCGCGTCTGACAATGACGCACTGACCGTTCTCGATATCGCGGGGACCTATCTCCACGCGAAGCGGAACGCCCTTCATCTCGTACTGGGCGAATTTCCAGCCGGGGGAATTGTCGGAATCGTCGAGAAGCACGCGCAGCCCGGCTTTTTCGAGCCTGTCCTTTATCTCCGCCGCCTTTTCGTTCACGCCGGGCTTGTGCGCGGCTATCGGAACGATGACGAGCTGGTACGGCGCGACCCTGGGCGGAAGAACGAGACCGTCGTTGTCGCCGTGCGACATGATGAGACCGCCGATGAGCCTTGTCGTAGTACCCCATGAGGTCTGATAGGGATAACGAAGCGTATTGTTCTTGTCGGCGTACTGTATACCGAAGGCGCGGGCGAAACCGTCGCCGAAATAGTGCGAGGTGCCCGCCTGCAGCGCTTTGCCGTCGTGCATCATGGCTTCGATGCAGTAGGTCGCTTCCGCTCCGGCGAACTTGTCGGATTCCGTCTTGCGGCCCTTGACAACGGGCATGCAGAGGACGTCGCGGCAGAAGTCCGCGTAGACGTTGAGCATGCGTTCCGTCTCTTCGGTCGCCTCTTCCGGCGTAGCGTGGATGGTGTGCCCCTCCTGCCAGAGGAATTCGCGGGTGCGCAGGAAAGGCCTCGTGGTCTTTTCCCACCTGACGACGCTGCACCACTGGTTATAGAGCTTGGGGAGGTCGCGCCAGGAGTGGACGACGCTCTTGTAATGCTCGCAGAAAAGAGTTTCGGACGTGGGACGCACGCAGAGTCTCTCGGCGAGCTTTTCGGCGCCGCCCTCGGTGACCCACGCGACCTCGGGAGCGAAGCCCTCGACGTGATCCTTCTCTTTTTCGAGAAGGCTCTCGGGAATGAACATGGGCATATAGACGTTCTGATGCCCCGTCGCCTTGAAGCGCGCGTCCATTTCCTTCTGGATAAGCTCCCAGATAGCGTAGCCGTACGGGCGTATGACCATGCAGCCCTTGACGCCGGAGTAATCGGTGAGCTCCGCCTTGAGGACGATATCCGTATACCACTGAGCGAAATCAACGTCCATCGGCGTTATTTCGCTGACCATTTTTTCTTTTCCGCTCATAAACGTTCCTCTATCCTGCTTTTAAGCTCCTCCACGCTCTGCCGGCTCGTGCACCAGCAGATGCCGTCCATGCCCCTCGCCTTCGCGCCCTCGATGTTCGCGGGCAGATCGTCGACGAACAGACACTCGGACGGATCGAGAGAAAACAGCTCAAAAAACTTGTCGTATATCTCGGGTTCGGGCTTTAAAAGATGCCAGTCGGACGAAACGAAAAGCCCGTCAAAAAGGGATATCGCCGGTATCGTCTTGCCGTAGACGTAAAAATCCTGCCCGGCGTTGCTGAGAAGATAGATGCGAAGCCCCTTGCTTTTGAAGTATGAGATGAGCTCGTACATCCCCTCGACGTGCGGCATATCGTTCGCCGCAAAAACGCGCTCGATGAGCATCCGGTGAGCGAGAGGTCTGTACTTCTCGGGAAGCCTCGCGATACAGTCGAGGAAGGCGTCCTTAGTCACCGTGCCGCGGTCGTAATCGCTCCATTCCGCGCTGCGGAAGACCTCTTTCTTGAAGATCTCCCTGTCGCCGGGGTCCGTGATGCCGTGCTCCGTAAGGACGGCGTCCGGATCGAACCGGATGAGCACGCCGCCCATGTCGAAAACAAGATTTTTGATCATACCATTAACGAAAAACAAAGGGCGGCGGACCGCCCTTTACAAAAACTATCCTGCTTACTTGTGCGAACGGAACATATCGAAGATCGCGTCGACGTTGTCGCCGTCAAAAGCGTCCTTTTCGCCGGGATCAGCCTGCTGGGAAGCGTCCTTGGAGGAAGGCTTCTTCTCGCCCTTGTCGCCGCCGAAACCGGTCGCGATGACGGTGACGGTCATGATGTCCGCGTCGTCCTCGCTGATGGAAACGCCGAAGATGATGTTCGCGTCGTCCGCCGCCTGCTCGTGTACGAGCTGGGAAGCGGTCTCTATCTCGTCAAGAGAAACGTCCTTCGGAGCGGAGATGTTGATGATGACGCCCTTCGCGCCGGCGATCGTGGTCTCAAGCAGCGGGCTGGAAATAGCGGCGTTGGCGGCCGTTTCCGCCCTGTCCTTGCCGGAAGCCTGACCGATGCCCATGTGGGCAAGGCCCGCGCCCTTCATGACGGCGGTGATATCGGCAAAGTCGAGGTTGATGAGACCGGGGACCTTGATAAGATCGGTTATGCTGCGGACGCCCTGAGAAAGGATGTCGTCCGCGTAATCGAAAGCGTTGAGGAAGGTTATCTTCTGGTCGGTGACGAGTTTGAGTCTCTCGTTGGGGATGACGATGAGGCTGTCGACGCTCTGAGCGAGCTCCTCGATGCCTGCGTTCGCCTGATCCATGCGGTGCTTGCCCTCAAAGCCGAAAGGCTTCGTGACGATGCCGACGGTAAGGATACCCATATCCTTCGCCATAGCCGCGATCACGGGCGCCGCACCTGTCCCGGTGCCTCCGCCCATACCTGCCGTGATAAAGACCATATCGGAGCCCTTGAGAGCATTCTTTATGGCGTCCTCGGATTCCTCAGCGGCCTTTTTGCCGATCTCGGGATGAGCGCCCGCGCCCTTGCCTCCGGTGACCTTTTCGCCGATCTGGATCTTGTCGGTCGCCTTATTGAGAGTGAGAACGTGCTTGTCCGTGTTGATGGCGACAAATTCAACGCCCTTGATACCGGACGTGACCATGCGGTTGATGGAGTTTCCGCCGCCGCCGCCGATGCCGAGCACCTTTATCTGGGTGCTGTCTTCGTACTCTTCGGATATTTCAAATGCCATACTGAGTCCTCCGTGTCAATATCTTTGGTTATTTTTAATCTCTATATATAATAACACTACTATAAGAAAATTACAAGCAGAAATTCAAAAAACGCTCATTTTTCTCGGGATACGTCTTTTTATCCCTGCGTTTAACGGTTTTCAGCCGTCTCCGGCGTCGGGATCGATGTCTTCACCGTCCTGATTTCCGCCCTCGTCATCGCCGTAATCTTCCTCGTAGTCTTCGTCGTAATCCTCTTCGTCGTGATCTTCGTCGCCGTGATCCCCTTCGCCGTAGTCTTCATAGTCGCCTTCCGGCTCGCCCTCCGCCTGAGTCGTACCCGGCTCCGTAGTGAGGATCTTTTCTTCCTGATAGACGTGGACGAGCCCGTCGTCGAATCTGAGGTCATAGATCAGCCTGTCCGTCCTGCGCAGCATCTGATCGTAGGCCTCTTTTATTTTCATGACCTTCGTGTATATATCGTCGGAGGAGCCGAAATAGATGATGTTTTCCTGCGCTCCGGCAAGGGCTTTGACGCTGAAGGTATTCGTAAGGTCGATCTCGCTTACCGCGGAAAAGCCGATCTCGTCTATTTCACGGGCAAGCCCGACCATGAGAGAAAATCTTTCCGTATCCCTGTCGTACGGATCCTCTTCATCAAGCGCGCAGGCGTTTCTGCGCTCGTCGTAAACGTAGTGCCCCTCGCCTATCGAGAGCTCGACGGTCGAGCCGATCTCCGCGTCCATTATCTTTACGCCCTTGACGTGGATCACGCCGTTGACGGCGGGGACGCTGCCGCCGATCTCAAGGACCTTGCCGTTCGAGTCCATAAGGACGTAATAAGGGACCTCGGCGTATTTTATCCTTATCTCGTAGCCGTCCTTGCTGCCGTCGTTAGTATCCTCGTCTATCGCGACGGACACTCTCTCAGCGGATTCGGGATACCACTCGGACCAGATACGGTCTGAGCCGCAGACGACCGTTATTTTGACTTTATTGGGAAGTACCTTGCGTATCTTTATGTCCTTGATGAAGGGAAGCGCCTTCTCGACCTTCGCCTCTACGGTGTCCGGGATCCAGAACAAAAAGCTCCGCCCCCGGTCTATGCCGGCGACGTCGAGTATCTGTCTCTGCGAGTAGTATTCAAGCTCGCCTTCCCAGCTTATCTCCGATATGTTCCACAAAAACGCGACGAGAAGGATGACCGCGGCGGCGCCTACGGCTATGAACAGCAAGCGGCGGGCGCTCGCCCTCTTCTCGATACGGTTGATATCCGCTTTGCGCTTTATGGTCCTTTTGTCCCTGTCGGAAAGCTCCTGGACGTCGTCGAGCCTGTCGCGGTTGTATCTTGATCTGTCACTCACAGCCCTGCCACCCTTTCGATGATCGAGCAAATACGTCCTGCGGCGTCGGGGACGGAAAGCCCCTTCGCAGCCCTGCCCATTTCTTCGGCGCGGCCCGGATCGCCGAGGATCGCGGCTATCTTTTCACAGAGGAGCGCGGGATCGAGATCCTTCTCCTCGATCAGCTCGGCGGCGCCGGCGTCGCTGAAGGATTTTGCGTTGAAATACTGATGGTTCTCGGCCACGTTCGGGCTCGGAAGGAGAACGGTAGGTCTGCCTACCGCGGCGATCTCGGCGAGCGTGGACGCGCCGGACCTCGCGACGATGAGGTCGCACGCCGCGAGGCAGTCCGCCATATCGTCTATGTATTCCCTGATATCGAGCGAGGGATCGTTTTCGGGGTCGAGCCCCGCGTCCTTCAGCAGACCGAGAGTGAACGCCCCGCGCGAGCCGTAGCCGTGAATGAAGCGGGCTTTGCCGTGAAGAGAGGCTATCGCGGCGGCCATATTCCTGTTGACCGTTTCGGCGCCGAGGCTGCCGCCTATCGAAAGAACGACCTTCCCGTCCGCCGGTATACCGAGTTTTTCGCGTGCCGCGGCCCTGTCGGCGTTTAAGAATACCGGTCTGACGGGAAGCCCCGTGACCTCGGGCGCTGCTTTACATTCAAGATACTTTTTCGCCGCCGCGTCGGTGAGCATGACGGCGTCCGCTTCCCTGGCGAGGGCTTTGTTCGCGACCCCCGGGAAGGCGTTCTGTTCGTGTATGACGGTCTTCACGCCCGCCTTGCGCGCCTCGCGCAGAACGGGACCGCTTACGTAGCCGCCGAAACCGACTGCGACGTCCGGTTTGAACTCCGCGATGATCCTTTTTGCCTGAAAACTCGACTTGAACACGCGGAACAGAGCGGCGATATTCCTGAATATATTCCTGACGCTCAGCTTTCTCTGGAAGCCGCTGACGTCGATGCTTTTAAAATCGAAGCCCGCGGCGGGGACCGTCTTCGCCTCTATCTTTGTCGCGGTGCCTATAAAGAGGATCTGCGCGTCGGGATGACGCCTGCGAAGCTCTTCCGCGGCGGCTATAGCGGGATTGACGTGTCCGCCCGTTCCTCCGGCGGCGAATATCGCTTTCATGATCTCTTTTTACCTCCGCGGGAAAGTGAAAAACCCTTTATACTCGTTCCGCGGGAAACTCCGAGAACGAATCCGAGTTCGGCATACGCTACGAGAGTCGAGCTGCCGCCCGTAGAGAAGAACGGGAATTCGACGCCCATATACGGCAGCATGAACGTGTTTATCATCATGTGCAGGATCATCTGCACCGACATGAGTAAGAATATACCGACGACGAGCATCTTCTGATAATCATCCTCCGCCGCAGCGGCTATCTGCAGCATGCGGAACAGCATCAGACCGATGAGCGCCATGATGCCGATGAATCCGATGATCCCGTTCTCCTCAAGGAAGATCGCCATTATGGCGTCGTTGTTCGAGGCGTAAAGAGAGCCGAGCTTCTGAGTCGAATTCATATATCCGACGCCTCTCCATCCGCCTTTGGCTATAGCCATGAGCGCCTGATTGGGCTGCTGATCGGAATCGAATGAGCCGTCGGGCAGTATCTCGTTGCGGTCGAAGAAGGGTATCAGGCGGTTCCACGCCTTCGCCTCGAACTTATAGATCATGGCGCGCAGGCCGTCTCCGTTTTCTTCCGCCTCGTCGCGCATCTGGAGGGCTCTGTCCGTCGGGTTTTTCGGGACCTCGAGTCCCGCGGTCTCAGCCGCTATAGCGGACTCTTTATAACTGTCGTAATGGCTCTTCATCCCGACGTATACGACGCTCACGAGCGCGAGCACGACGACGACAAATATTATGATCGTCCTTTTTCTCAGCCCCGCGACGGCCGCCATGAGCAGGCAGGTAAGAAATACGATCAGAACGGCTGAGAAATGGTTCTCCAGAACGAGAAATACAAGAACGATCAGCTCGGTCAGCGCGCAGTAAAACGCCGGTTTATGGAAGACCCAGCGAAGACAGTTTTTCGCTTTCCGAAAAAGGAACGATCCGAAGTCTTCCACGCCTCGCGAGGGTTTCCCTATACTCTCGTATCCGGGTTCGAATCCGACGGTGCGGAACTCTTTATTGTATCTCCATATCTTGTATGAAAAATACATGACGAGCATGATTTTCACGAGCTCCGACGGCTGCACCATCATGATGCCGATATCGATGAACCTGTTCGTGCCGGACCCGTTCGGATCCTTGCCGAAAACCGCCGTTATCCCGAGAAGAACGACTATACCGAGCCAGATCAGATGGTTGAGTGTCCTGTTCGCGAGAAATTTTATTTTGATATGCGAGATCAGGATCACGCCGATCACGAGACCGGCAGCCGAAAACGCGACCTGCCTCCATGCCGTCGAAAACGACGTCGCCGACGCGGAAAGAGAGGTCATGAGGCCGGCAAAGCCGACGGCCACCCCAAAGAAAAACAGAGGGATGTCAAAATCAAAAAACCCTCTCTGCCATACGGCAGAGATTTTTCTTTTAATAATTCCCGTATTTTTCTTTGCTTCGGCCATGATCACACAGCCCTCCCGAGCCAGCTGAGCAGTATGGCAACGACGCCGCCCAAAGCGTTGACCGCGGAGAACACGCCGCAGATCTTATATTCGCTCCAGCCTTTTTTCTCGAAATGGTGGTGTATCGGCGCCATGAGGAAAAGTCTTTTGCCGTGAGTCGCCCTGAAATAGATCCCCTGCAGGATATCGGACATGAACTCGATAACGTAGATGACGCCGGACAGAAGAATGACCCAGGGTGAATCGAGGCAGTACGCGACGGCTATCACGACGCCGCCCAGGAACAGCGCGCCCAGGTCGCCCATCATGACGCGGGCGGGGTGCCAGTTCCAGATGAGATAGCCCGCAAGAGCGCCGAGCACCGCGGCGGGGATGAGAGCCATTCCGGTCATGTTCCTGAGGATGGCTATTATGACGAGCGAAGCGGTCGAGGTCATCGTGACACTCGCGCACAACCCGTCGACTCCGTCGGTAAAGTTAACGGCGTTGACCGTCGCGAACATGCAGATATAGCCCAGCGGCCAGAAAACGTACCACGGCATCTCGATCACGCCGGCAAAGGGGACGAACATGAAGGTCGCTCCCGCGCGGTGGAGAGTCGCGAGGAAGGCGGTCATGACGACTATCTGTCCGACCGATTTCTGGATGCGGTTGAGTCCCTCGTTGCGTTTTTTTATGACCTTGACGTAATCGTCCGCGAAGCCGACTATGCCGTAGGCAGCGGCCATGATAAGACCGCCGAAGACCTTTATCTTCGTAAGATCCGAGTCATAGCCGTTGCCCGCCAGCAGGTCACCGCCCATGAGTTTATCGGTCACGAGGACTATCGCGAGGGAAACGAGAGAACCCACGATAAACAGGAAACCGCCCATGGTAGGCGTTCCCGTTTTGTTTTTATGCCAGTTCGGTCCGTCCGCGCGGATCGTGACTCCGAATTTCAGCTTGTGGAGCCACGGTATCACGACGTAGCCCAGAAGCCATGATACAAGGAAACCTATGCCTATACACAGCAGCAGCGCGGGATAAGGCTTCATACGATATTCCTCCGGAAAGTATCATTGACAATGTTTTCGAAGCGCATGCCCCTGCTCGCCTTGAAAAGCACGACGTCGCCGGGCATGAGCGTTCTGTTGAGGCTGACAGCGAGACCGGATTTGTCCTCCGGCCCGAACTCGTAGACCTCCTTCATCCCCGCGTTCCTCGCGGCGTCCGCCGCGAAGCGGCTGCCGTCGCCGATGGTGTAGAGGATATCGATATCGTTGTGCGCTATATACGAGCCGAGCACCCTGTGGCTCTGCTCCGTGAACGTGCCGAGCTCGAGCATATCGCCTATGACGGCTATCCTGCGGCCGGCGGCCTTGGTCTTCCTGAGCTCCTCGACGGCAGCCTGCGCCGACTGGGGATTGGAGTTGTAGCAGTCGACTATGACGGTCACTCCGTCCACGGCTATCTTCTGAAGGCGCATAGGCGGCAGCGTGTAATCCTCGAGGGACTTCACGGCTTCGTCAAGCGGGACTCCCGCCTCGACGGCTGCCGCCACGGCGGCGAGACTGTCGTATACTATCGGATTGGACGCCGAGAACAGCTTTACTTCCGCCCTGCCGTCCGGGGTTATCAGATCGTATCTTCCCGTCATCTCGCCGTTATCGCCGACGTATTCTATGTTTTCGGCGCGGTAGGAGTTGACGCCGTTCTTGTTGATGCCGAAATATACCGGTCTTATGCCGCGCTCTTCGAGCATTTTGCGGCACTCGTCGCTGTTGAGCTCCGTATCGTCGCCGTTGAGGACGAGAACGGAACCGGGCGCCATATGGTCGGCGACCTCGAGCTTCGCGAGGAAGATGTTGTGACGCGAGCCGAGCCTTTCGATATGCGCCTGACCTATGTTGGTTATGACGCAGATATCGGGAGTGATGACCGACGCGAGGACGTCTATCTCGCCCTTGCCGGACATGCCCATTTCTATGACCGCGGCTTCGGTCGTTTCGTCGATACGGCAGACGATATAGGGAAGACCGACGGCGTTGTTGAGATTGCCCTCGGTTTTGACCGTTTTGAATTTTGCGGAAACGATCTTTGCGATCATTTCCTTGGTCGTCGTCTTGCCTGCGCTGCCGGTGACAGCGATGACCTTGAGGCCGTTCTGCCTCTTCCTGTTCGCGCGGGCGATATCGAGATAAGCCTGACGGGGGTCCCTGACGTATATGACCGGCGTATCCTCGTAGCCCTCGGGGAATTCGATCTCGGAGCCCTCGCCGACGATAACCGCGACGCAGCCCTGTTCGGCGGCGGCTCCGCAGAACAGATTGCCGTTGTGCACCGGCCCGACTATGGCGAGATAAACGCCGCCCTTTTCGGGCTTGCGCGTGTCGTTGTATATCGACTTCACGGCGCGGTCGCCGTCGCCGGCAAGACGTCCGCCGCAGTCAATAGCGATCTGTCGCACAGTGCTGTTCATTTCCCCATCTCCTCAAGTAGTCCGGCGACAATCTCGCGCTCGTCGTAATGTATCTTGCCCGTATTGAGTATCTGATATGTTTCGTGGCCCTTGCCGCAGAGGACGATGATGTCGCCCGCGGAAGCGTTTTCAAGCGCGTACTTTATCGCCTGTGTCCTGTCCGGTATGACGACCGGCTTTTTGCCCTTGATGCCGGGGAGTATATCGTTTATGATCGCGATCGGGTCTTCCGTGCGGGGATTGTCGCTCGTCACGATGACGACGTCCGCCAGCGAGGACGCGGCCTCGCCCATGAGGGGTCTTTTTGTCTTGTCGCGGTCCCCTCCCGCGCCGAAAACGACGAACAGCTTCCTTTCGCAGAATTTGCGGACGCTTCTGAGGATGTTCTCGATCCCGTCCGGAGTGTGCGCGTAGTCGATGATGACGGTGTAATCCGTGTCGGTCGGGACGACCTCTATGCGCCCCTTGACCCCGCGGAGCTGCGCCGCCTTTTCCGCGACGTCGCCGAGGTCGAAGCCGATAGCCGTCATCGCGACAGCCGCCGCCATTGAGTTATAGACCGTGAAGTCGCCCGGGATGCCGAGCCTGAGCCTTGCTATCTTTCCGAAGCCCTCGAGGTCGTAGGTGATCCCGTCCGGCCTGAATTTTATGTTCCTCGCGCGGTAATCCGCCGTCGACGAACCGTCCGCCGAGTAGGTGAACACCATGCCCGCGGCGCTCGCGCGCATCATTTCGGCGTATTCGTCGTCGCAGTTGATGACCGAGATGTCGCTCTGCGCGAAGAGCTGCGCCTTCGCCTCGGCGTACGCCTCCATGGTCAGGTGGAAATCGAGATGATCGCGGGTGATGTTGGAGAAAACGCCGACGTCGAATCTGACGCCGTAAACGCGCTGCTGCGCAAGAGCCTGGGAGCTGACCTCCATGACGCAGAACTCGCAGCCCGCGTCGACCATCTCGCGCATCATGCGGAAAAGCTCGAAGGGCTTGGGCGTCGTGAGCGCGGCGGGATACTCCTTATCGCCGATGTAATTGGCGACGGTGCCGAGCAGACCGCATTTCTTCCCGAAAAGCTCGAGAAGCTCTTTTATAAGCGTGGAAGTCGTCGTTTTACCGTTCGTGCCGGTTATGCCGATAAGACGGAGAAGCCTGTCGGGGTTGCCGAAAAGATTCGAGCATGCGACCGCCTCGGCCGCTGCGGAATCCTTAACAACGACCGTTTTTCCGTGGCTTTCGTCGCGCTGCGCGATAACGGCGGACGCTCCCCTGTCGAGCGCGTCTTTGATATATTTGTGACCGTCGGTACGCCTGCCGGGGATCGCGATAAATAGGCTGCCCGGTCTTACCTCGGATGAATTGTCCGTAATATGATCGATCTCGACCTCATCCGTAATGAGATCGGGACCGTATGAAAGAACGTCGATGTTGTTGAGAAGCAGGTTCAGACGCAATCCTGTTCACCTCTTGTCCGTCGGATCATTCCGAAACCTCGGAATTCCTCATAGTAAGCTCTATAAGCGTACCCTCGGGCACCTTAGTACCCGCGGCGACGCTCTGCGATATCACGATGGCTCCGTTTCTTTTGTATCCCGAAGCCACCATGTTGAGATTGTTGTCGTAGCTCTCGTTTTCCGCCGCCCAGAGCGACATGCCCGTATAATCCGGGACCTCGGTATAAATGACGTCCTCGGACGAGGAGCAAAGGAAGACCGTGCTGTCGCGCGATACGATCTGCATGCCCTCGGGGCGCTGCGTGGCGACAGTCGGACCGTCGCCCCTGACGATGACGCTGAAGCCCTCCGCCTCGAGCGCGCTCTGCGCCTCGAAAACGCTGTAGCCTATGTAGTCGTTCATCCTCACGGGGACGCTGTCCTTCTCATCCTCGGAATAGACCGGCTCGACGCCGAGCAGCGGGAGTATCTTTTCAAAAAGCTCGCCGGCGACCGTAGCGGCTATGGTCGACGCGCTGTGGTTTTCGACGTGCGGCTTGTCTATCACTATGAGCAGGGCGTATTTCGGGTCGTCCGCGGGAGCCATCCCGCAGAAGCTGACGGCGTATTCCTTCGCCGTCCTGCGCGTCTTGTTCCCCTCGGCGTCGGTAAGCGTGTAGGACACCTCTTTATCCGCGGTGCCCGTCTTGCCGGCTATGCGGTAGCCGGGGACGTCGGCGTTGACGCCGGTGCCGGTCGTAACGACCTCGCGCAGGAATTCCGTAACCTTGTCTGCGGTGGTCTTGGATATGACCTGACGGCGGACCTCCGGCTCCCACGTCTGAGTGGTATTGCCGTCCGCGTCCCTGAGCGAGCCCATGATATGCGGCGTCATGAGATAGCCGTCGTTGGCGACCGTCGCCGCCATGTCGATGACCGTCATGGGCGTCGCGTCAAAGGTACTTCCGAAGGAGTAGCTGTAAAGGTGGTCTCTCGCGAAAGCGCCGCGCGCCATTATCGCGCCGCCGGTGGAGCTTCCCTCCCGGTCGTTGTACGACTTGGTCGGGGTCAGGCTGTAGCCGCCGTCGAATCCGGTGTTTTCGGTGAAACCGAAGCCCTCGAAATAATCATAAAAGGTTGACGTGCCCATTTTAAGGGCGAGATCTATCGCGAACAGGTTGCAGCTGTTCTTGAGAAGATCCCTGACGGTCTGGTGGCCGTGCGCGCTGTATTTTCCGAAAGTCCAGCAATGGAAGTCGACCCCGTTCTCGTTCGTGGCCGAAGCTCCGTCGTAGCAGCCGTCGAAGGAATAATCCTCGGTGACGGTTCCGGAGTCGAGCGCCGCGGAGACCGTCGCTATTTTGAAGACCGACCCCGGGCTGTAGGAGCGGCTGACGCAGCCGTTGGCCCACTGCCTCGGCATGACCTCGCCGGCTATTCCCTTCTCCTCATCGCCGTAGATGATCGTATTGATCTTTTTCTCCCTCTCTTCGGGAGTCAGGCTCGCGTCCCTGTCCACCTCGTCGGCGACGAGCTGTTCAAGATGCGGCAGCGTCAGGACGCTGTTGTTCTCGCGGTCGAAATCGGGAAGCGAGCACATCCCCTTTATCGAGAAATCGTCCGTGTCCATGACGATACCGTAGACGTTCTCGGCAAGGTCCTCGACGATGACGCGCCTGAGCGTGTCCTCGAGAGCCTTCTGCACGTTGACGTTGAGGGTGAGCACGACGTCGGACGCCTGCGCGCCCTCGTAAGTCTCCACCTTCGAGAACAGATCGACGTCACTGCTCTTGCTTCTGACGACTCTTGAAGCCGAGCCGCTGAGCACGCCGTAATAATACTGCTCGACGCCGCCGCCGTCCGCGGAAGGTCTGAGACCTATAACGTTGGAGGCGAGGTTTCCGTAAGGATAAATACGGCGTTCCTCGTCGTCGATGCGCATGAAGCTGTCGCGCATGGAGTCGACGTATTTGCCGTTCTTTTTCTCGTAAATGAAGCTTTTGACCAGATCGCGCTGCTCGTTGGAAAGATAAACTCCGCTGAGCTTGCTGTAGGTGCCGCCTTCCGCTCCGGATGAGAGCTGCGTAGCCGCGTAGACCTTATCGTATTCGACTCCGAGCGTATCGGCAAGGAAACGCGAGATCTCGTCCGCGCGGTCGACCGTGCCCTTCGCCCTGTCCTGGCGGGTGGGATATTTGCTGAGGTTGAGGGGATTGAAAACTATGACGCCGGAAATGCTGGAATAAGCGAGGACTTCGCCGTTGTCGGCGAGTATCCTGCCCCTGCGGGGGACCTGGCGGTTGTCGCTGATCGAGGCGCGGACGGCTTTGTTGTAGTACAGGTCGCCCATCTTCGATTTGCCCGTCACGACGAGCGTGATGCGGAGAAGAACTAATCCCAGCATTAACACGAACAGCAAGAACAATCCAAGCATTGTCCTTGCAGTCGAAGATCTGTTGTTTTGCGTCTTTTGCTTCATGCGACCATATAAGACCTCAGATATTGATCCCGAAGATACTCAGGACCTTAGCCAGCAGGCTGCGCTCCGTTTCCGCCGCTCCGTAATCGGGCGTGGTGTTTCCGATAAGACCGTCGCCCTCGACGGCAGGTCCGCTGCTGATCTTTTCCGATCCGCGGGCGCTTATCATATTATGCTCGTCGACGTACCCGTCGACCGCGTTGTCCTCGAGGACCTTTCTTCTCGCATCGTCGAGCTCGGCTCTTTTATTGACGAGAAGCTCCTGGCGGGCGAGAGCGGCGCTCCTGTCTCTCTCGGCGTCGCGCTTGCCGTCGAAGACGTGAAGAGTATAGAGCGTCATGCCGATGAAGAACACCATAGCAAACAGCACAGCGCCGGCGCGCAGAACGGTGGGGAAGGACGGCCAGAACCTGCGCCCCTTGTGCTCCTTTATGACCGGAGCGTTCTTTTTCTTGGGAGCGGGCTTGCGCTTCGTGCGGGGAGCGGGCTTGCTGCCGGGCATCGGAGCGGGCTCCCTCTTGCCGGGACGGTCCTTCTCGGGAGGATAATCGGGAGCTATGGCGGGCTTCTTTTTCGGCGCCGGTTCAGCCTCATGATCGGTCGCGGCAGTTCCGAAAACGAAATTGCCGTTGTATGAGTCGCCGTAAAGGCTTCTTGAGAGCTCTTCCAGTTTCTTATAGCTCAGATGCTCATCCATTTGTGACCCGGCTCCTTTTTAACGTTCATCGAGCCGATCGGGACCGTCGGTCCCGTCAGCGTCGTCGATGTCATCAAAATATGTGTCGCGAATTTTTTTCAGGCTGCGCAGCCTCGCGCTGCGGGCCCTCGGATTATTCTGTATTTCAGCCTCGGAAGGCGTTACTGATTTATTAACCGCGGCAAGAGGCATTCGATGGCAGACGCACACCGGCAACTCAGGAGGACAGATGCAGGGAGATGCGTACGAACGGAACTTCGTTTTTACGATCCTGTCTTCATGGGAGGAGAAAGTCAGGATCGACAGCCTGCCCTTGCCGCGGTTAAGGGAGCAGAACATAGCGTCGACAGACGCTTCGAGATGGGAGCTGATGCAGTTCGTTTCGTCACGCAGCGCCTGGAAGGTCTTCTGCGCCGGGTGACCGCGTTTTTTCAGCTCTTTCTGGGGTTTGGATGCTTTTATGATATCCACAAGCTGCGTTGTGGTCTCTATCGGCGCTTCGCTGCGCCGTTTGATTATATTGGAAGCTATGCGGGGAGCGAATTTCTCGTCGCCTAACGTGCTTATGACGTAAACGAGCTGCTCGTAGGAGTAGTTGTTCACTATATCCCGCGCGCTGACGCCCGACTGCGACATCCGCATATCAAGCGGCGCGTCCGCGTCGGCGTGATACGAAAAGCCTCTCGACACCTCGTCGTACTGATGCGAGGAGGAGCCGATGTCGACGAGTATGCCGTCCGCGCGGCGCCCGGGAACGAGCGACTCGAGGATATCCTTTATATTCTCGTACTCGTCGTGGACTATGACCGCGTTGGTCATACCGTCGAATCTTTTGTGAAGCTCGGCTATCGCGTCCGGGTCCCTGTCGATCACTATCAGCAGTCCGGTGCCGCCGAGCCTTCTCAATATCTCCGCGGAGTGGGAACCCCCGCCGCCCGTGCAGTCAACGTAAAGACCGCCCGGAGTCACGTCGAGAGCGTCGACCGCCTCCGTGAGCATGACAGGTATATGGTACATCAGCGGAACGTCTCGTCGCTTACGCTGTAATCGTCGTCCTCGGGGAACTCGGCTTCGTAAGCGTCTGTGTCCCAGATCTCAAGATACTGCCCCTGACCTATGACGCGGACGGCTCCGGGACCTATCCCGGCTTTCGCCGCGAGCTCCGCGTCAAGTACCATACGGCCGTTGGGCTCGACGGAAACGGTCTTGACGTTCCGAAGTCTCTTTTTCAGGTTCTTGATCTCGGCAGAGAGGCGGCCTATCTGCTTATTTAAAGCTTTTATTCTTTTATCACATGCCGCCGCTTCGTCTTCGGAGCCGACCTGCGCTTCAAGAGCGTCGAAAACCAATTCCTCTTCCGTCCGTCTGTTCTTGTATTCCGCGATCTTCGCTTCCCGTGAGTCGATAGCATCACGGAATTTTTTTTCAAGAAGGTCTTTGGGATAGACTCCTATGCATCCCTTTGCGATAAAAGTCAAAGAAACGGCGTCTTTGTACCTGACTTCTCCGTTTTTATCCGGATTGGCGAGTATCTGGCATATAAGATCGGGTTTCAGAGAGTAAGGGATAGATATCTGGCGTTTTTCGTTTACGTTTGCGGAATACGAACCGGATGCAAAATAGTCCAGCGACACCGTTTATTCCCTCCCCTTCTGAAAATTTAGAGTTATTTGGAGTTTTATGGAGTAATATGGTATTTGTATCTTATCATGCCGTTGTCCCCATGTCAATCATTTTTTTCGGTGAATTTTCGGTTTTTTTAGAAAAAATTTTTCGGACGCCGGGGCGCCGGGTCTGCCGCTCCGCGGACAGGATATCAACAACTATTACCGGAAACGTCGAAAAGCATTTCGGGTATACAATTTGTAGTATTATCCTGTTTTTTTCACGCATAAAAAAACCGCTTCCGTCGCGGGAAGCGGGTGAAAAAATATTGAAGCTTTTTCGGTTCCGGGAGAAAACCGGCTCTCAGATCTCCGGGATATCGAGTTCGACCTCGCGGCCGAGCTTCGAGGAGCGGACGATACCGTCGATTATCGCCTGGTTGTAGAGTATCTGCGAAGTGGGAACGGGCGCCTTGCCTCCGTCGCGGACCGCGCTGACGAACGAGCGGATCTTCTTGTCGAAGTTGCCGAGGTCGTCCTCGTCCCTCTTGGGGATGAGCGTCTGCACGGGGATGCCGGTGATATTGCTGTAGATAGTCAGCGGACCGCCGATGGAGCCGTTCCAGCAGTCGGTAGCGGGGACTCTGACGCCCGCCTCGGTGCCGAGAATGATCGTGTCGCAGGGAGAGTCGATATTCATCGCCCAGGCGATACGGAAGTCGAGGATGATATCCCCCTCCAGACGGATGAAGCCCGCGCCGAAATCGTCGACCGAGAACTCCTCGGTATATTCGGGTCTGTCGAGATACTCGGGCTTTTTGCCGAAGAAGCCGGAGGTATAGCCGGTGACCGTGAGCGGCTTGGGATAGCCGATACTGTTGAGCACCATGTCGAGCGAATAGCAGCCGATGTCTGCGAGAGCGCCGATACCCGCGGTATCGTCCCTTATGAAGCTCGTGCCGAACGGGGTCGGAATGCCCATCCTGCGGCCGCCGCCCGTCTGGATGTAATAGATCTTGCCGAGGATGCCGCTCTGAACGACTTCCTTGAGCATGATCATATTGGGATCGAAACGCGGCTGGAAGCCGACGGAGATGATCTTGCCGCTGCGCTTTTCGGCGCGGCAGATCTCTACCGCCTCGTCGAGAGTGACGCACATCGGCTTTTCAAGGAGCACGTTGACGCCGTGGTCGAGCGCGTAGATTGCGCAGGGGGCGTGCTGACGGTTGTAGGTGCAGACGGAAACGGCGTCGATATTGTCCTTTTCCGCATCGATGAGTTCGCGGTCGCTGTTGTAGATACGGACGTTCTCGAGTCCGTGCTTCTTAGCGAACGCTTCCGCCTTGCCGGGAACGATATCGGCGAGCGCGACTATCTCGGCCCCCGGGCAGCGCTTGTAGCACTCGGCGTGATCGCCGGCTATCCAGCCGGTGCCTATGATGCCGACCTTGATCGTCCTGCCGACCTCGCCGTCTTCTGTCTTCTGTTTGAATTTGTAAGCGTCAAGATTATCCGCCATAAAAACCTCCCCGTATAAATGGATCGTAGTTATTCGGTCATCGACCTTTAAGCGCGTATATTATAGCATTTCGATCCGTAAAATACAAGATATAATCGCGCCGCGGACAAAAATTCCGTTCGCAAAGAACTCCGCCGTTTTTTCGGCACGGAAGGCAAAGAAACACTTGACGAAACTGCCTTTTTTCTTTATAATAACAGCATAGTCTATAAAGGAGGTCTTCTTTAATGAATCTCACAAACAATAGATCCGTTCTCGAATTCATCGAGAAAATGAAGGCGCTTGTCGAACCCGATAACGTAGTCTGGATCGACGGCTCCGAAGAACAGGTCGAAGAGCTCAGGGCTCAGGCATGCAGTACGGGCGAAATGAAAAAGCTCAACCAGGAGCTTCTTCCCGACTGCTACCTTCACCTCACCAACCCCAACGACGTCGCGCGCGTCGAGGCGAGGACCTTCATCTGCACGCCCACCAAAGAAGAGGCCGGCCCCACCAACAACTGGGTCGAGCCCGGCGAGATGTATGAAAGGCTCTACAACATCGCCCGCGGCTCCTACAAGGGGCGCACGATGTACGTCATCCCCTACTCCATGGGTCCCGTAGGCTCGCCCTTCT
>JAFRXS010000194.1 GCA_017443405.1 Clostridia bacterium | reverse complement strand
TTGAATCTAATACCATGGAGTTCGTGCTGAGCGCTTCCATGGGGATGATCGTAAACTCCGTTTGATTCCCTGTTTTCAGCGTCGGATTGAAATCAATGACCTCATCGGCTCGCCTATAAGCCCACCCCTTTGGAATCCCGTTTTCAAACTCAGCAGTTTCATGCCCGGGGAAGCGGAAGCGTACAAACCACTCCTTATACAGGTTTTCCGCCATCTGCTCCAGAATTTTGATCCGCTTGTTGTTGACTTCGATTAGATTGTCGTATGTCATCAATATATCACCAATGGCGGTTTGGACTTCTTTTAGTTTCGGATATCTTATCCTAAACCGAGAGATCATTCCATCATTAAGGCTGGCTCTTGTTATAAGCGAGGCCATACTCATACATTGAGCGCGGAAATACGGCGAGCGGAAATAATAAGCAGCATATTCAGGCACTATTTCGTCTGTTATAGGACGTAGTCTTTTCGCAAAACCATTAAATGTTGCATTGGGATAATCCTTTAATGCAACACAACTCAGTCCCAACTCGTCTGTAGTCTCGCTGGTCCTAGTTAGAAAAACATCCCCGCGCTTTATCGAACAATTCTTTCGGTCTTTTTCATTTGAGTTTACAAGAGTGTTTAGCTCTGATGGTGCATAATAGTTATGAAAGATATCCGAGTAAGATAAAAACGGAAAACCATACCCAAATTGATTGGCTGGCTTTGATAATCCAGAGCTACTTTCGTATAATTCTTTTGCTTTTTTCTCTATAAACTCCATAATCATTCGCCAAACAACATTTTGATATTCCCGACGATCTGCTCTTCAAGTTCCTTCGCTTCGCCGTTCAGCGCTTCAAACTCCGCGTTAAGACCGATCATGGTCTGCCTGAACTCGTCCTCCGTCATGCCGTCGTCCTCGATGACTACGCCCACATAACGCCCGGCGTTGAGAGAATAGTCCTGGTCGATGATACCGTCTTCGCCCTCGAGCTTCGCGACCTTGCAGAGCCCGACGACGTCGCGGTATTTGCCCTCGGGGAAACGGTCCGTCAGCCAGTCGATCTGCGCCTGCCAGTACGCCTTTGTTCTGGTCTCCTTGTCTTCCGCGGTCTCCGGCGCGGCGGCGAGTTCCGCTTTGTATTCTTCGATAAGCGCGGTGAAAGCGGCGGCGTCGCCGTTGTAAAGACGGGTGATCATGCCGAGATTTTTTATCTGCTCGTCGGAGAATTTGCGGTGCGCGCGGTCGACCTGCGTGAAGACGCCGCGGGCGTCGATGAACAGTATCTCGCCCTTTTTGTCCGTAAACGGTTTGCGCTTGTCGAAAAACCAGAGCGTCGCGGGCAGGGTGACGGTGAAGAACATATTCGAGGGCAGCGTCACCATTTGACTGATGAAGCCCTCTTCGATCATCTTTTTGCGTATCTCGTATTCGCTCTTGCCCGCGTCGGAGGCGGAGTTCGCCATGACGAGAGCCGCCTTGCCGTTTTCGTTCAGGGCGGTGGCGAACTGACCGATCCAGAGATAGTTCGCGTTCGGGACCGTCTCTTTTTTATCGGAAGTCTTTTTCGCGGATTTCGTCGCGTTGCGCGGCACGCCGTAGGTGTTGAAGCGCGGATCGCCGCTGACGCGGTCGAACGAGACCTCGTCGACGTTGAAGGGCGGATTCGCCATGACGTAATCGAACGCGCCGAAGGCGTTGTAGGGATCGGTATAGAAGGAGTTCGCTTCGGTTATCTCGCCGCGCAGGTTGTTGAGAAGCAGGTTCATCTTGGCGATCTTGACGGTGTCCGGGTCCTTCTCGACGCCGTAGCAGCGGAACGTCATCCGTTCGTCCTCTCTCGCGTTGTGCGCGTGCATGTATCGCGCCGCCTGAACGAACATGCCGCCCGAACCGCAGGCGGGGTCGAGGAAGCGCTTGTCGCCGGGCTGCGGGTCGAGCACCTCGACCATATAGCGGACGACCGTCGCGGGCGTGTAGAACGCGCCGCCGCCCTGACCTTCCTGCATGGCAAATTTGCCGAGGAAGAATTCATATATCTCGCCGAAAATATCGACCGTGCAGTTTTCGGGTATATCCTTGAATATGCGCACGATATTTGAAAGAAGCTCCGGCTCCTCCTCCGGAACGAGATGGGCGTAAACATCTTTGGGCAGTACGCCCTCCATACGCGGGTTTTCCCACTCGATGGCCTCCATTGCTTTTTTTACGAGGTCCGCCTTTTCGGCGGTATCGGGCGCGTCGTTTATATAGTCGTAATAAGCGCACGCGGGCAGGAAAAAACCGCATTTCTCTATCGCGATATCCCTTTTTGTCTTTTCCGCGCGGGTGCCGAGCCGTTTGTTATACTCCGTTTCGATCTCTTCTTTATGCTGCTTGAAAAGTATGTCCGCGTAGCGCAGGAAAATCAGACCGAGGATAGGCTGACCGTATTTGTTCGCCGCCAGATGTGCGCCTTCGCGCAGTACATCCGCAGCGTGCCAGAGATTATCCTTAAGAGTCTTAAGTTCCTTGTCGGTCATGTTCACGCCTCCGCCGCCCGACGGGGGGAGCCGCCGGGCGTGTCTTTGTTAATATGCAATACGGCTTACAGCTGTGAAATAATGTCTGTGACGTGTTCGTCCGTGAACGCTCTCGGGCAGCCCATGGACTTCGCCTCGTCCTGCGCGCGCAGCATGATCTCGCGGATATCGGCGGGGTCTGCGGTTATCTCGAACAGGTCGAGGCCCGTTTCGCTTATCAGCCTTTCGACGGCGTCGATATAGGCGTTGGCGGCGGCGAGGTCGTCCGCGCCGTCCTCCGCAGCTCCGATCGCTTTCGCGAGCCCCGCCAGACGCGCCGCGGCGCAGGGGAGCGTTTCGCGCAGCACGGGGACGAAGGTCTTCGCTATGCACGCGCCGTGCGGCTTGTGATAGAGCTCGCCCAGGCGGTGCGCTATCGCGTGGATATAGCCCGTGCCGATTCTGCCGAAGGCGCGGCCCGCGAGGAAGGAGCCCTTGAGAAGGTCGGTCCTCGCGTCGAGGTCCGACGGCTCGTCGACTGCTTTCTTGAGGCTGCGGAAGATGAGCTTCGCCGCCTCGGGCGCGAGGTCGCGCTCGTCGGGGAAGGTGTCGGCGTACAGGCTTATATAGCTCTCGGTCGCGTGGGCGAGGGCGTCTATCGCGCAGGTCGACGTCATGAACGCGCCGAGCGAGCGTGTGAGCCTCGCGTCGAGGGCGACCGCGTCGGGATAGAACCTGTCGCAGAGATAGGGCTTCTTCTTGGCTTTCGACGGGTCGTAGGTCGCGGGATCGACCCCGGGCGGGACTATATTGTCCGCGTCCTTGTCGGTGATGACCGCGAAGACCGTCGATTCGCTGCCGGTGCCCGCCGTAGTCGGCAGGACGAAGAACGGCACGCAGCGCTGAGCCGTCGTGTCGAGACGGCAGATATCGTCGAGCGATTTGCCGGGATTGGCGGCTTTAAGAGCCGTCATCTTCGAAACGTCGAGGACGGAGCCGCCGCCTATGGCGATGACGCTGTCGCACCTGTTGTCGGCGTAGGTGAGCAGCGCGGCTTCGAGCGTCGAGCGGTCGGGCTCGCCCTTGAAGCTGTCAAAGACCGGACAGTCGCCGAATTTGCCGATGAATTTGTTTATATGCTTGTCGGCTCTCGCGTTCTCGTAGGTGATGAACAGCGGCTTTTTGATGCCCCTGCCGACGATGAAACCGTAGAGCTGCTCCATAGGCGAGAGATCCTCGAACAGGACGGACTCGCAGGGCGCGGACGCGGCGAGCTGGCCGAGCATCGTCTGCTGTACGGGCGTCAGCTTGCCGGCGGTCTCGCGTATCGGCGCCGTGTTGAGCGGAGCGAAATCGAGGCAGTGCCCCTGCGGCCTTGAAGGGGAATCCGACAGACGGAGATACTCCCCGTCCGGCTGCGACCACTTAAAGCCCCTCTCGGCGAGCGCCGCCACGGTCTGCTCGCATCTCATGTCGATATTGTCGGACTTCGCCGCCGTGATGATGTAGAACAGCAGCACGCGGACGTCCCTGTCCGCGGAATTCGCCGAGGCGAGGGATATCATCTCCGCCGAGGAGACCTCCCTGTAGGGCACGCCGACGCGGCGGAACATCTCCGCGCGGTCGATCATGTTCGGGTTGAACAGGTGGTACACACGGTTCGCTCTGCCGCTGAACACGAGCCCGACGTAGGCGCGGGCGCATTCGTCGACCTGCGTGAAATCCATCGGGTACTTGTCGAGGTCGCGGCTCGTTACGCCGAGCTTGAGTACCGCCTTTACGCGGGAGAGGAAGCCGTTGTCCGCCTCGTTGCGCTGGAATCTTCCGTCGGAACTGCGCCAGGTCAGGTTGCCTATGCGGTAGATGTTCGCGAGCAGGCCGTCGCGCATGGCGCGGATGACCGATTCCTCGGCGCGGTATTTGCTGTGGATATAGACGTTGTCGCGGAAGCGCTGGCCGATGTCGAGAACGTTCTCGTCGAAGGAGGCGTTGCGATGCGTCTCGAGGACGGTGCCTCCGCCGTGCACGCTGACAGTCGAGGTGTGGTGCAGCACGGCGTTCGCCTGCTTGCAGAAACCGATGACGTTTTCGGTGCCGTAGACGTTGGTCCGCCTGATATCGTTGTAATCGCCGGCGTGATGTACGTTCGCCGCCGTGTGTATGACGGTGTCGACCGTGCCGCAAAGCTTTGCGTAGTTCTTGTCGGAAAGACCGAAACGGGCGCGCTCTATGTCGCCCTCGTAGATCCCGACGTCGGACAGGTCGAGGCCGCCGAAATAGAATTCCGCGAGCTCGGTCAGCTTGTTTCTGTCGCGCACGAGGCAGTTGACCTTTACGTATCTGCCGAGGAGCTCTTTGAGTATATGTATCCCGAGGAAGCCCGTAGCGCCCGTGAGCAGTATCACGGAGGGCTTGGCGGTGTGGACGACGTGCGAAAGCTCTTTTTTGAGTATGGCGTTGACGTTTTCGCCGTTGTCGTCGTATTTACCGGAAACGCCGTCGATCGACGCCGCGAGGGCGGAGAGGAAGGGCTTGTCGTAGACGGTCTGCGTCTTGATGTTGAGCGACGCGGCGAGCTCCGCCGCCGACAGACTGTCGCCGCCTATCTCGAAGAAATTGTCCGCCATGCTGACCTGCCTGAGCCCGAGCACCTGCCTGACAGTGGCGCAGACTCGCTTCTCGGTCGGGGTGGAGGGCTCCACGACCTCCCTTTTGCTGTTATGCCCGGCGCTGTCGCGGCGTATCTTGCCCGAGGTCGTACGCTCGAAGGGAATGTCCCTTATCACGTAGCGCGCGATCCTCTGGAAGTTGGCGAGCCCGGAGTTGACCCTCATGAGCAGGCGTATCATCTCGCCGTCGATATCCTCGACGCCGTTTTCCTCAAGATACTTTTTGTTCGGATATATCTCGGCGCAGATGACGTTGTTCTCGCCGTAGCAGACGACCTCGCGGACTATCGGCTCGTTCTCGAACTTGGCTTCGAGCATCTCAGCCGAGACGTTCTCGCCGTTGTCGAGAAGGATGAGGTTCTTCTTTCTGCCCGTCAGGTACAGGAAACCGTTATCGTCGAATCTGCCGAGGTCGCCCGTCTTGAACCAGCCGTCGTCCGTGAACGCCTCGCGCGTCGCTTCGGGGTTCTTGTAATAGCCGAGCATGACGTTGTCGCCCTTGACGAGGACCTCGCCGTCATCTATCCTGACCCTGACCTGAGGGAGCGGCTTGCCGACGCTGCCGGGTGTGTAGATGCCTGTCGTGTTGTTTGCTATTATCGGGGCGCACTCCGTCATGCCGTAGCCGTTGTAGACGCAGACGCCCGTTTCGTTGTAGAGCTCGTTCAGTTCGGGGGCGAGCGGTGCGCCGCCCGAGATGAACTGGTCGAGCTCCCCGCCGAAGAACTTTTTGACAGCGGCGCCGCGCTCAAGCTCGGGATGCGCGTCGGCGAAGCGGAACGCGCCGTTGAACAGCGTTTTGATTATCGCGGGGACGGCGGTCACGAGCTGCGGCCTGTACATCTGCAGGTCGGCGACTATGTTTTCTATTTTATCGTTGACGCAGAGCGTCCTGCCGAGCGATATGCCCTTTAAAACGATGCTGGAGAAGCAGAAGCAGTGATGCAGAGGCATGCAGCAGAAGAGCCTCGGCGTGTTGAACGCTATCTTTCTGCCGACGGCGGCTGTCGTGAGGTTGAGGTGCGAGAGCATTACGCCCTTGGGGAAGCCCGTCGTGCCGGACGTGAAGAATATGGCCGCCATCTCGCCGCGCTTCGGGCGGTGGGTATACTCCTCGCAGTCGTCGAGATGCAGGGTTATGAGGTCGGATATGTTGAATACGTCCGGCTGCGAGGAGGAATCGTCCAGAGAAATGAAACGCTTTATCCTCGGCAGAGTTTTCTTCGCCGCTTCGAACAGCGACGCGTGCGCCTTGTCGTAAACGAGGACGTCGACGTCCGCGAAGTCCATGAGACGGCAGTTCATCTCGTCGGTCTCTTTGGGCGCCAGCGGTATCGCGGCGCAGGACGCGCATGAAGAGCCGAGGAAGGCGACGCACCACTCGACGCAGGTCGGACCTATGACGGCTACGTGCGCGCCGGTGCCGGTCATGCCCCAATCGTCGAGGACTCGCGCGAAGGAGAGCACCTCCTCCCTGAAGCCGGCGTAGGACTTTGACGCCACGCCGTGAGATGTCTTGAATTCCATGAAGCTGCGCTCGCCGAACTTTTCGGCTCCGTAGTCGATTATGTCGCGCAGGGTCTTCATTTCTTCATATTCCATGATCAGGATCCTTTCATAATAAAGGAGGTGTACAAAATAATTATTATATTTTAACATATATTATTGCAAAATGCAAATACAAAAAGCCCGTCGGACGAAAAAACGTCCGGCGGGCGGAAAAAGGCCGAAAAAACCGGCTTTACTGTGCGGGGTCTACCCAGGGCTCTTCGGGTATGACGAGCGCGCAGATCAGGTAGGCGAGCAGACCGCTGCCTCCGAAAAGCACGAGCGCTACCCATATAAGTCTGATGAGCGTCGGGTCGACATTGAGATAGTTCGCGATGCCTCCGCATACTCCCGCTATCTTGCAGTCGGTGCGGGACCTGTATATCCTTTTGGGTTCCATGATATCCTCCATGATGAATAATGTTTTAGGGTACGAAAAACCGGGTCCCGAAGACCCGGTTTCTGATGACGTCCGCTCGTTCGTGGTTACGCGGTGACGGATTCGTCCTCACTGCCCGCGATCTTCTCGTAGATGCTCTTGAAGAACTCGAATAAACGCTTGATGAATTCGATAAGGGCGGCGAAATTGAAATGGCTCATGACTGCACCTCTTTTCGTTGTGGAGTGATATAAAGATTTAAAAAATAGAAGTTTGACCGGGATCAGTTCGAAAGACCGAACGGATCGGGATATTCCGTGGGCTTGCCGTTCGCGGTGTTGATGAGGTTTGCGATGGATTCAAAGATCCCCGTGAGGAAATTTACGAATCTGAGAAGACCCTGTGCGAAATCGATCATAAAAATACATCCCTTTACTTGTTATATTAAAAGTCGCAAATCAAACCAATCTCCGGACTTACTTCAACCCGGGGATATCAGGCAGCAGAAAATCGAAGCCGTCGAACGGCAGCTTGACCTTGTCGCGTCTGGTAGTCGACGTTTCGGAGTCGCTCCCGCCGTTGTACTTCGAGAGCAGCGCGATGAGCTGCGTGAGTATCGCTACGAATTTCAGCCAGTAATACAGGAAATTATCCATAACCTGCCCCCGCTTTCGAATGGGAAAAAATATGATATCATAAATTAATATCGATCATTACTCCCGCAGTATAGCACGACGCGGCCGATATTTCAATACAAAAATCGATTATTCATTATTATTTACTTATATCCCATATTTTCGCAATAATACGCCCCCGGGCGGCGAAACGCGCGGGAGTATATTGTTTAAAAACCGTTAATATATTGTTTACAATCGTCTATTGACAAAACGCCTCCGAAAGTATATATTATAGCTGTTAGCACTCGAAGCGGTAGAGTGCTAATCCACAAAAAAGGAGACGGGAACATGGAACTTACACCACGTAAACAAAAGCTCCTGTCTATGATAGTGGAGAGATACGTCGCGACGGGCGAGCCCGTCGGCTCGAAGTTCCTGTCCGCGATGTTCGGCACGGCGATATCCTCCGCCACCATCCGCAACGAAATGGCGGCGCTGTCGCTCGAGGGGTTGATAGAGCAGCCCTATACGTCCGCCGGCAGGGTGCCGACCCCGAAGGGGTACAGGTACTTCATCGACCACCTGCGCCCCGATATGGAGCTTTCCGTGCAGGAGAAGTTCCGGGTCGACCGCGTTCTCGCGGGGCAGTCCGGCGAGCCGGACAGTTTTCTGGACGCCTGCTGCTCGCTGCTGTCGGATATGACCGGCTGCACGGCTCTCGCGTCGACGCCGTCGGGAGGCGACGCGGTCGTGACGGGCGTACAGCTCGTGAAGACCGGGACGCTGAGCGTGATGATCCTGCTGCGCAACTCCCTGGGGGTGCTCAAAAGCCGTGTCATCCTGCTGGGATCCGAACCGGACATGGACGATATCAGGCTGTTTTACAGCATAGCCGCCAACCTGTTCATCGGCAAGCAGCCGGAGAAGCTGTCGAAGGCGGACGTCCAGACCATGGCGTTCTCGCTGGAGGACAGGGCGCTGACGATGTCGCCGCTGCTGTCCGCGCTGTACGATCTCGCTCTGGAGAGCGAGGAGCCGAAGGCGGTCGTGCGTGGCAGGACGAACATCCTCCGCTACAACGAGACAGCCGAGCTCGCGCCCCTGTTCCTCGAGCTTTTCGACGACAGCGCGAGGGTCTGCTCTCTGCTCGGCCGCAACGACGGTGGAGTGAGGGTGTATATCGGCAGGGAGCTGCGCGCAGCGGCTCTCGAGGACGCAGGGGCGATAACCTACGGCTACCGCATAGGCGGACGCGTCGCGGGCTCGCTCGGTCTGATAGGACCCATGCGGATGGACTACGCGCGCTATATCCCCGTCATCAGCTATCTCGGGGAGCGCGCGGGCGAGATACTCGGCGCGAACGCGCTCGCCGCCGGAACCGGCGGACAATAAGGAAAGCGAGGGGACACCGATGGATAAAGAAGATCCCGTTATTATAGAAGAAACGGAAAATCCCGAAAAATCGGAAAAATCGGAAAAACCGGAAAAGACGGAAAAAACCGAAAAGAAGAAAAAAGCAGGGAAAACGGATAAGTCCGAAAAGACCGAAAAGTCCGAAAAGACCGGAAATACCTCGGAAGAAAACGGCAAAGAATCCGGAGAAGCCGGGGCGGACAAAGAGAGCGAAGACGCTCTCGCTGCTCTCAAAAAAGAGAACGAGGAGCTCAAGGACAGGCTCCTTCGCACCCTCGCCGAATACGACAATTACCGCAAGCGCACCTCGCGCGAGAAAGAGGCGGCGTGGAGGTCGGCCCAGACGGAGCTCATCAACAGGCTGCTCCCCGCGATAGACGATTTCGACCGCGCGGGCGGCGTGCCCGCCGACAGCGAGGGCTACGTCAAGGGCATAGTGATGAGCGCCGGCAAGCTCTCGGAGATACTCGCCTCGATGGGCGTCAAGTCGTTCGGCGAGCCCGGCGACGAATTCGATCCCTCAAGATACAGCGCCGTAATGCACGACGAGGACCCCGAACAGGGCGAGAACGTCGTCTCGGCGGTCTTCTCTAAGGGCTATATGTTCGGCGACGCCGTCATACGCCCCGCCGTGGTCAAGGTCACCAATTAGCCCGAATTGCAAGTTAAATACGCCTTAATCATATAAAGAAAAACTCAGGAGGATAAAACAATGTCTAAGGTAATAGGAATAGATCTCGGAACAACCAATTCCTGCGTCGCGGTCATCGAGGGCGGAGAGCCCGTCGTCATCCCCAACGCGGAAGGCTCAAGGACGACCCCGTCCGTCGTCGCGTTCGGCAAGAACGGCGAGCGCATGGTCGGCCAGACCGCCAAGCGCCAGGCGATAACCAATCCCAAGAGGACCGTCGCCTCCATCAAGAGGCAGATGGGCTCCGACTATCACGTGGAGATCGACGGCAAGCGCTACACTCCGCAGGAGATATCCGCGATGATACTCCAGAACCTCAAGGCTTCCGCCGAAGCCTATCTCGGCGGCCCCGTTTCCGAAGCCGTCATCACCGTTCCCGCCTACTTCACCGACGCTCAGCGTCAGGCGACCAAGGACGCGGGCAAGAT
>JAFRXS010000193.1 GCA_017443405.1 Clostridia bacterium | reverse complement strand
CATAAGCTTTCTCTCCTTTAATACGGACACGGCCATTTGGTCTTTATTGTTCCGCAGTGCATCGCGCACCACTTTGAATCGTCGACTGCCTTGCATCTCGTACACATAATGTGATAATACCCGTTCCAGACGTGGACGCCGGCCGCTGTGCAGTAGGTGTTCCACGAACAGTTGTGGAAGGTGTCGCAGCTTGCACGGAAGTTATGCGCTTCTGTTGCCGCATAACTGCCTGATTTTGTCGCACCGCAGGTATTGCATTTGTAGTAGATCGTTCCGCCCGTACAAACGTAGCCGGTCCGTGACGTCTCAGTCCAAGTGTGATTGAAGTACCGCTTTCCGGAACAAACGCTACACTGATCATAGTGGTTCGTCTGACCGTTTGCGATCATACTGCCTCTGGTGCAGGCGGTATTAGCATTCATTACAACTCCGCAGTTTTTGCAGTTCTGATGATGCGTTCCCACAGACGACGCCGACCCGTTGTTGTCATATACCCAGATGCCGTTGCCGACGTGTCCGCTCTTGGCGATATCTTCCGTATAGGTGTGTCCGCATCCTCTGGTGCAGTAATAAGTTCTCGTACCTTTGGTCGTGCAGGTCGCCGCCTTCGAAACGTAGGACGTCATCGTATGATCGGACGGGCCGTCCGTCACATAATTGCAGACCGTGCAGTATCGGTAGCACTGCGACGTATTTTTATAGGTCCAGTTGGACTTTGTATGCGCCTCGAAATCAAAGACAGCGCCGCAGTTCTCGCATCCGTACCAGTGACCGCTTGCGTTGGATTTTCTGACGAGGTCATAGTGGTTATCGGCGTCATCGTGATCGACGTACATATTGAAGTTATGCGTCTTATTTGCCGTCACGCTGATAACAGAGGACGTGTACGTCTTATAGCACCTGCTGCTCGCCGCCACGATATAGTAGCCGGGAACGAGATTGATCGTATACGTCGGATCGACGCCGCTTACGGTTACCGTTGCGTTCGTCGAATGCTGGTTTGCAGTCCCTGCGGAATTCGTTCGCTTGAATGTGACAGTCATGCTCGACGATGAAACCGTTCCGGTTTTGGTCATTCGCGTGCTTTCGTCAAAGTACAGCGAAATCGTTCCCGTTACCGTCTTTTGTGCGACTGACAGTCTCAGCGTGATCGTATCGTTGCCGGAGACAAACATCTTAAAGTAATATGTCGTGGTGCCGATGTAAGACGGAGGCGTTACAGTGATCTGATAAAACCCGTTCTTTAATGACGACGCGGTAAACTGACCGCTTGCGTTCGTTGTCGTATTCGCCGAAAAAGACGATTCACCGAGTCTCTTGAATTTCACCGTTGCGCCGGGATCGGGTCATAGTTTCCGAGCGAATCGTATGTGACCGTACCCGTAACGTTGCCGCTGCCGGCTTCCGACTTCTTGACCTGCCCAGAGATATCGAGCAGCCGACCGTCAACTGTAAACGTCGAGGGAAAGTTCGACATATTCACGTACTTGTAAGGCGTGTCAAGTTCAAACTTATACTCACCGTCAGGCAGGTTGTTGATTCCGTAATAGAACTTGCCTTCTGTTGGTGACGAGAAATAATCGCTGTAGTACGCCGTCCCGGTTGCGATATTCGTCACCTTGACTCTGCCCGAGACGGAAGTATTGCTGTTTACCCATGTGCCAGAAAGACCGCTCGGCGTTCCGCGCAACGGTTGGGATGAATTCTCCCATTGGACGTATCCGATCAGCGTCGTTTTTCCGTTTGGACTTCTCATCACGATCGGGTATTCGTAAGGCGACGTATAACCGGAATACTTGCCTGCGGCGTTATCAATACCAAACACCTTTGACTCAACTGCTTCGGTATAAGTTCTGTAACCGTAGGCGCTGACCGAAAGGTTATAATGACCGTAGATAAGATATTTATCCGAGGTCATCAGCTCCTGCGTTCCTCCGGTCGTATGAAGATTCGAGATGTAAGTCTCGGATCTCGCCGAGGGAGAAAGCGAGGTGTTGGCGGTAAAGGTTGAAGTCGTGACCGTGCTGGTCGTGATTTTCGTCCTCGTTTCGTTCCAGTCGCTTCCTGTCCAGGTGACCTTTTCTTCGTAGAATCCCAAACTGCCGAGACTGCCGAGCTTGAGCTCGACAATATACGGACAGTTCATCTGGCATCCCTCATAGCCGGTCCCGGAGATAACGATCTCTCCGCTCTTGCTGTAGAAGGAACTGTTCGGGAACGTAACGGCACCGGGATAACTGACGCTGACGTTAACGCTTCCGACGGGGACGCCGGAAAATCCGACAAATCCTCTCTGCCCTTCTGCTGTCGTTGCGGAAAAGCTCTTGGCTCCGGCATTCACGGTAACGGTCGCACCTGTCAACGGCTCGCCCGTGCCGTACTGAATGACCTGGACGAACAGGAAACCGGTATCACCGTCCACGCCGCCGAGCGCGGCGCCGCTTCCGCCGTCACGGCTGAGATAGACCCAGTAATCCGAAACGTTGATGACGCCGTTCAACAGCTCATCTGCGGAGGTGGTGTTCAGATCGTCCCGTTTGACCTTCTTGACGTCTCCCGTCAGGTAGTAATAAACGTACTCGTAATCGTCATCTGCAGGAGGCGGGATGAAGTAATCGTCGCTGACTGCGGTATCACCAAATGCTTTGATTGCAATGACCGCTTCTTTTCTGATCTTCGCAAGAGCCTCGGCGTTGCCTGTATTGGCGATAATGTTGTAGCCGGGGAACGTCCCTTGTCCCGCTTTCTCAGAGAAAATGTGATATTCGGAATCAGCTCCTCCGGACGTGGATAATCTTGGGTAGTGAGCCGCCGTCTCGACCTCTTCAACCGCGTATTTCTGCATGATAGAAGTAAAGTACGCCGCGTTGACGTCCTCAGAGGTATCGTTTCCTTTTTTGAGAAGACCGGATACCACCGGAATTGCAATAACGGCAAGGATCGCAAGGATCGCGAGAACGATCAGAAGCTCGGTTAAGGTAAACGCTTTCTTTTGGTTCGTTCTCATTCCGTCGCTTCCTCTCCGTATTCGACACATTCGGCAACCCAGACCGTCGTGTAGATCGTGTCGTCGGAGAAAATGATATTCATTTCGTAATCGACTCCATTGCTCTCAAAGAGCGTGTACATT
>JAFRXS010000192.1 GCA_017443405.1 Clostridia bacterium | reverse complement strand
GCGCTCGGCATCATTTCCGCCTCGAAGGGGGAAAACGGTGACCGGCGCTTTTTCTTTGACGCCACCGATACCTCAAAGGAATATTTGGTAGAGGAAACCAAGCAGGACGACTGCCCGATGTTCTATCAGGCGATGCGCCTGCTCTACGGCGAAGGCTTTTACGCAGAACTTGACTGCGATAAGCTGAAGGACGCCATCCTCTATATCGACTTTTCCGGCACCTTCGACAGACGGCGGAACACGGGAGGCCCCGACGCCGTCGCCAAAGCGGAGGCGATGCTCTCGCCCGAAGGTGTAACGATAGACTTCGGCAAAGGCGGGAACAAATACGTCGCCTTTGAGCGTTCGGCGAGTATGAGCCGGAACAATATCCTCTCCTTTATCCGCGAGGATCTGTACGAGCCGCTGCGCGAGCGGATCATGCTCGGAATGACCGTCGGCAAATGTCAGCTTGCCAAGCTTTACGCCTATAACGGGCTGATGTACACGAGCGGGCGGCGGTATGAAGACGCCGGATTTCTATCGGAGAAAAAGATCGTCGTCATCGACAACCCGAAAAGTATCGTTAAGGACGCCCATATCATCACCGTTGTGGACGACGGATCGGACGACCCGGAGCGAGAATACAAACGCGTGGAAAAGACCGCCGACGTGGAGGTGCTCGAATTCGACGGCGAGGGGATCATATCAAAGGATCTTGCATACTCCCTCGATCCGTCTTCCGGCGCGCATCACTCTTTCCAGATACGCCTTCCGTATATCAAGGGTGTAGTCCACGAAATCGACATTCGAGGTCTCTTTTCCGAGCTCGGAGTGCATAAAATCAGGGACATCTGGGGCGTGGAACACGACGTGGGTGACGTCGAAATGATCCTCACCAAGAGTATGTTCAAGGGCTTCGGGTGGATGACCGAGAACGGACTATCGTGGGCTCAGTATCTGGAGCGCTGCCGTAAGTATGACCACGCGCTGTATATCTCCGGTCAGGATAAAGCCGAACGGCAGGACACGACCGAGCTGAACTATCAGTTCCTCAATACCCTTGCGCTTACCGAAGACGAATTCCGCCCGAAGGATCTGCCGCTCGGGTGGGACGTCTTTCCCGCAAGCGATCCGCGAAACTGGCTGACCAAGACTACCGAGACCGCCTATTATGATCTTGTCGCAAACGACGGAGCGCGGATGGCGTATTTTCTGCGCGACCTCGATAATGACGAGCTTGAGATCACCGACCGCCGCCGTCAACGTGCGGAGCTGTTAAAGAAGAATTCGCTGTTTATAGAAGAATCCATATTCGCAAAAGAGCTCTCCGACAACGCGGAGAGCATACGGAAGAAATATTCGCTCGGGCAGCTGCTTGTCACGGGCGACAACCGCTATTTGTCCGACGACCTGATCCGGCTTTTGGCGTATATCGTCAAAACCTCCGTCGGCGAAGGCGAGGCGTATCAGGCGCTTATCGCCGAAGAACTGCGCGGCAGCGAGATCTACGCGCCGTCTCCCGCTTATCCCGAGCAGCCGTATTACACGCTCCTGCGCAGTCCGCATATCGCG
>JAFRXS010000191.1 GCA_017443405.1 Clostridia bacterium | reverse complement strand
CGCCTGAATCCACTTGAGAGCTATTACGTGACGGCGGACAAGATCCCGGCCATCGGATACACGACCGACGGCGCGCAGGTGGAATACACCGTTCAGAAGTCCGGCGAAGCGGTAAGCGCAAGAACGGCTGTTTCCGGCGGCGTGATCCCGTTCAGCCCCTCCGCGCCCGCCACCCTGAAGGAATCCTACGTCATCACGATCTACGCGCGCAACAGCGACGCGGACGACTGGAGCCTTGACTCCATGCGCCTTACCGTCTATAATCCCGCGATCCTCGAACAGATCGTGAAGGACGTAACGGCGGGCGAGATCGGCGGCACGACAGGCGGCACGGGCGATAACGTCGGCGGCACAACGGTCGCGATGGATAATCATGACAAGGTGAGCGGCTACGTCAGTGAAAACGGTTATCAGCTGACCTTTGACGATTTCACAGCGCTGCGTACCGACATGAGCCTGCAAAAGATCGTTTCCGTGAACTACGGCGAAGCGGTCTACGGTATGCTGTCGGATAAGATGATGTGGAAGTCCAGCGACCCGAAGACCGTCAGCGTGGACTACAAGCAGGGCGGCATTTATTCCGACATCCGCAATTACAGCTATACTTCCTACGCGCCCGCAACAGACCTCCTGCTCGTCGGCAAGAACGAGACGGGCGCTGGCCAAAAAGTTACCATCACCGCCACGCACGCGAACACAGGAATCGAATCAAGCTTTGACGTAACGACCGCGACCCTCAAGGATCAGCTTTATCTGTTCCAATTCAACCCTGCCGTTGAGACGACCGTCAACTACACAAACGGCAAGGGCGATAAGCGCACCCTGACGAGCGACGCAACCGGCAGGCTGGCGGTCTATGAGCCGGACGGTATCGACGGCTCTGTCATGGCAATGAGCAGGGACGAAGAGAATAACGTCTATGTCGGCACGCTTTTCCAAATCGATCTGGAGACCGGCGAGCGCGACGTGGCTTCCCTTCAGCTTTATCCGTGCAATCATCTTCGTCTGCGCGCGATCTCCAATGCGGAGCTGACGTTCCTTACTCCCGACGGCCAGCCCTACAGCGGCGCAGTCACCATCCGGGGCGGCGCGTACAAGAACGGCGTATACTGCCCCGACGCAAAGATTCGTGTGGGCGATACCGGCGCGGAACAGGACGGCCGCGAGGATATTACGGCGACCGTCGCGGACGGCAAGCTGAAGCTGTGCCTTGACCCGACGCAGTTCAAGATCGATCCCGACAGCGCCGAAGAAGCCGGCGGCGCGAAGCCCGGCGATGCGATCACCTATGTATTTGAGTACCGCTTTGCGGATACCTGGCAGCCGGGTTATGTGAAACTGAACGCGTCCACCGACCTGTACGGCGCGTCCTCCCCGACCGATTCGGTCGTTTACATGAGAAACAACACCGTTGGCGATACCATGCCGCAGATCATCCGTCAGAGGCTGCAGCAGTATTATGACGGTACCGCGACCGCCTATACCCGCGACGTCATCGACTATACGAACAATATCGGCATATCCAGACGTTTTGATAAGGCGGTGCTTACCACCGACGTGGCGCTCATCGGCGAGACGGTAATAAAAGACGCAGTTGGCTATTCGGCATATCATTCGGATCAGGTTACGGACGTCATGCTTTGCACCCCCGACGGACATGAACTGACAGGGCAGAGTCATATCGATAAGACCGAAGCGGATCAGATCATCGATCTTGCGGATCTCGACGCGTCTACGCTGTTTGTGTTCCCGTTCTCCGCGGTTCCCATGTCACGCAGTTACTATACCATGACAGACGCAAACATGAAGCAGGACGGTTTGACCGACGAGGGCGCCAACCCGCATCCGATTTCGGCTGTCAACGCGGTATTCGTAAAGGGCGACTTGACGATCAAAACCGAGACGATGCCGTTCGGCGTATCGAATCTGTCTCACCAGAGAGATCTGTCAACACCGGACGGAGGCGCGGAGGAGATCGGCAATGAGGTGAAGGAGGAACTGCAGTCCGACCTCGACATCGGTGCGATCTTCAAAGGCGTCAACGTCAATGAAATGCTGCAAAAGGGCTTCATTTTCCTGCAAAGTCTTATGGCAGGTTCCGATGAGCCTCCCATGACGATGATGATCCTTCCGACGGAGGATCCCGGAACCTTCCGCATCTTTGTGTCTATAGGCTATAACAAACGCGATATGGAGACAGACACGAATCCTTCTCTTGATTTTGACCCCGATCATCTCTATGATGATATGGAAAGCGTTGAGGAGGAACTGGAGAAAATAGACAAAGACAAAGACAAAGACGACGACAATGACGAAGATGAAGGCCCCACGAGCAAAGGCTCTGTGGATATCAACTTCTACGGCATGGTCGTTCTGGAAGCAAAAGTCGGCCTGCTTGGCGACAAGTGGGGCATTGATTTCTGCGGAGGACGCGTCGGCGCAAACTTTGAAGCAAAGTATGAATGGGAACAGGTCTTTATGTGCGGCTCCTGTCCCGCGAGCGTTTCTTTTGAAGTAAAGGGTACGGCGGATCTGGAGGTTTCCTTCGCGAACAAGGCGGAGGCGAGAGCGCTGCTGATCGATGCTGCGGTAGGCGTTTCCATTGAAGCGTTTGCGTCTATCGGCTTTGATTTGTCGATCGCTACGCTGAAGCTCGGCATTTTTGGCGAAATCGGCGCGAACGTCGACTTCCTGTATCTGACGAAAGGCAACCAGACCGGCACAAAACTCGATATCGCGGGCGAGATTGGTATCAAACTTGTAGTCAAATTCTTGATGATAAAACATGAAAAGG
>JAFRXS010000190.1 GCA_017443405.1 Clostridia bacterium | reverse complement strand
GATGCAAGATCTGCGGCAGACCGCACGCTTATCTTCGCAAGTACGGAGTTTGCCGTATTTGCTTCAGGAATCTCGCCCACGCGGGTCAGATCCCCGGAGTAAAAAAGGCCAGCTGGTAAGGAGGAAACTGATGCAGATATCCGATACTATAGGCGATATGCTCACCCGCATCCGCAACGCGGGCATCGCGAAACACGAGACTGTCAGTATCCCCGCTTCCAACATGAAGAAGAGCATCGCGGACATTCTCGCCCGCGAGGGATATATCAAGAACTACAAGATCATTGACGACGGCAAGCAGGGCATCATTGAGGTCACTCTCAAGTACGGCGCTGACAAGAAGTCCGTCATCAAGGGTCTGCGCAGGGTCTCGAAGCCCGGTCTGCGCATCTACGCGGAGTGCGCCGAGATACCCAAGGTCATCGGCGGTCTGGGCATAGCGATACTGTCCACCTCCAAGGGCGTCATGACCGACAAGGAAGCGCGCAAGCAGAATGTCGGCGGCGAACTTCTCGCTTATATCTGGTAAGGAGGACGTCGAAATGTCAAGAATCGGTAAAAAACCCATTACCGTTCCCGCCGGAGTGGACGTCACTTTCGACAACAACACGGTAACGGTCAAAGGACCGAAGGGTACGCTCAAGCAGACCTTCTCCCCCAAGATGGGCCTCGAGCTCAAGGACGGGACCATCACGGTCTCCCGTCCGGACGACGGCAAAGAGAACCGTTCGCTCCACGGCCTCACCCGCACGCTGCTGAACAACATGGTCGTCGGCGTCAGCGAGGGCTTCAAGAAGGATCTTGAGATCAACGGCGTCGGCTACAGGGCCGCGCTCGAAGGAAAAGACCTTGTTCTCACGGTCGGCTATTCGCACAAAGTCGCGATGACGCCTCCCGAGGGCATCGAGGTCACTGTGCCGCAGCCCAACAAGATCACCATCTCGGGCGCGGATAAGCAGGTCGTCGGCCAGTTCGCGGCTGTAGTCAGGGGCGTCCGTCCTCCCGAGCCTTACAAGGGCAAGGGCATAAAGTACGCCACCGAGACCGTCCGCCGCAAAGAAGGCAAGGCCGGCAAGACATCGAAATAAGGGGTGAAGGAATATGGTCAACAGACCCGACAGCATTAAAGCCAGGAACACGCGCCGCGTAAGGATCCGCAGCAAGATCTCCGGCACGGCGCAGCGTCCGCGTCTGAGCGTATTTCGTTCTCTCCAGAACATCTACGCGCAGCTCATAGACGATGAGAACGGCGTTACTCTCGCCAGCGCGTCCAGCGTCGAAAAGGACTTCGGCGGCTACGGCGGCAACGCCGACGCTGCCAAGAAGGTAGGCAACCTCATAGCCGAGCGCGCGAAAGCGGCCGGCATCGAGTGCTGCGTTTTCGACCGCGGCGGTTATGTCTATCACGGCAGGGTCCAGGCTCTCGCCGAAGGCGCCCGCGAGGGCGGCCTGAAATTCTGAGGAGGGAGGTCAAACCATGGCAAGAGACGACAACAGAAGAAGGAACAGGGACGAAGAAGACGAGTTTCAGGAGCGCGTAGTTTCCATCAACCGCGTTGCCAAGACCGTCAAGGGCGGACGTATCATGAAGTTCTCCGCCATCGTCGTCGTCGGCGACGGCAAGGGCACGATCGGCTACGGTCTCGGCAAGTCCGGGGAAGTACCCGACGCTATCCGTAAGGCAATCGACGACGCGAAGAAGAACCTTATCCATGTTTCTCTCCGCGGCACGACCATTCCTCACGAGGTCAGAGGCAAGTTCGGAGCGGGCGAAGTCCTGCTCAAGCCGGCGGCTCCCGGTACCGGCGTTATCGCCGGCGGCGCCGTCCGCGACGTACTTGAGGTCGCCGGAATCGAGGATATCCGTACCAAGGCTATCCGTTCAAACAATCCCTGCAACGTAGTCAGGGCGACGGTCGACGGGCTGCTTCAGCTCCGCTCGGCCGATCAGGTCGCCGCGACTCGCGGCATTTCCAAGAAGCAGATGCTGGGCTGAGGGGTGAAGATATGGCAGAGATCAAAATCACGCTTTCCAAGAGCCTTATAGGCAGCAAGAAGGATCAGATCGCTACGGCAACTTCACTCGGACTCCGTAAGATCGGCGACACGACGGTCCAGCCGGATAATGAGGCGACCAGGGGCAAGATCAAGAAGATCTCGCACCTTCTCACCGTCGAATAAGGGGGAGCGAACGTTATGAAACTCAACGAACTCGCGCCTGCCGCCGGCTCGAACAAAGCGGTCAAGCGCGTCGGCAGAGGTCCCGCGTCCGGTCAGGGCAAGACCGCGGGCAAGGGCCACAAGGGTCAGAAAGCCCGTGCGGGCAGAGGTCCGCACGTCGGCTTCGAAGGCGGCCAGATGCCCCTTCAGAGGCGTCTTCCCAAGAGAGGCTTCAACAATATCTTCGCGAAGACCGTCGCCATAGTCAATCTCGGCGACATCGACGCCTGTTTTGAAGACGGCGACACCGTCGACATCGCGGCTCTCGAGGAAAAGGGTCTTGTAAACGGCGGTTTCGACGCGGTCAAGGTCCTTGCGAGAGGCGAGATCACGAAGAAACTCGCAGTCAAGGTCAACGCTTATTCCGAATCCGCCAAGCAGAAGATCGCAGAAGCCGGCGGAACGGCTGAAGAGATCTGAAAACTCATTACCGGCGCGTAAGGCGGTTCGACCGCCGCGCGTCAGGGCGGTCCCGGCTTTGCCGGACGGAAAGGAGCGAGAGACAGCCTCATGTTCAAAACATTTATCAACGCGTGGAAAGTCCCGGATCTTCGTAAAAAGATACTTTACACCGCGCTCATCCTTCTGGTATTCAGAATAGGCGCGGCGATCCCGGTTCCCTTCCTGAATATCACGGGTGCTCTTGTCGATCCCACCGCGGGCGGCGGAGCGACCTTCATGAACTACCTCGTCATGATGACGGGCGACGCTTTCAACTACGGTACGATATTCGCGATGAGCGTTACGCCGTACATCAACGCGTCCATTATCATCGAGCTGTTGACGGTCGCGATCCCCGCGCTCGAAAATCTCGCCAAGGAAGGCGAAGAGGGGCGCAAGAAGATCTCCCGCATCACCAGATACACGGCGGTCGGCCTGGCTCTGCTTCAGAGCGTAGCTTACTTCATCTATCTGAAGAGCAAGAACTACCTCACGACCGACATCAACGGCTCTCAGTTCACCGGGTTCTCTCTGTGGATGCAGGGCATAGTGGTCGTAGCGATACTCACCGCGGGATCGGCGCTGGTCATCTGGCTGGGCGACCGTATCGACGAGCGCGGCATCGGCAACGGCATCTCCATGATGCTCTTCGTCGGTATCGTCTCGCGTATACCCACGATGGTCACGACGCTCTACCAGTACTTTGACAGAGGCGGCATCTACTACGCCGCGGTGTCGATCTTCGTCGTCTGCATGTTCCTGCTGATCGCTTTCATACTCAGGAAGGACAACGCCGAAAAGCGCATCCCCGTCCAGTACGCCAAGAGAGTGGTCGGCCGCAAGATGTACGGCGGTCAGAACAGCCACATCCCGCTGAAGGTCAACATGACGGGCGTTCTGCCCATCATCTTCGCGAGCTCCATCCTTTCCCTGCCCCCGACGATCAACCTGTTCATCGGCGCAGAGGAGGGCAACGGCTGGTACGATCACTTCTTCAAATTCTTCAACTCCGATTCCTGGGTCTACGGCATCCTCTACTTCCTGCTGATAATCTTCTTCGATTATTTCTACGCCGCGATCCAGTACAATCCCGTTGAGATGGCAAACAACCTCCGCAAGAACAGCGGCGCGATCCCGGGCATCCGTCCCGGCAAGCCTACGGCGGACTACCTCCAGAAGATCATGAACAAGCTGATCCTTCTGGGCGCTCTGCTCCTCAGCGTCGTGGCTCTGTTCCCGATCGTCTACTCCCAGATATCCAAAGCGGTCGGCGCGGACATGGCGGGCGTTTCGCTCGGCGGCACCTCGATAATCATTCTTGTCGGCGTCGCTCTCGAAACTCAGCGCCAGCTTGAGAGCCAGCTCATGATGCGTCATTACAAAGGCTTCCTTGATTGACCGGTCAACGGACGCCGCCCGGCGCGGCTGAGCGGCGTCCGCTCGGGACACTCATGAAAGGAGATCTCAGGTGAACATCATTTTCTTGGGAGCGCCCGGCGCGGGCAAGGGCACGCAGTGCGATATCATCAGCTCGAGATACGGCATCCCGACGATATCCACCGGCAATATCATCCGCGCCGCCGTCAGAGACGGCACACCCATGGGGCAGAAAGCCGCCGCGTTCATCGACGCGGGCAAGTTCGTCCCGGACGAGGTCGTGATCGGTATCATCCGCGACCGTCTCGCCCTCGACGACTGCAGGAACGGCTTCATTCTCGACGGTTTCCCCCGCAACATCGCCCAGGCGGACGAGCTTGAGCGCATGGGGGTCCACATCGACTTCGCTGTCGACATCGAAGTCCCCGACGATAGGATAGTCGCGCGCATGTCGGGCAGAAGAGTCTGCTCGCACTGCGGCAAGAGCTATCACCTCGAATACAACGCGCCCAAGGTCGCCGACGTCTGCGACGGCTGCGGAGGCGGGCTCGTTATAAGAAAAGACGACGCGCCGGCGACGGTGCTCGAAAGGCTGAGAGCCTACCACGAACTGACCGAACCGCTCATCGGCTACTACGCCGAAAAGGGCAAGCTCGTCAGGGTGGACGGCTGCGAATCTCTCGACGAGACGACGCAGATCACGCTCAAGGCCGTGGAGGACGCCGTTCTCAACCTGACGGCTCATCCGGGGGAAGAAGAATGATCACAGTCAAGTCGGAAAAAGAGATAGAGCTGATGAGAAAGGCGGGCCAGCTGTCCTTCGGCGCCCTTATGGCGGCGGGCAGGGAAGTGAAGCCCGGAGTCAGCACAAAATATCTCGACGATATAGTAAGGCAGTACATAGAGTCCCGCGGCGGCACGCCGAACTGTCTCGGTTACGGCGGTTTCCCCGGGAGCGCCTGCATCTCGGTCAATGAGGAGATAATCCACGGTATCCCGTCGGAGAACAGGATCCTCAAAGAGGGCGACATCGTCACCATCGACACGGGCGCGACTCTTGACGGCTTTAACGGCGATAACGCCGAGACCTTTGCCGTAGGCGAAGTCAGCAAAAACGCCAGGGACCTGATGAAGGTCACGAAGGCGGCGCTGTTCGAGGCCATGGAGTTTGCCGTCGCGGGCAACCGCGTAGGCGACATCGGGGCGTGCGTGCAGCGTTACTGCGAGCTTCGCGGCTACGGAGTAATACGCGAATACTGCGGTCACGGCATCGGCAAAGAGCTCCACGAGGAGCCCTCGGTGCCCAACTACGGCCGCGAAGGTCACGGTGTTCGCCTCGTTCCCGGGATGACCATCTGCATCGAGCCGATGATCAACGAGGGGACCAGGCATATAAAGCAGCTCAGCGACGGCTGGACGGTTGTAACCGCCGACGGTAAGCTGGCGGCGCATTTCGAGCGCACGGTCCTCATAACCGGGGGCAAGTGCGAGATACTCACCCGCGACGCGGTGACGGGCTCTGCCGAGTGACCCCGCAAGTGGATATCCGTATCGGAAGCGTCGTATTCTCAAAAGCAGGACGGGACAAAAACTCCTTTCTTGCCGTAACCGGCATCACGGAAAAGGGGATATCGGTCGCCGACGGGAAAGTCCGCCCGCTCGCGCGCCCGAAGCTCAAAAATCCCCGTCACCTTTCCGTGACGCGCGCGGTGCTCAGTTCCGAAGACCTGAGGTCTGACCGCGCGCTGAAGAGAGCTTTGGCGGAATTTCAGAAAAGTGAGGTAGAAGATGCCTAAATCAGACATGATCGAGGTTGAAGGCATAGTCAGGGAAGCTCTTCCGAACGCGAACTTCAAAGTCGAGCTGCCCAACAAGGCCGTGATCCTCGCGACGATCTCCGGCAAGCTCAGGATGAACTTCATCCGCATACTGCCGGGAGATAAAGTAACGTTAGAGATGTCTCCGTATGATCTGACGCGCGGTCGGATCACCTGGAGATCGAAGTAATCATCCGAAAACATCCGAATGGAGGCAAATTTATGAAAGTCAGACCTTCAGTCAAAAAGATGTGCGACAAATGCAAGGTAATCAAGCGCAAGGGCAAAGTCATGGTTATCTGCGAGAATCCCAAGCACAAGCAGCGTCAGGGCTGAGTTTTATGACCGGACCTACGTCGCGCCGTGAGGGCGGGACAGCGTCCGTCATCCGATAACACGGAGGTGTATTAATCAAATGGCACGTATTTCCGGTGTCGACCTTCCGAGAGACAAGAGAGTCGAGATAGGACTCACTTATATCTACGGTATAGGCCGCAATACCGCAGGCAAGATCCTCGCCGCTACCGGCGTCGACCCCGACATCAGGGTCAAAGATCTTTCGGACGAAGACATTTCTAAGCTTCGTGAGTATATCGACCACAACCTCAAGGTCGAGGGCGATCTCCGCCGTGAGACTTCCTTTGATATCAAGAGACTCGTCGATATAGGCTGCTACCGCGGAGTAAGACACCGCAAGGGTCTTCCCGTCAGGGGCCAGCGTTCCAAGACGAACGCCCGTACTCGCAAGGGTCCCAAGAAGACCATCGCGAACAAGAAGAAATAAGGAGGATCAGATATGGCAGCAAAAGGTCAGGGCGCCAAAAAGGGCGCTTCAAAGGTCAGGCGCCGCGAACGCAAGAACATCGCAGCCGGCGCGGCTCATATTCAGTCCACCTTCAATAACACGATCGTTACGATCACGGACACCGAGGGCAACGCCATTTCCTGGGCTTCCGCCGGTGAAATGGGCTTCAAGGGCTCCCGTAAATCCACTCCTTACGCAGCGCAGGTCGCAGCCGAAACCGCGGCTCACGCAGCTATGGATCACGGCCTCAAGACGGTCGAGGTTTACGTAAAGGGTCCCGGCTCAGGCCGCGAGGCAGCCATCCGCGCCCTTCAGACCGCGGGTCTCAACATCACGCTCATCCGCGATGTTACGCCCATTCCGCACAACGGCTGCCGTCCTCCCAAGAGGCGCAGGGTCTAATTTATCGGAGGTGTATTTCTAAATATGGCAAGATATACAGGTTCAGTATGCAAACTGTGCCGCAGGGAGGGCAAGAAGCTTTTCCTCAAGGGCGACAGATGCTATACAGGCAAGTGCGCGTTTGAGAAACGCAGCTACGCTCCCGGCCCCCACGGTCAGCAGCGCTCCAAGGTCACCGGCTACGGCACCCAGCTCAGAGCCAAGCAGACCGCCAGACGTTATTACGGCATCAGCGAGTCTCAGTTCCGCAAGTATTTCGATATCGCCCAGAAGCAGACCGGTATCGCCGGTGATAACCTTCTGAGGATCTGCGAGAGCAGGCTCGACAATATCGTTTATACCGCGGCTTTCGCTTCTTCCAGAGCGCAGGCTCGTCAGCTCGTTATGCACGGCCACTTCACCGTCAACGGCAAGAAGGTCGACATCCCCTCTTACCTCTGCAAGGCGGGCGACGTTATCGCCTACAAGAAGAAGAGCTTCGATACCGACGCCGTCAAGGCTCTTGTTGACGCCAACGGCGGCAGGCCCGTTCCCGCGTGGATCGTTTCCGACCGCGCCAACGGCAGCGCCAAGATCCAGTCTCTTCCCGAGAGGGATCAGATAACTGTTCCCGTCGAGGAGCACCTTATCGTCGAATTCTACTCCAAATAATCCGCTGCTTCCGGTCTATCCGGCGTCAGCGGCTTGATCGGCATCCGGTAGAGTTCGCGACGCGAACGGCTCCGCGCCGGTTTGAGAGTATGTTCAAAAGATCGGGGAAGCCCGGTCCGGCCAGCAGAAATTACAAGGAGGGTTTTTGTGATGATAGGTATCGAAAAGCCTGAGATCACTTTCAAAGGCGATAAAGACAGCAATGAATGTACGTTCATTCTTAATCCCCTCGAGAGAGGCTACGGTCTCACATTAGGCAACAGTCTTCGCCGCGTCCTGCTTTCTTCGCTGAACGGCTACGCGATCACCACCGTCAAGATCGACGGCGTGCTTCACGAGTTCGGCGCGATCGAAGGCGTGACCGAAGATATAACCGAGATAATTCTCAATCTTAAGCACGTGATACTCAAGATCCACGGCTCCAACCCGCAGACGAACTCCAACCCGCAGACGATGTACATCGACTTCACGGGTCCCGGCGAGCTCACCGCGGGCGACATCCAGGCCAGCTCGGACGTTGAGATCAAGAACCCGGAGCTCCACATCGCGACTCTCAACGAGGACGCGCACATCCGCATGGAGCTTACGGCGGACGCCGGCAGGGGCTACGTCACAGCCGAGCGCAACAAAGAGAATCTCAAAGTTCCGATCGGCGTCATCGCGGTAGATTCCATCTACACGCCGGTGCTCAACGTCAACTACCAGGTCGACAACTGGCGCGTCGGGAACATCACGGACCTTGACAGTCTCACGCTGAACGTAACCACGAACGGCACGATCTCCGCAGGAGAGGCAGTTTCGTTCGCCGCCAAGATTCTCAACGAACATCTCAATCTCTTCATTGACCTCACCGACGAGGCGGGTCAGGCTGAGATCATGGTCGAGCCGACCGTTGACAACAAGCAGGTTGTCCTTGATATGACCGTTGAGGAACTTGACCTGTCCGTCAGATCTTTCAACTGCCTCAAGAGGGCGAACATCCACAAGGTCTCGGATCTGGTTGAGAAGAGCGAGGAAGAAATGATGCGCGTGCGCAATCTCGGCAGAAAGTCGCTTGACGAGGTCATCGAGAAACTCGCGGGACTCGGTCTCACTCTCCGCAAGGAAGACGACTGATCGGTCCACCGCTCAAAAAGGAGTTGATATCAAATGCGTAACAAAAGAAAGCTTGGCAGGCCGACCGACCAGCGCAAGGCCATGCTGAGAGCTATGGTTACCTACCTGCTTGAAAACGGCTCTATCCGCACCACGGTCACCCGCGCCAAGGAGGTCCAGGCTATAACCGATAAAATGATCACGCTCGGCAAGAAGGGCGGCCTCGCCAACTACAGGCAGGCTCTCGCCTTCATCACCAAGGAAGACGTAGCGCATAAGCTCTTCACGGAGACCGCGCCGAAGTACGAGAGCAGGAACGGCGGATACACCAGGATCATCCGTACCGGCCCGCGCCGCGGCGACGCCGCCGAGATGTGCATCATCGAGCTCGTCTGATCACTATCGGATATTTTACTAAGTAGAGACAGGGTCTTCGGATCCTGTCTTTCTGTTCACCGAAGAACAAGCCGCCGGCGCGCGGCATAACGCGGACCGGCGCGCGCTTTTCAGTTTTACGGGGAGGGAAGGCGAATGATGGAGATAGGAGTCAACGTATTCGAGCGTCAGGTGTTGGAGGATACGCCGGAATTCGAGCTGCCTCTTAGCGAGGGCGCGGATCTCATCGTCTGCCATACCTCGCCGGACCCGTGCGGCTTCGCCGACGAGTACGAAAAGGCGGAGCGTCTGGCGGCTGCCGCGGCGGGGCGCGGCATGGGGCTGATCGCGAACTTCGAGTTCCAGAACGCGGAACGCTCGCATATCGGCTCCAAGGGCCATGAATGGTGCGTTGCCCCGGACGGCGGGCACCGGCTTTGCCCCGACCCCGCGTTCCTGCGCGCGCTGGCGTCCCGCGGGGAGCTGCGCGGCGTCATGTACGACGAGTTCGAGTACGCGGTCAGCGCCCGCAACCTCTCCCTGTGGTGGGGAGATAAGCTGAGTTTCGGCGCGCACGCCTTTCCCGTCATGAGGACGCGCGACGCTTACAGGCAGGGGGAGGCGTTTTCCGCCGCGCTGGAAAAGTACGTGAAGGAGCTTCGCTCCATGACCGCGGCGCCGATAGCCGGGGAGCACGTGTTCCCGATCCTGTTCCATACCTTCGCCCGCGCGGGGATGGTCCCCAACTTCAAATCCATGAAGGAGAGCTGCACGAACCTGTCTTTCGCCGTCGCGGCGGGGGCGGCGTTAGAGTACGGCGCCCCGCTCTGGACCTGCGTTGACCTGTGGCACCGGCAGTCCTTCCCCGGGCACAGCGCGGACGAGCTGTACAGCAACCTGGTGTTCGCGTTCCTTTCGGGCGTCGACCTCGCCTACGTGGAGTCGACCCCCGCGCTCGTGTGCGACGGCGCGCTGAACGACAGGGGAGAGGCGTTCCTGCGCTTCGTCAGGGAATACAGGGGGAAAGAAAGGGACTACCAGATCGCGGATTACCGCCCCGAGATCGGTATAATACGTTATGACGACACGTACTGGGGCCAGAACCTTTTCTGGGACAGGGGACTTTACGGCAACGGCCGCCTGCGCCCCGACCGCCGCAGCAGGGAGTGGATACGGGCGGTGGACGCGGTCACCTTCGGCGAGAGCGGGAGGGCGTCCTTCAATCTGAACCGCATCGACCGCACGCTGCTGAAAAAGCACCGTTCCTTCTGCTCCATGAACGCGCTGGCGGTGTTCGACGACCGCGCGCGCCGCGAGGAGCTGTCCTCGTTGAAGCTCGTTTTCCTGTGCGGTATACATATCAGTCCGCGGACGCTTTCGGACGTGTCGGCGCTTGTTCGGGAGAACGGCCTGACCGTCGTGACGCCGCCGCGCTTCCTGCCGGAACGGTCGTCCTCTCTGACGAAGGGTGGACCGACGGTCATCGGGGACGGAGGCGGAAGGTGGATAGTGACGGAGGACTTCGATTCTCCCGCGCTTCGGCGGCTGATCGAGCCGTTCCTGGGTAAGCCGGGGACCGTCCGCCTGCCCTTCGCGGACAGGGAGATCGTCCTTTCTGTCGCGCCGGACGGCGATAGCTTCGACGTGATTTGACTGTTTTTGTGAAAAACTGCTTAAACGCCCGATAATTTTTGTGTAATCCTACAAATTCAAAAAAGTACTTGCATTTTTGCGGGCGTTGCGATATAATACCTCTTGCGGTTGAGGCAGAGCTTCGCCGCAGTCGGTGTCTATAACATTGAGGTCCCACCCGTTCCCATCCCGAACACGGTAGTTAAGCTCAAATGTGCCGAAAATACTCGGAGCGCAGGCTCCCGGGAAGATAGGTCGTCGCCGGCACTTTGCCGTTCCGTTGATTCGGAGCGGCTTTTTTGTTTTACGGTATTTTGTTTTATTTCCGACCGCTGCGCGGTCGCCCCCGCCGACGGAGGTTTTTGATGAGCGTTGGAAACAGAGAAAAAACAGAGAAGGTCGAAGGCATCGGCATAGCGGAAAACTCCGGGAACGTTCCGATCGGTGATTTCAGGCGCGACGCGCCGGTGATCGAGGGGCATCTGCGCCGCTTTATGCTGCACGTTCCCGAGGTCATCTACAAGGCTTCGGGCATAGTCGTGTTCGGCAGGCGGATAAAATCCGTGCTGTTCTCGACGGACGCCTGCATAATCTGTAACTGCAACGCCGACGCGGTCATCGCTGTCTATCCGTTCACGCCGCAGCCGGTCATAACGCAGTCGGTCATGTTCGCCGCTACGGTGCCGGTGTTCGTCGGCATAGGCGGCGGGCTCACGCAGGGCACGCGGGTGCTCGAGCTCGGCAGGCACGCCGAGTTCCAGGGCGCGCTGGGCGTGGTCGTGAACGCGCCGACGTCCAACGACGTCATACGCTCGCTCAACGAGCACCTCGACATACCCGTCGTCGTGACGGTCGCCAACGCGGAGACTGACATCGCCGCGCGACTCGAGGCGGGCGCGAGGATACTCAACGTATCCGCCGCGTCGAGGACTCCCGAGCTCGTCGGTAAGATAAGGGCGGATTTTCCCGATGTGCCGATAATCGCGACGGGCGGCCCGACGGACGCGAGCATCCTGGCGACGATAGCGGCGGGCGCGAACGCCGTGACCTGGACGCCGCCGTCCAACGGCGAGGTGTTCCGCGACATCATGGCGGCTTACAGGGACGACCGGCCGCACCCTGATTTTTGACTTATTTTGACAGTTTAAATATAGATTCGGAGGAAGACCATGTACAGAGAAGAGTATCCGCGCCCGCAGTTCTGCAGGGCAAAATGGGAAAACCTCAACGGCGAATGGGATTTTTATATCGATACCGGCAGGTCGGGCAGGGAAAGAAAGCTGTATTTGCCCGAAAACTACGTTTTCGATAAAAAGATCAACGTCCCGTTCTGCCCGGAGAGCAAGCTGTCCGGCATTGAGAACGTCGACTTCATGGACGCCGTCTGGTACAGGCGCGAGGCCGTCATAGAAAAACGCGCGGGCGAGCGCGTGAAGCTCAATATCGGCGCGGCTGATTACGAGACCTTCGTCTACGTCAACGGAAAACTCGCGGGCACCCACAAGGGCGGCTACGTTTCGTTCGGAGTCGATATAACGGACTTTGCCGTCGACGGCGCGAACGAGATAGTCGTCTGCTGCGAGGACCTTGCCCGCAATAATACGCAGCCTTGCGGCAAGCAGAGCCGTGAATACTATTCACACGGCTGCGACTATACCCGCACGACGGGCATCTGGCAGACGGTCTGGCTCGAATACCTGCCCGAAGAGCATATAAAGACATTCAGGTTCTATCCCGATCCCGATTCCTGCGCCGTCGACGCCGAGATAGAGCTGAGCTGCCCCGGCAAGGTCGCCGCGGCCGTTACCTACGGCGGCAGGGAGGTCGGCTCCGCGTCCGTCGATTCCACCTCCTGCTGCGCGCGTCTTCATATCGCCCTTTCCGAAAAGCATCTCTGGGAGATAGGCAGGGGCGAGCTCTACGACGTCGTCCTCACCTTCGGCGGCGACCGCGTCGGGTCCTATTTCGGGCTTCGCAACGTCACGGTCGACGGCTATAAGTTCCGCATAAACGGCAAGAGCGTCTTCCAGCGCCTCGTGCTCGATCAGGGCTTCTACCCCGACGGCGTCTACACCGCGCCGTCCGACGCCGAGCTCGAGGGCGACATACTTCGCTCGCTCGCCTGCGGCTTCAACGGCGCCAGACTGCACCAGAAGGTGTTCGAGGAGAGGTTCCTCTATCACGCCGACAGGCTCGGCTATATCGTCTGGGGCGAGTACCCCAACTGGGGTCTGGACCACACCGTGCCGCAGGGCATCTTCGGCGTGCTGCCCGAGTGGCTCGAGGAGATCGACAGGGACTTCAACCATCCGTCGATAATCGGCTGGTGCCCGTTCAACGAAACGTGGGACCGCGACGGCAGAAGACAGATAGACGATATCCTCAGGGACGTATATCTGGCAACAAAGGCGGCGGACCGCACCCGCCCGTGCATCGACACCTCCGGCAACTACCACGTCGTGACGGATATCTATGACGTGCACAACTACGATCAGGACCCCGCGGTCTTCGCGTCCTTCTACGCCGACCTCGCGGAAAAGAACGAGTTCAAGGAGCACGTCGACCGTCAGCGTTACGACGGTAAAAAGCCGGTCTTCATCAGCGAATACGGCGGCATCCGCAAGCCCGAGGACGGCAGGGAAGGCTGGGGCTACGGCGACGCGCCCAAGACGGACGACGAGTTCTTCTCTCGCCTGAAGGGGCTTACCGACGCGATGCTCGGCAACGAGCGCATTTGCGCCTACTGCTACACGCAGCTCACCGATATCGAGCAGGAGCAGAACGGCGTTTACTACTACGACCGTACGCCCAAGTACGACCCCGACAGGTTCAAGGCGATCTTCGGCGCCGGCAAAGCGGCGATAGAGGACTGAACCCGCCTCGCGGGTTCAGCTTGCGGAGCAAATTTAGCTTGCGAAGCATATTTAGCTGACCGCAGGTCAATTTAGCTCGCCGAAAGGCGAATTCAGCTGCGGGGCGCTTTCCGCAAGGAAGGCGCCCCGTTACGTTATTTTTGATTTATCCCGCAGACCCCGGCCTGCCGTATTCACGCTTCATTGCGTCGACGGAAACGACCCACTGCTTGCCGTATTTGCAGGCGTCAACGCCGTTGACGAGCTTGCCGTATGCGATCGCCTTGCGCAGAGTGCTTTCGTTAAGTCCCCAAAGCTGTGTGGCTTCGGTGAACGCAATCAGACCGTCGAACGGAGTTTGTACGGTCTCGCCGTTTTCAAAAAGCTCGTCGCATGAGAGATCGAGAGCGTCGTTCCAGATCACCCCGTAGCCTCCCTTGTCGACCTCAACGCCGGAAAACAATTCCTGGTCGTTCTCCAGCGCCGTAAAAGGCTTCCATTTTCCGAATAACGGTTTTACGTCGTAGATCTTGGTGACGCCCTCGGCGAACTGTACGCTCAGCCGGTAGTCAGGCAGCGCGTTCACTGCTTTCACTTTATGGAACATAGGACCGCCTCCTTATTCGAGGGGAGAGAGCGCCTTGAACTCCTGCGTCTCCCACATTCGCAGAAGATCGTCCCTGTTGATGGATACCCACTCCCTCACCATAGCGAGCGCCTTGGGCGGAAGATGCCCTTCCAGCACTTCGCCGGTCTTTATGACGATCTCCGCCATATCATCTCCGTACAGCGCGTGGATATGCGGCGGATTATGCTCCGCCTGCTGAAAATACATGCGGATGATGATACCGTAGAATCTTGATAATACCGGCATGGATATACACTTCCTATCCTGTTTTTTTATATTATATCACGGAACCGTGATAGTGTCAAGTGCCTGAGGATATTTCTTTCGGGGTTCGCCATATATATCATACAGTTGCAATTGTTTCCGCAATAGGTTAGGGTAAGGGGAGTTGAACACAAAACGGTTTTTCAGAGCATCTTTTCCCCAATACTGCCTCATCTGCCTTGAAATACGACAGTATTATCTGCGGCAGCTTCGTTGTCTTGATAAAAATCTGCCTCTGAAAAACTGCTTCGCACCTTTGGACAAGGTATTGTTGAGCTATTTTGTGCTCTGAAGACGCCGCTTTGCTGACGCAAAGCAAGGATG
>JAFRXS010000189.1 GCA_017443405.1 Clostridia bacterium | reverse complement strand
TCTACCCCGTGATCCTACCGAAATTGCGCCGATCTCCACCTTGACGAGACCGGTGTGTACTTACCACTGGCTTACCGATGTGCTGACACTATCTACTTACCGATGTGCTGACCTCACCTGTGGGCAAAGCCCACCATTCATTGCACATTGCTAATTGATAATTGATAATTGAATCAGGCATTGCACATTGCTAATTGATAATTGAATCAGGCATTGCACATTGCTGATTAAATCAGGTATTGCACATTAAGCTCTTACGGCCTTATGACCTCATACCCCATCATCCTCGCGAAGATCGCGAACGCCCTTTCCCTCGAGCGGTCGGTGTAGCACATCGCGAGGTGGTGCGCGACGCCGGTGCTCGTGACGGTGTCGAGAAGCTCTCTGACGCTGCAGTCGAAGCGGACCTTGGCGTAGGTCCCGGAAAGCTGCTTTTCCATCGGCTCGGCGGCGCCCTTCGAGAAGAAGAGCCGGGTTTTGCCCCTCGCGGAGTCTATCCTCATCAGGTCGAAGCCGCCGGATTTCATCACGAAGCCCGCGGTGACTCCCCTGCCGCCGGCGAAATAGGTGTCCAGAGTGCAGTCACAGACGCCGTCGCACAGATTGACCGGCGCGACGCCGCAGTGCCACAGCAGAGCGTAATCCTCGTCAAGGTTGACCTGCGACAGGTCGGCGAGGAACGGCGTTTCATAGCCCGCGGCGGCTGCTGCGAGCATCGTCTCGGCGCCCTCGATATCGCCCTCGCAGGCGAGTATCCTGCTCTCGCTCTGAAGCACAGACATCATCGCGCAGGGCGCGATGCCGTAGCTGTTTGCGAACTCCGGCCAGCATCTGACCGCCAGCGCGTCCAGCTTGTTGTCGTCGAGGAAGCGCTTCGTGCTCTCGCACAGGCGGGCGACCTTTTCGACCTGGACGTCGGTGACGCCGGAGCAGCCGAACAGCGAGCGGACCTGCGCCTCGCGCTTCTTCACGTCCTCGTCGGACACCTCGCGCGAGAACATATCGGAAAGCTCGTAGTGGTCTATCAGCACGCCCGCAGAGCCGAAGCCGGCGGGCTCGTCGATGTCGAGATTGAAGAAGCCGTCCGCGCGGTAGCCCGCGACGCCGATATGGGCGCGCTCGAGGGCGGTCTTCATCCTGACGGCGTCGACCCAGTCGCGGTCAATGACGTCGCCGACGGCGCACTCAAAGTCCGAGAAGCCCGCCTTGTAGAGGTTCGAGGCGTTGAGGTTCATGCCGCAGACGGAGTTGAGGCGTATCTTGCCGCCGTCGTAGGGCAGCTCGTTGAACGCCCACAGAAGGACGGGCTTCTTGACCTCGCGGGTGATGATGAGCGCGAGGTGGCCGAGGTGGAACGTGCCGCTTATCACGGCGACCGCGTCCACGCCGTCCGCCTTGAACTTCGCCGCCGCGGCGGAGGCGTCCGTCTTCTCGACCACGGGATCGGATATGACCGACCACTCAGCCTCGGGCACGGTCTCCAGGTCGGCGAGAGCTTTTTTGTATATTTCAAGAGCGGCTGCTACGTCGTAGGTGTAACGGGCAAGGCAGCAGACTCCGATGCGGACTTTTTTCATGATGTTATCTCCTATGATATTATTAATTGAGGGGGATCGGGAGTTGCTGTGACAAATGTGCAATTGGCAATGTGCTATTATTAATGTGCAATTAGCAATGTGCAATGTGCAATTTCGGGAGGGCTTCGCCCTCACCCGTCATATGGCGCAGCCCACCGTCAATGTGCCGAAGGCACACATCATTGCCGCAGGCTGCATCATCAGCGAAGCGGCATCATTTGCCCGAAGGGCAAACATCATTTCCAACGGGGTGTGGGGCGCAGCCCCGCCATTAATTGCACATTGCAAATTGCTAATTGTTAATTGATTCAAGCATTGCTAATTGCCAAACGCGAATTACTCCCTTTCATTTAAATAATAAGCTCATACCGCCTGTTTGTCAAGTTTTTCTTGACATCATCGCGCGCGATTGTTATAATATAAGCAGTTCGATTTTTGTCACGCGGCGTGCAGGTCCTGTGCGGCGGAGCGCCGTGAACCATGTCAGGCGGGGAACCGAGCAGCATTAAGCGGTCTGCCCGTGCGATACAGACCCGCCTGCACGCCGTTTGACAGAGATCGAACTTTTTTTGTAACATTTTTCTCCGTTTTACAGTAGTATCGAGTTGTTTTATACCGCTTTAAAGCGGTTTACACTTTAAAAGAGGACTGCCGTCATGCAGAAGCCCTATCTGGCTCTTTACCGCAAATACCGCCCGAAGCTGTTCTCCGACGTCGTCGGTCAGGACGCTATAACGCGGACCCTGCGCAACGAGATAAGCGACAAACACATATCGCACGCCTACCTCTTCACGGGCACGAGGGGCACGGGCAAGACGACGTGCGCCAAAATATTTGCCAAGGCGGTCAACTGCCTCGATCCGCGCGACGGCGAGCCCTGCGGCGAGTGCGAGGCATGCCGCGCGATAGAGAACGGCAGCGCGGTCGACGTGGTCGAGATGGACGCCGCGTCCAACAACCGCATAGACGACATCCGCATGCTGCGCGACGAAGTCGCGTTCACGCCCGTCTTCTGCAAATACCGTGTCTACATCATAGACGAGGTCCACATGCTCTCCATAAGCGCGTTCAACGGTCTGCTCAAGACCCTTGAGGAGCCGCCGGAGCACGTCGTCTTCATCCTCGCCACGACGGACGTCCAGAAGCTGCCCGTCACGATACTCTCCCGCTGCCAGCGCTTCGATTTCAGGCGCATCTCCCCGTCGGTAATCTCTGCGAGGATCGAGCAGGTAGCGAAGGCGGAGGGACGGGAGATAGACCCCGACGCGGCGTTCACCCTCGCCGCCTGCGCCGACGGCGCGATGAGGGACGCCCTCTCGCTGCTGGACAGATGCTTCGTATCCGAGGGCAGGATAACCGCGGAGACCGCCGCAGCCTGCGCCGGCGTATTCGGGCGCAAGGACCTTTTCGATTACTCCGAAGCCTGCGCCGCGGGCGACTGCGCGGGAGCCATCGCGATCATAGACAGGCTCTACGAGAGCTCCGGCTCGGCGGACAGGCTCTGCGCCCAGTTATTAAGACATTTCCGCGATCTTCTTATGGCGAAGAGCATGGCGGACCCGTCCGGCGTCATAGTGGCGGGAGCCGCGGATATAGATAGGCTGCGCTCCGCCGCGAACGCGACGACCGCGGACTTTATACTCAAAGCGATAAACCGCCTCGGCGAGACCGCGGGCAGGATAGCCCGCAGCGTGAACGGCAGGATAGAGATAGAGGCGGCGACCGTCGCCCTCTGCCTTGAAGCTTCCGGCGCCGCTTTCGGCGGCGCCGCCGCCCCCGTACCGGAGCCCCGTCCGGCGGCAAGACCCGCCGCTCCGAAGCCCGCCGCCGCGCAGTCAGCGCCGGCGCCCAAAGCTTCCGGTCCGATCGGGACGGAAGCGCCGGAAGACCTCCCCTTTGCCGACGACGAGCCCGCGGACATGAGCAGATACGCTCCCGCCGTGCCCGAAGCGCAGCAGACGGAAAGCCTGCCGTTCGACGGCGACGACGACGAGCCCGCGGATATGAGCAAATACGCTCCGTCCGCTCCCGAAGCGCAGCCGACGGAAAGCCTGCCGTTCGACGGCGACGACGACGAGCCCGCGGATATGAGCAAATACGCTCCCGCCGTGTCCGAAGCGCAGGCGACGGAAAGCCTGCCGTTTGACGGCGACGACGACGAGCCCGCGGATATGAGCAAATACGCTCCCGCCGCGCCGCAGGGACCGCTCTCCTCCGATCTTCCGTTCGGAGATGACGACGACGAACCCGCCGAAGATCCTTCGGTCCTATGCAGTGATCCCTCAGTCGGCGAAACGCCCGAGGAGCCCTTCACGCAGTGGGGACGCGTCATCCTCGCGGCGGCGAAGATAAGTCCCCCGATCGGCTCGCTTCTCGCGGGGTCGACGGCGACGGTCCGCGGCGACTGCATAACGGTCGCTCTCGCCGTCGGCTTCATGCTCCACCGATTCTCCGACACGTCCAATTCCTCGGGCTACATCGGAGTGCTGGAGAGAGCCGTGACGCAGGTCACGGGGCAAAAATACCGTTTCAAATTCACCGCGCTGCTCGGCGGCTGACAGTCCGCCGTGAAGATATAAATCAAAAGGAAGAATTATCATGAAAGCAAGGATCCCCAATCAGCCCAACAGAGCCGACCTGGTGAAGAAGCTGCAGGAGATGCAGGACAACATGCAGAAGGCGCAGGAAGAGGTCGAGAACACCGAGTTCGAGGCGTCCGCCGGCGGCGACGCGGTCACCGTCACCGTCACAGGCAAGCATGAGGTCAAGTCCGTCAAGATCAAGCCCGAGGTCGTAGACCCCGAGGACGTCGAGATGCTCGAGGACTTCATCACGATAGCCGTCAACGGCGCCGTCGCGAAGGCGGAAGCGGCCATGGAGCAGGCGATGGGCGAATTCTCCGGCGCGGGGCTCCCGCAGATCCCGGGGCTCGGGATGTGAGATGGCGGACAGTACGTCGGCGGCTCTGCGCAGACTCATAGAGCAGTTCGAGCGTATGCCGGGCATCGGCAGGAAGACCGCTCAGCGCATAGCCTTTTATATAATAGGTCTGCCGAAGGACAGGGTCGCGCTTTTAGCCGAGACCATAGCCGCGGCGGGCGAGAAGATACACCGCTGCGGCGTCTGCTGCAATCTGACTGAGGGGGCCGTCTGCCCCGTCTGCGCGGACGACAGAAGGGACAAAAGCGTCATCTGCGTCGTCCAGGACCCGCAGGACGTCATGGCGCTCGAGAAGACGGGCGAATACCGCGGCGTCTACCACGTCCTGCACGGGGCGATCTCTCCTCTTGACGGCATCGGACCCGACCAGCTCACCGTCAAGGACCTTCTCGCAAGGCTCGGCGAAGGCGTCAAGGAGGTCATACTCGCCACCAACTCCGACACCGAGGGCGAGGCGACCGCGCTGTATCTCGCGAAACTGATAAGACCTTTCGGCATACGCACGACAAGGCTCGCCTACGGTCTGCCCGTGGGCCTTGAACTGCGGTACGCGGACTACGTGACGCTCGGGAGAGCGCTCGACGGACGGAGGGAAATGAATTGACCGAAGCAAAATACGCGATAACCTACGACGTCGGCACGACGGGAGTCAAATCCAGCGTGTTCAGGCTGTCTGACAAAATAGAGCTCCTCGGCTTCGACTCCGAGGGCTACGAGCTTTACGTCCTGCCGGACGGCGGGGCGGAGCAGGACCCGGACGAATGGTGGTCGGCTATCTGCCGCACCACCGCGACGTCGCTGTCGCAGGCGGGCATCACGCCCGATATGATAAGCGGCATCTCATTCTGCTCGCAGATGCAGGGCGTCGTCCTGGTCGACAAACAGGGCAAGGCGGTCCGCCGCGCGATGAGCTATATGGATCAGCGCGCGCGCGAGGAGCTGAAAAAGGGCATCGCCTACGGACCGCAGGTAGCCGGCGCGAATATCGCCAAGCTGCTGACCTCGCTGAAGATCACCGGCGCGGTCGCAGCGTCCGTCAAGGACCCGCCCTGGAAGTATAAATGGGTACAGGCGCACGAGCCGGAGGTGTTCGCGCGGGTCTACAAGTGGCTCGACGTCAAGGAATACCTCATCTGCCGCATGACGGGCGAGTTCGTCATGACGCCGGACACCGCGTTCGCGACGCTGCTGTACGACATACACAAACGCGGGTTCAGCAAAAAGATGTGCTCGATGCTCGGCGTCGACTACGACCACCTGCCGCGCATCATCGGCTGCGCCGAAAAGGCGGGCGAGCTGTCGGAGGAGGCCGCGGCTCAGCTCGGGCTCTGCCCCGGTACGCCGGTATTCGGCGGCGGCGGCGACGCGGCGCTCATAGGCGTCGGCGCGGGCTCGGTCGCTCTGGGCGACACGCACGTCTACTCCGGCACGTCCGGCTGGGTCGGCACGGTGACGGACCGCAGCGTGGTCGACGCCGGCGCGATGATAGCCGCCGTCGTCGGCGCGGACGAGGGCAAGTACAACTACTTCGCCGAGCTCGAGACCGCGGGCAAGTGCCTCGAGTGGGTCAAGGACCATCTGGCGCTCGACGAGATAGGCGTTTATCTTGACAAAAAGCACGTCGCGGAGGGCTACGAGAGCACGTACACGAGCCTTTACGACTATCTGACGGCTGTCATAGCCAAGGTCCCCGCGGGCGCGAACGGCGTCATATTCACGCCCTGGCTGCACGGCAACCGCTGCCCGTTCGAGGATCCGAACGCGCGCGGGATGTTCTTCAATATCAGCCTCGACACAGGCAAATCCGACCTTATGCGCGCCGTCATAGAGGGTGTTTGCTACCACCTGCGCTGGTTCATCGAGGCGCAGGACAAGAAGGTCGCGACCTCGCCGACGGTCAGGTTCGTCGGCGGCGGCGCGCTGTCGGACGTCACCTGTCAGATACTTGCGGACGTCACCGGCAAGAAGGTCGAGACGGTCGACAAGCCGCAGAACGTCGGCGCCGTCGGCGCGGCGGTCATTGTCGCCGTAGGCACGGGCGTCATAGGCGGCGTGAGCGAAGCGAAAAAGCTCATCCCCGCCGTCAAGACCTTTACTCCCAACGCAGAGAACAGAGCCGTCTACGACCGTATGTACGCGGTCTACAAGAAGCTCTGGAAGGACAACAAAAATAATTTTGCCGCTCTGAACGGCTGATAAGAACGGGGAATAAAAGATGACCTCAAAAGAACTGCTCAGCGGGCTTTTCGCGAACCTTGCCGACGACCTCAAAAAGTACGGCTTCGAGCCGGTCTACCCGAGCGGCGCAAGGCAGGGCGAAGCCCCGATAATCACACGCTCCGGCACGTCGGCGCTCATAAACTTCGCCGGCGAAAAGGGCAAGCTGCGTCTGCTTTACAGCGACAACAAGGTCTGGCTCCTCGGCGCCGCCGCGGACGCCGTGAGCGAGGACGACACGGACTACGCCAGTCTGTCCTCCAACCTCTTCATACTCGACGAATACACGGCGAAGGACGTCGTCTCCGTCTCGAACGAGATGCGCGAGACCGTGGAGGAAAGCTTCGGCAAAAAGGACTACTTCCAGAAACAGATAGAAAAGAGCAATCCCAAGGCGGTATCGCGCTCCGCCGCGAGGAGCGGCTCCGCCGCCTACGACGCCAACACCCTCGCGCTCAAGCTCATCGGAGTCTACGGCCAGCTGCGAGATCCCTTCAACGCGAACATGCAGACCTACGGCGAGTTCCTCGCGGAGGATTTCTTCGCGAACGAGGCGGCTCCGCTCGTGCGCGAGACGATACGGGCAAACGATCCCAAAAAGATGCGCCGCCTGTTCAACGTCTTCACCGAGCTGTTCGACAACGGCAGCAACGAGGTGCAGGACATCATCTGCGTCACGATACTCGGCAGCATCCGCAACGACCCTCAGCTCATAAGCAATATGCTGCCCTACCTCAGCGACCCGATGCTCGAGCCGGTCACTGCCGTCAACAGGATACTCGGCAGGAGCAAGGCGCAGCGCTCGCGGCTCGAACATCCGCCGAAGTATAAACCCAAAAAGAAAAAGAAGGCGAAGAGGCCGGGCTCGTCGCTTCTGGGAGGCTGAAATGAAGCATTTTGAACACGTCAACCGCGGCACCTGCTCGCGCAGCGTCGCGTTCGATATTGACGACGAAGGCAGGATAAGAAACGTCAGCTTCTTCGGCGGCTGTTCCGGCAACACGCAGGGAGTGGCGGCTCTGACCGAGGGTATGGACGCGAAGGAAGCCGCCGCGAGGATGCGCGGCATACGCTGCGATATGCGCCCGACCTCCTGCCCGGATCAGCTCGCGAGAGGTATCGAAGAAGCATTGGCGGAAAACTGATCGTCAATTATCAATGTGCAATGTGCAATGTGCAATTTCGGACGGGCGCTGCCCGTACCCGCTATAATGCGCTCCGCGCCGTCAATCGGCAATTATCAATTAGCAATTGAACGCTGAACATTGTTAACCGTACATTTATTTAATCTGGTGTGGGCGAAGCCCACCGTCAATTGTACATTGAACATTGCTAATTGTACATTTATTTAAGTGGGTGTGGGCGAAGCCCACCTTCAATTGTACATTGAACATTGTTAATTGTACATTTATTTAAGCGGGTGAGGGCGAAGCCCACCGTCAATTGTACATTGAACATTGCTAATTGCTAATTAAATCAAGCATTGCACATTGCAATTGTACATTGCTAATAATAGCTAATAGCTGCAAATAAAGAACAAAGCAAGAGGAGAAGAACCATGAAGTATTTTCTTGACAGCGCGAAGATAGACGAGATAAAGTACGCGTACAACACCTTCGGCATCGACGGCGTGACGACAAATCCCCGTCACGTCATGCTCAGCGGCAAGCCGTTCCTGACGGTCCTGGGCGAGCTCGCCGAATGGGCGGAGAGCGAAAACATCGTCGGCTGGGAGAAGTTCCCGATCTCCGCCGAAATAGACCCGCATATAGAGAGGGCGGACGAGATGATCGCCGCCGCGAAGAAGATCAGCGCCCTCTCCCCCAATTTCGTCATCAAGATACCCTGCACCGAGGACGGTATCGCCGCGGCGAGAGCCCTCGAAAAGGAGGGGATCAGGACAAATCTGACCCTCGTCTTCTCCGCCGCGCAGGCGATAATAGCCGCCAAAAACAACTCCCTGTTCGTCTCGCCGTTCATCGGCTGGAAGGAGGACAACGGCGAGGACTGCGCGCAGTACATCGCCGATATAACCGAGATCTACCGCAACTACGGCTGGCTCGGCAAGACGCAGATAATCTGCGCCGCCGTCCGCACGCCGAAGCAGATAGTCGACTGCGCCGTAGCCGGAGCGGACATCGTCACGGCCGGTCTCGCGGTCTTCCAAAACAGCTTCAGGCACCCCTACACGCGCCAGGGGATGGATATTTTCCGCGAGGCGTGGGACAATACCGCCGTCTGACCGGGTGACTGAGATGAAGATCGGTTTTGTGGGACTCGGCATCATGGGCGACCCCATGTGCCGCAACATAATCTCCAAATCGGGCGACGCCGTCTACGTTTACGACACGGACGCCGACAAGGTCAAAAGCCTCGCCGCGTTCGGCGCGAACGCCTGCTCCGACGCGCTCAAGGTCGCGAAGAAGAGCGACCTCATAATAACGATGGTGCCCAAGTCCGAGCACTCCCTGAGCGTCTGGGAGCAGATGCTCCCCGCGATGGACAAAAACAAGATCGGCATAGACATGAGCACGATCGACCCGTCCGTCAGCGTAGAGATCGCCGAAAAGGTCAAAAAGAAGGGCGGCCGCTTCGCCGACGCGCCGGTCGTCAAGTCGCGCCCCGCGGCGATAGCAGGAAGCTTAGGCATTTACGTCGGCTGCGACGAGGAGCTTTTCGACGTCATCCGCCCCGTTCTCGCCTATATGGGCGCGAACGTCATCCGCATGGGCGGCAACGGCATGGGGCTGGTCATGAAGATCTGCCACAACTCCCTCGTCGCCGAGATACAGAACGGCGTGAACGAGACTCTCCTGCTCGCCTCGAAGTACGGCATAAGCCCCGACGTTTTCCGCACAGCCGCGTCTTACGGCGGAGCGCAGAACTTCTACCTCGACGGCCAGGCGGAGAAGATAATGAACCGCGACTGGTCGACCGCCTTCTCGATAGACAATATGCGCAAGGACCTCGGCATCGCCCTTGGCATGGCAGCGGAGAACGGGCTCGAACTGCCCGGTCTCGCCAACGCCCGCCGCGTCTACGACGACAGCGCCGACGCGGGCGAGGGGTCGGAGGACTTCCGCGCGACGTACAAGGCGGTCGAGCGCGAGGCGCTCGCCGAGTGAAGAGTTATTGACTTCGTCAGCTAAATTGACCTTCGGTCAGCTAAATTCGCTTCGCGAACCGCGAAGTGAATTTTTATTTAGCTGTGAGCGCAGCGAACAATTCAGCTGCGAGCGACGGCGAGCTGCTTGTCACGCTCATTTATCGCCTCGGCGAGCTGTTTGCGCTCCGTGTTCGCGGTGTTGAAGTCCGCCTTCGAGACGAAAGCCTTCCCGATTTCCTCGGATACGGCTTTGTCTATCTCCCGCGTGTACGCGTCCTCCATGATGTTCTTTAACCAATCGAGCATTGGTTTCTCCTTTCCGGCTCTTTCCTTTTTCCCGGGCAAGTCCCCGTATTGAGCCCGGCTTCTTGTATTCCGCTGCCGACGCGGTAATTATAAAAACAGACCCGAAGGTCTGCGTTTACACATCAAAAAACCGCCCCGGAGGACGGTTGGGGTATTTACCTGATAGTTATTTGTCCGCTGTCTTTTTGTCCTTTTTCCCGACCATCTTTTTCATATACTCCTTGACGAAAATATAAAGATAGTCCATCTCTTCTTGTGACAGGATAGAAAAGGGGTTGGGCGGATCGTATTCCGTACAATCAGAGTCATTCCTTTGCGATGAAGCGGGAAAAGCTGAAAAATCGAAGGGATCAAAACCGAGCTTCGCGCTTATTGTTTTATACATTTCACTGCTCTTATCGATCGTCATTTTATCACGCTCAAGTCAATACCGAATTGTGCCAAATCAATCAGCGCTTGATCAACGCTTTTATTATTATACACAGCATCATCAAGTCTGGCAAGAGTATAAATGACCAACACGGCTTGTTCTTCACTTATACTGTTTTTAACTGAATACTTAAATATTACGCCATTGTGACCAACAACGACACCGTATTTGTAGCCTCTGGCATAGGCTGCATTGAAATCCGGAACGTTCGGCGCTGAGCTTTTGGGATGATTATGAATTCCGATAATGGCCCCCCCGGTATCGCGCCACCATATTCTCCATTGCGGCAGTAGGGCGAACTTTGGAGTCAATATCGCAACGTGTCTGTACTAACGTCTTACCGCTCACAGAATGCACAAACGCAAGGTCCTCGAAAATCGGGCCGCTGCGATGAAGAAGCATATCGGTGGCAGCCTGGCGTATGGCTCTCGTGATCCTCATTATCTCGCCTAACTCGTTGAATTTTCGGATAAACTCGCTGCTGCGAACATCGACCGTAACAACTGTATTCGGGTCGTCATATTTCGGCTTGCTCTGCTCCGCCTCACCATAACGTCGCAGTTCCTTCCACTCCGGATACGTCATATCCTCCGGTACCCGGTACGTCGGTCCGAGGTCGTCCCTCGCCGCTCTCTCGCCGACGCCGACCATATCCTCGTAATACGGAGCGGTCGTGCACCTACAGCGCGGGTGGAACGGCGGAGCGGTGACGCCCGCTCTCATCTCGGTCTCTTTTATGACCGTGCCGTCGAGGGCTCCGCATTTCGGGCACGTCACGCTGTCGAGCGTGCAGACGAGCTCCACCTCGCTCACGCCCTGGTCTTTGTAAAGGGCTTTTTGCGCGTCCGAGGCGACCTTCGCGTGTTCCGTCCGGATCAGGCGCGCGGCTCGCCGCTCAATTCATGACGCGAAGCGTCAATTCGTGGTTTATGCGGAATAAAAAAACGCCTCGCGCATAGCTCAGCCGTTCCTCTACTGTAATTGCAGTATTATTATTCGTATCTGTGTCAGCAATACGAATTATTTTTCGCTTGCGCGTCGCAAAACGCAAAGCTCAAAACACAAAACCAAAATGAGGCCCGCGGTCGGCGAGCCTCATTTATGGTACTTCTTCCCCGCAGTGATCGTGAACGCCCTGTATATCTGCTCGAGCAGCATCACGCGGGCGAGGCGGTGCGGGAAGGTCATTTTCGACATCGACAGCCGCGGTCCGAGCTTTTTTATCTCCTCGTCGAGCCCGTAAGAGCCGCCGATGACGAACGCGAAGTCCGACGCGCCCGCTACCGTCCGGCGCTCCATTTCGGCGGCGAGCTCCTCGCTGGCGAGTTCTTTACCCTCCACGCACATCGGGTAGACGACCGCCCCGCGTTTTATCTTCGCGCGGATAGCGTCCGCCTCTTTGGCGAGCGCCGACTTTATCTCGCCCGGCGAGGGGTCGTCCGGCAGAGGCGCGGCGGGCACCTCGGCGACGCTAACGCGGCAAAAAGCCGAAAGACGCTTCAGATATTCCTTTGATGCGTCCTCGAAAAATCTGTCCTTGAGTCTGCCGACGCAGACGAGCTCGACGTTTACAGGCATATACACCTCGTTTTGGTCGATTCGGGCTCCGCGACGGTCAGCTCAAAATCAACGTCCGCTTTCGCTCCGCAGTCCAGAAGAGCGCCAATAGACGCGCTGTGCGCGGCGTAGGGCGTGTTGTTTTCCCGGCTCAGGTGGCCGAGGACGAAGCGCGTCGTGCCGTTCTTGAGAAGATACGGCAGGAACGCGGCGCAGTCGTCGTTTGACAGATGCCCCGTCTTTGAGCGTATGCGCTGCTTGAGTTCGTAGGGGTAGAAGCCGTTTTTGAGCATATCGAGGTCGTGGTTGGACTCGATCAGGACGAGGTCCGCTCCGGTGAACGCCTCCTTTTCCTCGGGCGTGATGCAGCCCGTGTCCGTCGCGGTCGCGATGACCTTGCCGCCGAAGTCTATACGGTAGCCGACGGGGTCCGCGACGTCGTGCGAGATACGGAAAGACGTCACGCGCATATCGGTAAAGTCCACTCCGCCCTCGGGCAGGACGGTCAGACGCGTCCTTTCGTCGGACGCGTGTCTTTGTTCTATCTGCGCGAGCGTCCCCGCGGTCGAGTAGACGGGTATGCCGTAGCGGCCTGCAAAGACCCGGACGCCGGCGATATGATCGCCGTGCTCGTGCGTGATGAACAGAGCCTTGATCGTGTCCGGCTCGACGTTTATCTGACGCAGCTTAGACACGAGGGTCTTGCAGTTGACCCCCGCGTCTATGAGTATCCCTCCGTCTCCCCCGCTTATATAAGTCGAGTTGCCGGAGCTGCCTGAAAAGAGAGTGCAGAATCGAATCATTTATTTCAATGTGCAATCAGCAATGCGCTATGATCAATGTGCAATTAGCAATGCGCTATGATCAATGTACAATTAGCAATGCGCTATGATCAATGTGCAATTAGCAATGCGCTATGATCAATGTGCAATTAGCAATGTTCAATGTACAATTGAAGGTGGGCTTCGCCCACACCCGCTTAAATAAATGTACGGTTAACAATGATCAGTGTTCAATTGCTAATTGATAATTGCCGATTGACGGCGCGGAGCGCATTATAACGGGTACGGGCAACGCCCGTCCGAAATTGCACATTGCACATTGCTAATTGCTAATTTAATCAAGCATTGCTAATAGCAAAAGGCTAACAGCTGAAAATCACTTGATTATCGTCCCGACCGCGTCTCTCGCGGCGAGCACCGCGTTGGACTCGTCCGTGTCGATATGCATCGCGAGCTTGAAGTCAGAGCGGACCCTGACGACGACGTCGCCGAAGATGAGGCTCCTGTCGGCGGAATCGACCTTGACGGACACGATCTGCTTGTCGGTAACGCCGTAATGCTCGGCGTCCTCGGGAGTCATGTGGATGTGCCTCTTGGCGACGATGACGCCCTTGTCTATCGTGACTTCGCCCTTGGGTCCGACTATCGTGCAGCCGGGGGTGCCGTCGATATCGCCCGACTCGCGGACGACGATGCCGAGCCCGATGGAGCGGCAGTCCGTGGCGGAAAGCTCGACCTGGCTGGCGGGACGGACGGGGCCGAGGATCGAAACCGCGGGGAACTCGCCCTTGGTGCCGATGACGCGGACCCTCTCCTCCGACGCGAACTGACCGGGCTGCGAGAGCCATTTCTTGGGGGTGAGCTCGTAGCCCTCGCCGTAAAGGATATCGAGAGCCTCGCGGGTGACGTGGACGTGACGGGCCGAAGTTTCGACCATGATCTCTTCTGACATGATTTGCCTCCGTGATATATGATTACTTGTTTTGAGATGACGTTTTGTTTTCGCGGCGCCTCTTCACCGCGAGCTCCTTCTCCTCCGTCAGGCGTCTGTATTTCTCCTTCCGCGCCCTGAAGAACAGGTATTCGAGGAAGTAAACGGCGAAGCCGAACAGCTTTTCGATGATATTGAACACCGCGCCGGGCGTTCCGCCGTTATACAGCGTCAGATAGTAGGCGACGGAGATCACTATTCCGCACAGCACCGCGGCGGCGGCGCACAGGGCGGCGTTTGAAACGGGAGTCTTTTTTTCGCCGGAGATATACTCCTTAAGGGCGAGTATCCCCGCGACGTTCGAGACCGAAACGAGGACGGCGAGGATATTGAGGAAGGCGGACATCTGTACCCTCAGCCGCGCTACGCCGGCGGACTGCTCGGCGTTCAGCGACGGGCTGCCGGGGTCAAGGTAGATCCCGACGAAGTAGAGATACAGGACGTAGACGATGAACGTCAAGACGACGCAGGCGACGGTCACGACCGTCATAGCGGTAAAAAATCCGCCCCGCTTCTTTTCGCCCGTCGCCTCCGCGCGGACCGCGTTCGCCTGCTTTTCGCGCCTGAGCGCGCCGATTATCATAAAGGATGCGATCAGCGACGCTATGGGACTGACGAACAGCAGTATCCGGCTCAACGTCCCGCCCGAGGCGTCGAGCCTCAGCATATCGCGCAGGATGAAGGTCAGCAGCGCGGAGGCGATCCAGACCAGCGTCACGTTGCACAGCGTGCTGTTCGCCGACCAACGCAATCCCTCCTCGGTGCTGTAGTATACGGGGTTTATCTTCTTTTCCTTTGCCATAGGCGACTCCGTTTGGGGAATTATGTGTCCAATGAGATTTTGTGTTTTCTCGTTTGCCCGTCAGGGCAAACATATCGAATGCATCGAAGATGCATATATCGAATTGCCCGTCAGGGCAATATATCGAATCACGCGTAAGCGTGATATATCGAATCGCCGTCAGGCGATATGAGTACGCGGGCGGCGAATCTCGCGCGTCGGAGCCGCGGCGGCTTCGGTCGATATATATCCGCTTACGCGGATATTCGATATACGCTTCGCGTTCGATATGCTTTTGTCTTTCAGCCAAAAGCTCGATATATCCCTTCGGGATTCGATATGTCGCTTCGCGACAAGATATAACGGGTGAGGGCGAAGCCCGCCCTTATCAAGCGCAAAACTCAAATCGCAAAACGCAAAACTGAACTGCCGATTACCGATCGATCGAGCGAGTAACGCGCTCCATCTCCCCCATCTTCGTGTCGATATCCCTTACGAGGGCGAGCTGGTCGCGGCAGCGGACGAGGTTGTGGTCGGGGTAGGACGTCTTGAAGTAAACGTCGCCGTTGAGGTAGTCCGTGAGGAACCTTATGCCGACCTCGTACGCCATTATCTTGCACGAGAACGGCAGCAGCTCCTTTTCGGCGGGAGTCAGGGCGTCCCCGCAGGCGGACAGGTAGCCCCTCGCGTACGCCTCGTACAGCGGCAGGCTCAGCGTGACCTTCGACAGATCGCGCTCGTCCTCGACGGCGGTGTTCGCGCCGTAGCGTACCGCGTCGCCGAAGTCATAGAGAGAGAGCCCGGGCATTATCGTGTCGAGGTCGATGACGCAGATGCCCTTGCCCGTCTTGCGGTCGAACAGGATGTTGTTGAGCTTGGTGTCGTTGTGCGTGACACGAAGCGGCAGACCGCCGCTCTTGATGAGGTCGGTCAGCTTCGTCGCGAACTCCCCGCCGGACAGGGCGTACTCTATCTCCGCCTTCACCCCGGCGGCTCTTCCCTTCGCGTCTCGCGCGACCGCCTCTTCAAGCGCAGCGTAACGCTTGCCCGTGTCGTGGAAGTCGGGTATGGTCTCGTACAGCGTATCTATCGGGAAATCGCCGAGCAGCATCTGGAAATTGCCGAACGCCCAGCCGGCGTTCATGAAGGTCTCGGGCCTGTCGATATAGTCCGTGCAGAAGGTGTCCGAGACGAAATTGCACATACGCCAGCAGCCGCCGTCCGCGGCTGTGTGGTAATAGCCGCCTTCGCGCGCGGGCAGGAAGGTCAGCGTCTCCCTCTCGGGGTCGCCGCCCGCCTCGGCTATCTTCTTACGCAGGAAGGACGTGACCGCCGTGATATTGCTCATCAGCTTGTCCGGGTCCTTGAAAACGTAGGTGTTGACGCGCTGAAGAAGGTAGTTCCTTACCGCGCCGCCCTCGTTGAACGTGACCTTGTAGGTGCTGTTGATATGGCCGGTGTTGATCGTCTCGCAGGCGGTGAACTCGCCCGGGACCGAAAAATTGCCGGTGATCTCGCGCGGATCGAATGAAAGCTGCGCCATGGCTCAGACCCCCGAATAAGCGGAAAATCCGCCGTCCACGGGGATGATTATGCCGGTCACGAAGCCGGAATACGTTTCGTCCGCGAGGAACAGGAGCGCGCCGGTGAGGTCCTCGGGAACGCCGAAGCGGCCCATCGGAGTATGGCCGATTATCTTCTCGCTGCGCGCGGTCAGGCTGCCGTCCTCGTTGAACAGAAGAGTCTTGTTCTGATTGGTCGAGAAGAAGCCGGGCGCTATCGCGTTGACTCTTATCCCGACGGGCGCGAAATGCACCGCCATCCACTGCGTGAAGTTCGACACAGCCGCCTTCGCCGCCGAGTACGCGGGTATGCGCGTCAGCGGCCTGTAGGAGTTCATAGAGGAGATGTTGATTATGCAGACGTCCTCCCTGCCGGGCATATCGGCGCCGAATTCCTGCGTCGTAAGCAGCGTCGCGAGGAAGTTGAGATTGAACACGAATTCCACGCCCTTTTCGTCGAGGTCGAAGAAGGTCTTGACGCCCTCGACGGGGTCGGTGAGGTCCGAGAGCTCGAGCGTGTCCTTGCTCGTGCTGCCGCGCGGATTGTTGCCGCCTGCGCCGTTGAGCAGCAGGTCGCATTTCCCGAAGGCGTCGAGCACCTTTTTGTGCGCCTCGGCGAGGCTCGCCTTGTCAAGGCAGTTGCACTCCACCGCCATCGCGGTGCCGCCCGCGGCTCTTATCTCGTCGACCGCCCTCTGCGCGGCTTCGGGCTTGAGGTCGAGCACCGCGACCTTCATCCCCTGCGAGGCGAGGTCCTTCGCGAAACCGGAGCAGAGCACTCCGCCTCCGCCGGTGACGACCGCGGTACGTCCGATGAGCGAGCTGTGATTATACATAATTATACCTCTTTTCGGAGAGAGATGTCAGATTTAGCTTTCAGCAATCAGCTATGTACTGTACTAAATGTGCAATTAGCAATGTTCAATGTGCAATTTCGGGAGGACTTCGCCCTCACCCGTTATATGGCGCTGCGCGCCGTCAATGTGCCGAAGTCACGCATCATTCCCAACTGGGTGTGGGGCGCAGCCCCGCCATTCATTGAACATTGCACATTGCTAATTGCTAATTGAATCAAGCATTGCCGATTCTTCTTCGCCCTATAATGTCCAGCCTGATTATCGCGCTGACGATCGACGCCGTGACGAGCGCTTCGGTCAGCACGCCGGAATAGGAGTTCGCGAAGACGTTATAAACGAGCCATGACGGCGAGGTCGGCAGGCTGACGAGCCGTATCGCAGTCGGATTTTTGAGCCTGAGGCTTATGCTGCCCAGTATCTGAGCGACGATCGGGAAGACCGAATACCATTTCTCCCACGTGAGGACGCCGGCGACGGTGAAGACCGCGATGAATACGCCGACCCAGACGGGCGACTTCGCCCACTTCCTGTCTATCGAGAACACTACAGCACGGACCAGACCGACGGCGTTCATCACGCAGCCGGTGTACGCCCCGAGCATCAGGAATCCCGCGGCGAAGACGGCGCAGGAGACCATCTGAAGATACAGTATCCTCTTGCGCTCCTTCTGCTGGTAGGACAGCATGATGAAGACCAGCCCGACGAGGCCGACAATCTGCGCCGCGATCTGAACGGGCGTCATTTCTGAGAACTTCAGCATCAGCTGAGGAAGCCCTCGACTATTATCTCCTCCGCGCGTTCCTCGTCTATGCCCAGAGTCATCAGCTTGAGCAGCTGCTCGTTGTTTATCCTGCCTATCGCCGCCTCGTGGACGAGCTGGGCGTCGGCGGACTCAGCCGCTATCTCCGGCACGGAGCTGACCTTCGCACGGTCCATGATGATCGAGTCGCAGCGCACGTGCGCTCTGCAGGCGTTCCTGCCGACGGCGCGGGGACGGAAGACCTGCGTCGAATCGTCCTTCGCGACGGTGCGCGACATTATGCCGGCGGAGGAATCCCTGCCGTTGAGCTCGACGACGACGTCGGACTCCGCGGTCTGGCTGCCGTGAGTCATAAGACGCTCCGACAGATTCATCCGGCAGCCGTCGCCAAGGCGGGCGAGCGTTTTGCGGACGGTCGAGTCGATGCCGCCTATCTGCACCGTCTCCATCTCGAGGGAGGAGCCCTCCTCCATATAGACCTCGGTGGCGGGGTTCATCACCCTGCCGCCGGCGCCGCTCCCCTCGCCGTAGTGGCGCTCGATATAGCGGACCTTCGCGTCCTTCCCTATAAAGAAGCGGTGCACTCCGTCGTGGCGCGACTCCTCGCAGCCGTCGTTGTGTATGCCGCAGCCGGCTATTATCGTAACGTCCGCCCCCTCGCCGACGAAAAAGTCGTTGTAGACCGTTTCGGCTATGCCGGAAGCGTCGATTATGACGGGTATATGCACGTCCTCGTCCTTCACGCCCGGCTTTATTCGTATGTCTATGCCCGGGCGGTCCGTTTTGGAGGTTATCTCTATGTTCTTCGTCGAGCGTCTGCCCGCGGAGCCGGAGTTGAGTCTTAAGTTGTACGCGCCCACGGGGGGTATGCCGTCGAGCCCGGCTATCGTTTTCAAGAGACCGAGATCGGTGTTTGTGATATTCTGTTCCGGCATCATCTCGCCTCCCCCCTGTCCGCGCCGCCGCGCATATCGCATTCCTCATTGAACTCTCCCATGAGCTTGGGGAAGACCTCTTCCGCGGCGCCGCTGTCGCGCACCCTGCCGGCGGCGATGACAACGATATCGTCGGCTATCTTCATCAGCCTCTCCTGATGCGAGATGATGATGACCGTCTCGTTGTTGAGCCTGCGCATCGTCTTGAAGCTCTCGACAAGCATCGTGAAGCTCCACAGGTCGATGCCCGCCTCCGGCTCGTCGAAGATCGCGAGCTGAAGATCGCGCGCCATCAGCGTGGCTATCTCAATGCGCTTGACCTCGCCGCCGGACAGCGAATCGTCGACCTCCCTGTTGAGGTAGTCGCGCGAGCAGAGCCCGACCTGCGTGAGGTAGGCGCAGCACTCGTTCTCGGGTAGCTCGCTGCCGTGAGCGAGCGAGAGGAGCCTCCTGACCGTGAGCCCCTTGAATCTGGCGGGCTGCTGGAAGGCGTAGCCGATGCCGAGCGTTGCTCTCTCGTTGATGGAAAGACCGGTTATATCGCGCCCGTTCCACAGTATAGTGCCGGACGTCGGCTTTTCTATGCCCATTATCAGCCTCGCGAGCGTGGACTTACCTCCGCCGTTGGGGCCGGTGATTATCGTGAATCTGCCGTCGGGTACGGTCAGCGTCACGTCGTCGATTATGTCGAGTCCGCTGTCGGGCGTCCCGACCGTGAACGATACGTTTTTAAGTTCAAGCATTCTGCCCTCTCTCCCGGATCTTCCTGTCCTTTTCCATGACCTCTTCCGCCGCGGCCGCCCTGATCGCGTCGAGCTTCCCCGCGAGGTCCGCGTCGTCTACGGCGATGATCTCGGCTGCGAGGAAGGCGGCGTTCTTCGCGCCGTCGACCGCCACCGTCGCGACGGGTATGCCCGAGGGCATCTGGACCGTCGAAAGAAGGGCGTCCAGCCCGCCGAAGCTCTTGCCGCAGATCGGTATGCCGATGACGGGCAGCGTCGTCCTCGCCGCTATAGCCCCCGCGAGGTGGGCGGCCATCCCCGCCGCGCAGATAATCGCGCCGAAGCCGTTCTCCCTCGCGTTCTCGGCGAACCGCGCCGCCGCGTCGGGCGTGCGGTGAGCGGACATTATATGCGTTTCGACGGGCACGCCGAGGTCCCCGAGCGTTTCCACAGCCTTCGAGACGACGGGCAGATCGCTGTCGCTGCCCATTATCACGGCTACTTTTTTCATTCTCTTATCCTCCGGGAACGCCCCGGCGAAAGCCGAAATGTTCCATTGAAATTATGCGTGTATTATAGTATTTACGCCCCGAAAAGTCAAGCGCGGCGGGGCATAATATAAGAATATATTTACAACAGGACAGAAATCGTATATGTTTTGCGTTTTGCGTTTTGCGGCGCGGGTCTCCGGGGGAGATCTCCCTCAACGTACCGAAGTCACATATCACGCGCAAAGCGCATATCACTGCGCGCAGCGCATTGACCGGGTGAGGGCGGAGCCCTCCCTCAATGTGCCGAAGGCACGCATCATTGCCGCCGGCTGCATCATCAGCGAAGCGGCATCATTTGCCCGTAAGGGCAAGCATCATTCCCAACGGTGTGCGGGCAACTCCCGCCCTTTTCTTTTCCCTTTTCACACTTCTCCCTTCACTCGCGACCGCAGTAATCATAATTATTATTTAAATACTTGAAAAACCTCTCCGTCTGGGTTATAATAATGAACAATGTGTAATTACGGAAGCGATATCATATGTCTTTAAAAGTCGAATTCAAATACCTGAACGGTTTTGCCGACTCCGCGGATTTTGACGCGATAGCCGGAAAGACCGAGCTTGCCCGTTCCCTGCTTTACGAAAACCGTGCGAACGCCGCGGGCAACGCTTTTCACGGCTGGGTGAACCTGCCCTTTGACTACGACAAGGACGAATATTGCCGCATAAAGGCCGCCGCGAAGAAGATAAGGGGCGACTCCGAGGCGCTCGTCGTCATCGGCATTGGCGGCTCGTACCTCGGCGCGAGGGCGGCGATAGAGTTTGTCAAGAGCAAGAACTACAACGTCTTCGGCGCGTCGCCCAAGGTGTTCTTCATCGGCAACACCTTAAGCCCCGTCGAGACGTCCGAGATACTCGCCTACTGCGAGGATCATGATTTCTCGGTCAACGTCATCTCAAAATCCGGCACGACGACAGAGCCCGCGATCGCGTTCAGGCTCTTCCGCGAGCTTCTGGTGAAGAAGTACGGAGCGGAAGGCGCCGCCGCGAGGATCTACGCGACGACCGACGCGAACAAGGGCACTCTCCACGACGTCGCGTGCAAGTTCGGCTACGAGAGATTCACCGTCCCCGACGACGTCGGCGGCAGGTATTCCGTCCTCACCGCCGTCGGGCTCCTTCCTATAGCCGCCGCGGGAGTCGACATAGACGCCCTTATGGCGGGCGCGAGGGCTTCGCTCGAGGCGTACCTCGTCCCGGGGCTCGACAAAAACGACTGTCTGCGCTACGCCGCCGCGAGGAACATCCTTCTTCAGAAGGGCCGCAGCGTCGAGATGATGATAAGCTACGAGCCGGACTTCACGATGATGAACGAATGGCTCAAGCAGCTCTTCGGCGAGAGCGAGGGCAAGGACGGCAAGGGCATCTTCCCGGCGTCCGCGATCTACTCGACCGACCTGCACTCCCTCGGGCAGTACGTGCAGCAGGGGCAGAGGCTGATGTTCGAGACGGTCAACGTGTTCGACACGCCCAAGGCGGACATCACCGTCGGGGCGGACGCAAGCAACGCCGACGGGCTCAACTTCCTCGCGGGCAGCGCGCTGTCAAAGATAAACTCCTCCGCCTTTATGGGCACCGTGCTCGCGCATACGGAGGGCGGCGTGCCGAACATCATCGTCCGCGGCTCCGCGATGGACGAATTCACGCTCGGCGAGCTCATCTATTTCTACGAAAAGGCGTGCGCCGTTTCGGGCTACATACTCGGCGTCAACCCCTTCGACCAGCCCGGCGTCGAGATGTACAAGCGCAATATGTTCGCACTGCTCAACAAGCCCGGCTACGAGGACGCGAAGGCGCGGCTCGTCGCCAAATACGGAAACGACATAATCTGAACGATATAATCAAGGACGAAAGGACGAAATCAAAATGGTTTCATTACTGATCGGACCCAAGGGCTCCGGTAAAACGAAAAAGCTCATCGACGAGATCGACGACGCTCTCGCGAGGTCGAAAGGCAACGTCGTCTGCGTCGAAAAGAACGACGCCATGAGGCTCAACGTCAATTTCAGAGCGAGGCTCGTGAAGACGGACGATTACGGCATTTCCGGCTACAACGAGCTGTACGCCTTCCTCAGCGGGCTTTGCGCCGGCAACTACGACATAACCGACATACTCATCGACGCGACCCTGCGCATAGGCGGCAGGGATATGGACGAGCTCTGCGCTTTTCTTGAGCGAGTCGCGGCTCTGGCGGCGAAAAACGAAACGAATTTTGTGTTCACCGTCTCCGCACAGGAGGATCAGCTCCCCGCGAAGATCTTCGATTTCTGCAAAAAGATAGCGATTTAACGAAAATTCGCCTTGACTTTGAGAGTCGACTGCGATATAATGAAATTTAGTCCGTTTAAAAAGATATGATACTTGAACTCGAAGAAGTCTTTTCCGGAGCGTCCGACAGCGTCGGATTCGATTACGTCTTCGACCCGGGCGAGATAACCCCCGCCGGCAGTCCGGCGGAGCATTCGTCCGTCAGGGCGTCGGGCACCGTCCGCGCCAACGCGGGCGTCGTAACGCTCAGGGGGACGGCGGCGTTCACCCTTTCCGGTCCCTGCGACAGATGCGCGGCGCCCGTGACGAGGGAGTACGAGGTACCGCTGGAGCATATCCTTTCCCAAAGTCCCGAGGACGAGGAAAGCGACCTCATCGGCGCGCCGGGCGGCAAGCTCGACCTTGACGCTCTCGTAAGGGAGGACGTCATCCTATTCATCCCGATGAGCTTCCTCTGCTCCGAGGACTGCAAAGGGCTTTGCCCGGTCTGCGGGAAGGACCTGAACGAAGGTCCCTGCTCCTGCGGCAAACCGGTCGACCCGCGTCTCGAGGCTCTCAGAGCCCTGCTCGGCGGCGACGGGGAGGACTGAAACGGCAACGATTTTCAGACGGCTTCACAGAAGCCTTGCTATATAAGCTGAAAATACATCAATTTCTTCACCGCCTCAGGCGGTGTGATCCGGAGGTCATAAAGATGGCAGTACCCAAGAGGCATGTTTCCAAGACGAGAAGAGACAAGAGGCGCGGCAGCTCCTGGACGCTCGAAGCGCCGGCTATCGTAAAATGCGCTCATTGCGGCTCTTACACGGCGCCCCACAAGGTCTGCGCTTCCTGCGGCTGGTATGACGGCAAGCAGGTCGTGGCGACCGAAGAGGACTGAGACCTTTAACGCAAAGGTCTGTTTAACAGCGCGGAGCGACAGGATACCTTGCCGCTCTGTTTCCGTAGTATAAGCGCCTTTTCTCCGTTATTACCGCGGGGCAGACGGCGCCACGGTGAATCGAATGGTCAGGATAGACAGGGTCGAACCTTTTTCTCCGGCTTTCCTCCGCGGCATCCGCAAGGGGGACAGTCTTGTCAGCATCAACGGCCATGATATCTTCGACGTGCTCGATTTCCGTTTCTACGGCTCCGACAGCGTCTGCGACATGCAGTTTACCACAGCCTCCGGCAGATCCCGGAGAGCTGTTGTTCATGTAAAGGACGGGGATCCCGACAGCATCGGGCTCAAATTCTCCTCCTATCTCATGGACTCCGAGCAGAGCTGCCGCAACAAGTGCATCTTCTGCTTCGTCGACCAGATGCCGAAGGGAATGCGGCCGTCGCTCTACTTCAAGGACGACGACTCGCGCCTCTCCTTCCTGTTCGGCAACTATATCACCCTGACGGGACTGAGCGAGCGGGAGGTCAGGAGGATGATCGAGCTTCACATCGAGCCGGTCAACATCTCCGTCCATACGATGGACCCCGAGCTGCGCGTTAAGATGATGGGCAACCGCTTCGCCGGCGAGAGTCTCGACATCATCCGACGCCTCGCCGAGGCGGGCATAAAAATGAACACCCAGCTCGTCCTCTGCCCCGGGATAAACGATGGGGAGCAGCTTGAATATTCCCTTAAGGAATTAAAGAAATACGCTCCGGCGGTGCAGAGCATAGCCTGCGTGCCCGTCGGGCTCACGAAATACCGCGAGGGGCTTTACCCCCTGCGCACCTACGAGCCGGACGAAGCCGCGGCGGTCATAGACGCCGTCGACGCGTTCAACGCTCCGATACTCGTAAGCGGCGGCGAGCGCCTCGCCTTCGCGGCGGACGAGTTCTACCTCATCGCCGGACGCGACCTGCCCGGGGCGGAGTATTACGGCGACTACTATCAGCTCGAAAACGGCGTCGGGCTTTGGCGCATGCTTTACGACGATTTCAAGGCAGCCGTCGAAGACCTGCCGCCCGGAGCGAAGTTCAGGCGGCGCAGGCTCGTCATCGCGACGGGCGCCGCGTCATACTCCCAGATGCTCATGTTCGCGGACATGATAAAGGAGCGTTTCCCCGAAGCGGATATAACCGTAAAAGAGATAGTGAACGACTTTTTCGGGCACACCGTCACCGTTTCCGGTCTGCTGACCGGAAAAGACCTCATAGCCCAGCTGAAGGGCGTCGCGGCGGACGAGATAATCGTCCCGGGCAGTATGTTCCGTTCAAAGGACGATCCCGTGACGCTCGACGACATGACGTTCGACGGCATCGCCGAAGCGCTCGGAGTCAGACTCTCCGTCTCCGGCGGAGGCGAAAGCTTCGTACAGACCATTCTCGGATAAACGATACACAGCGACAGAAAAATGAGCAAACCCGTTGTTGCCGTAGTCGGCAGGCCCAATGTGGGCAAATCAACCTTATTCAACAAGCTGGTCGGCAAGCGGCTGGCGATAGTCGACGATACGCCCGGCGTCACGAGGGACCGTCTCTACGGCGACTGCGAGTGGAACGGCAGGTCCTTCACCGTCATAGACACAGGCGGGCTCGAGCCGTTCAGCAGCGACGCTCTTCTTACCGAAATGCGCTCTCAGACGCAGCGCGCCGTGAACGACGCGGACGTGATAATCTTCGTCGCGGACGTCGGCTCCGGCATAACCGCCGCGGACGAGGAAGCGGCGCGGATGATAAAGCGCTCCGGCAAGCCCGTCGTCCTCGCGATAAACAAGTGCGACAGCGTCGGCTCCCCTCCCGCCGAGATCTACGATTTCTACGCCCTTGGCCTCGGAGACCCGATGCCGATATCCGCCGCGCACGGTCACGGCACAGGCGACATGCTCGACGAGGTCGTGACTCTGCTCCCCGGCGAGGACGGCGAAGAGGAAGAGGACAAACGCATCAGGATCGCGATCATCGGCAAGCCCAACGTCGGCAAGAGCTCGCTGGTCAATCAGGTCTGCGGCGACTCGCGCGCGATAGTCAGCAATACTGCGGGCACGACGCGCGACACGACCGACACCGAGGTCACCGTCGGCGGTATGGACTTCATCCTCACCGACACCGCGGGCATACGCCGCAGGTCGAAGGTCGACAACAGCATAGAGAAATACAGCGTCATGCGTGCGAAGGCCGCGATAGAGCGCTCCGACGTCTGCGTCGTCATCATCGACGCGACCGAGGGCTTTACCGAGCAGGACGCGAAGATAGCCGGCGAAGCGCACGAGCAGGGCAAGGGCATAGTCGTCGCCGTCAACAAATGGGACGCCGTCGCCAAGCAGACCGACACGCAGGACAAATTCAGAAAGTCGCTGCTCAACGGGCTCTCGTTCATGACCTACGCCGAGATCGTCTTCATCTCTGCCAAAACGGGCTCGGGCGTGGAAAAGCTGTTCGAGGCCGCCGCAGACGCCTACGCCCAAAACTCGCGGCGCATCCCGACGGGCTCGCTCAACGACGTGCTCGCCGCCGCCGTAACGGTCAGCCAGCCGCCGTCCGACAAGGGCAAGCGGCTCAAAATATACTACATCACCCAACCGTCCGCCTGCCCGCCGACCTTCGTCTGCTTCGTCAACTCCGCCGAGCTGTTCCATTACAGCTATCAGCGCTACATCGAGAACCGCATCAGGGACGCCTTCGGTCTGCGCGGCACGCCGGTAAGATTCATAATTCGCGAAAAAAAACGGGAAGGATAACAGATCATGACCAATGAAAACAGACCCCCTGTCAAGGAAAGGATCCGTAATTATTTCAGGCACATCTTCGATACCGTGCCGAAATGGCAGCTCATCTTCTGGTGGATACTCCGCCTCGCGATGATCTTCGCCCTCATCGACACCGTCTTCGGCATCATCCCGAAGGCGTCCTACAAGGGCAGCAACCCGCCCGCGCAGATATTCGCGAATCTCGTCGGCATGTTCGGCTACGAGATCGTGCAGCTCCTCCCGAAAAAGAACAGGCTGCGCTTCTTCACGCCGACCTTCCAGAACGTTTCGGCTCTGGGCTTCTTCCTCGGCTCGTTCGGCGGCGCGTACCTCAATCTCTACTACGCCCTGCCGATGTTCGACAAGATACTTCACGCCTACGGCACCGCCGAGGCGGTCTATATCGGCTACGAGTATCTCAGCGCGACTCAGCTCAAATTCAAAAAGACCGCGCCTCACCAGATCGTGACGCTCGGCGCGCTGGGCTTCGGCTTTGTCCTCGCCAACGCATGGGAGCTGTTCGAGTTCATCTACGACCAGTTCTTCGGCGGCGACGCGCAGCACTGGAACTATCAGAACGCTCTCGAGCAGGCGGGCGGGATAAGGGATAGTATATTCCAGATGATCCCGCTGACCGAGGAAATGTGGGAGGGCGGCAGATTCGCCCTTATGGACACGATGAATGACATCGTCCTAAACTTCATCGGCGGCTTCCTGATGTACATCATCCTCGTCATCTACCCGTACAGGCACAGAGGCAAGAACGACGTGAACGCGCTGATAGAGCGGCAGAACGCCGCGGAGATCTCGGCAGAAGCGGACTTCAGCGAGTGATCCGGACAGAAAAAAACCGTCGCGGTATGCGACGGTTTTTTCTAATGTGCAATGTGCAATGTACAATGTGCAATTAACGGCGGGGCTGTGCCCCGCACCCCGTTGAAAATAATGATACCTGCGGTAATGATGAGCGCTTCGCGCGTGATGGGTGCCTTCGGCACATCGACGGCGCGCTGCGCAATATAACAGGTGTGGGCAGAGCCCACCCGAAATTGTTCATTGATAATTGCAAATTGCTTAAAAGCTTACCGTATTCAGCAGCGCCTCGAACGCCGCGACGGATTCATCCGATCTGGTCACGCCCCAGCCGCTGCTGGCGCCGTTGTTGCGGATCTCGTAAACGGTGTCGCCGTTCTGGATGTAGTATTCGTAGGGCGAGCCGCTGTCGTTCTTAAGCACGGTATATTCAAGCTCGCCGACGGTCTTGGTCTCGTATTCCTTCGTCTCGTCCATAAAGCTTTCTACCGTCGCGCCGGGATAGGCGTAGATAACGAAGCGGAAATCCGGTTTTTCGACATTCTCGCCGAATTTGCGCAGCACGTACTTCTTGGTCACCTTGCCCTCGGTATCCTCGCTGACGAGGATGGAAACGCCGCAGACGTTCAGCGTCTCGTCAAGCTTGTAGTTGATGCCGTAAAGATCGGTGTCGTCAATGATCGGCTCGACGGACTCACCGTACTCCAGCGCGGCGAGCAGCTCGTCGAGACGGGCGCCGTCGCCGTCGACGGGCGTGTACTGAACGGCGTAAAGATCGTCCTCTTTCTGAGCGAAAGCGCAGTAGGCGCCGCTCTGATCGACGTAGTAATAGCTCAGGCCGCCGATCTCCTTGGTTTCCAGCGCCGAAACGTCGGTAATGTCGGAAAGGTGCTGGCCCTTCATGCAGCCGTAGGATATCTTGGTGCCGTCGGCGAGGACGTAATTGATATCCTTCTCGATGACCGAGCCGTCGCTCTTGAGGTCGCAGTAGCGCTCGACGCTCGCGTACCCCTCGGGAACGGTGAAGCGCATCTCGTAGATGCTCGTGTCGTCGGCGATGGTCTGCGGAGCCTGGCTTTCGGGCTCTTCGGTCGTCCCGGGGTCGTTCGACCCGCCGCCGCACGCGGCAAGAGAGAGGATCATCAGGCAGGCGAGCAGGATCGCGATAGTTTTCTTCATAGCGGTTCTCCCTTCTTTATCCGAGCGCGCCGGCGCGCTCATTCGTTCACTCTTATTATAGATCTTCGGCGGAAATTGTCAATAGTATAATGCCGGATAGGCATTTTGGTTTTACGCTTTGGGGTTTGAGTATTGCGGCGCGGGTCTCCGGGGGAGACCTCTCATCCGCAGGATGAGAGGCACAAGCCCCGGGCCGACAGGCGAGAATTTGCGTTCTGAGTTTTGCGTCGTCTCCTTCGGCGCGTGAATTGCCTGCGGCATGGATCGCAGACAGCCGACAGCTGACAACTAAAAACGCCGGATCCCTCCGGCGTCGAAAATCTTGATCGCAAAGCGCAAAACGCGGACGGAGTCCGCACCGCGCAAAACGCAACACGCAAAGCGCAAAACGCGGACGGAGTCCGCACCGCGCGGACGCGTCTCAGTAATTCTCTTTCCTGACCTCGAAATAGCTCTGCGGATGCGCGCAGACGGGGCAGACCTCGGGCGCCGCCTTGCCGACGACGATGTGACCGCAGTTGCGGCACTCCCAGACCGTCTCGCCGGTCGCCTTCTCGAAGACCGCCTTTTCCTCGACGTTCTTGAGAAGCGCGCGGTAGCGTTCCTCGTGGCTCTTCTCGATGTCGGCTACGGCGCGGAACTTCGCCGCGAGCTCCGTGAAGCCCTCCGCCTCCGCGTCCGCCGCGAAGCCCTGATCCATATCGGTCCACTCGTAGTTCTCGCCCGCGGCGGCGTCCGCGAGGTTTGCTGCGGTGTCGCCTATGCCGCCGAGCTCCTTGAACCACATCTTGGCGTGCTCCTTCTCGTTGTTCGCGGTCGCCTCGAAGATGGCGGCTATCTGCTCGTAGCCGTCCTTGCGGGCGCGGGAGGCGTAATAGGTGTATTTGTTGCGGGCCTGCGACTCGCCGGCGAACGCCGCGAGGAGGTTCTGTTCGGTCTTCGTGCCTTTATAATCCATGATTCTGTCTCCTTTCGTTTTAAAGCTTGCCGGGACGTGACCGCCCCGGCAATTCGCGTGATATGTTATTCGTCTTCCTCTTCGGCTCTCTTCTTGGCGTCCTCGATGACCTTCTGCTGGACGTCGCCGGGAGCGGGCTCGTAGCGGGCGAACTCAAGAGTGAAGTAGCCCCTGCCGGCGGTGACGGAACGAAGGACCGTCGGGAAGTCGGACATTTCCGCCATGGGGACCTCCGCCTCAAGCTCCTGAAGCTTCGGATCGACCTCGGACGGGCCCATACCGAGGACTCTGCCGCGGCGCTTCGTGACGTCGGACATGATGTCGCCGAGATTGTCGCCGGGCATATAGGCCTTGAGCGTGCCTATCGGCTCGAGGATCGTGGGCTTCGCGGAAGGGATAGCGTTCTTGAACGCGAGGGAAGCCGCGGTCTTGAACGCCATTTCGGAGGAGTCGACGGGGTGATAGCCGCCGTCATGAAGAGCCGCCTTGATGCCGACCATCGGATAACCGGCGATCATGCCCTTGGCGATGCACTCGCGCAGGCCCTTTTCGACAGCGGGGAAGAAGTTCTTGGGAACGGCGCCGCCGACGACCTCGTCGGAGGTGAACACGAAGTCCTCTTCGCCGGAGTACGGCTCGAAGCGGATCCAAACGTCGCCGAACTGGCCGTGGCCGCCCGTCTGCTTCTTGTGGCGTCCTTCGACGTCGGCGGTGGCGCGGATGGTCTCGCGATACGCGACTCTGGGAGCCGCGAGGTCGATCTCGACGCCGAATTTGGCCTTGAGCTTCGCGACGATAACGTCGAGATGCTGCTCGCCGAGACCCTCGATGACCTGCTCCTTGGTCTCCTCGTCGGTGTAGTAGCTGATCGTGGGATCCTCTTCCATGAGCTTGCGCAGACCGGAAGCGACCTTTTCTTCCTCGCCCTTCTTGCGGACCTTGATGGCTCTCTTGAGGCAGGGCTTGACGTAGTCGACGCCCGCGAGCCTGACGCTCTTCTCTCTGGAGCAGAGAGTATCGCCCGTGCTGGTGCCGGAGAGCTTGGTGACGACGCCGATATCGCCGGCGGGGATGACGGTCGTGTCTTCGTTCTTGCCGCCGCGGACGGTGATTATCTTGCCCATACGCTCGCTCTCGCCCGTGCGGGAGTTGACGCAGGGAACGTCAGCGGTCAGCTTGCCGCTGACGACCTTGAAGAAGCTCATCTTACCGACGAACGGGTCGGCGATGGTCTTGAAGCAGACGGCGCAGATGTCGCCGTTCTCGTCGCAGGCGATGACGGAACCGTCCTCCGCCTTTTCGCCGCCCATGTCCTTCGCGGACGGAGCGGAAGCGGCGAGGGAATTGAGAAGAAGGTCGACAGCTTCAAGGTTGAGGCCGGAGCAGGCGAACACGGGGGTGAGAGCGCCGGAGGCGATACCCGCCTTGAGGCCGGACGCTATCTCGTCGGGAGTGAAGGGCTCGCCCTCGAAATACTTTTCCATCAGGGCCTCGTCGGTGTTGGCTATCGCCTCGTTGAACGCCTCGGTCAGCTCCTCGACGTTCGCGTCGCCGGAAGCGTCGAACTCGGTCGCCTTGCCGCCGGCGTAGGCGTACGCCTTGCCGGTGAGGAAGTCATAATAACCCTTGACCTTTTCGCCTTCCATGACGGGAACGACGATGGGACAGGCGGTGGTCTTGAACTCGTCCTCGTTCTTTATCGCGTTCCAGGTCTTGTAGAAATCGGCGTGCTCCGCGTCGCAGCGGGTAACGGCGAAGATCTTCGCGATACCCCTGGCGTTGGCGGCCTTGACCGCCTTCTCCGCGCCGACGTCGAGCTCGTCCGATCCCGCCGCGAGAACGATCAGAACGCTCTCCGCCGCTCTGACGCCTTCGTACAGACCGCCCGCGAAGTCGAACAGGCCGGGAGTGTCGAGAAGGTTGATCTTTACGCCGTTCCACTCGAGCGGGGCGACCGCGGTGGAGATAGTGCAGCGTCTTTTCTTTTCATCGGCGTCATAGTCCATGACGGTGTTGCCGTCGGCGACCTTGCCGAGCCTCTCGGAAGCGCCGGCGGTATAGAGCATAGCCTCGCAGAGGGACGTCTTGCCCCTTCCGCCGTGACCGGCGACCGCGATATTGCGGATATTTTCAGCAGTGTAGATCTTCAAATCCAATTCCTCCGAATTTTATATTAACTTAGTCATTGTAACACAAGCCCCGGTAAAAAGCAAGAGTTTTATATATATAAGAAATATAAGAAATCACAACGTCTGAAAGGGGCGCGCCGGTCACTCTTCCTCGGGCGTTCCTGCGACCTCCGGAGGATCGACGCGAACGAGGGAATCGCCGTCGAGGGCGAGCATATACGCGCAATAGGTGTGCGCGAGGTGTGCGTAGGAGAAATAAGTGTCGGATATCTTCCCGGTGGTCGCCGAGCCTATGCCCTCGTACAGAACGAAGAAGCTTGCGACCGCCTTGAGCTCCGCGCAGCTGGCGTAGCGGTTGATGAAGGTGCCGAGCATATAATTGCGGGCGGCGTCCGGCACCTTGCTGCCCGCCGGCTCGCCGACCAGGCCGCACAGCGTGCGCGTAAAATACGTCTGCATGGACAGCTTCTCGCCCTGCGAGCGCAGCCCGACGTCGTAGAAATCGTCCACGCTTTTGAGCGTGCCGGTGATGGTCTCGAAAAGCCTGTCGACCGTCTTGGGACCGTAGCGGAACGGCATATACTTCGCGCCGTAGAAGGCGTCGAAATGCCCCCTGACCTTGGAAAGCAGCGTGTTGTAGCGCGACGAGCGGTCCTTTTCGGGGAAGGCGAGCGTCACGCCGTAGCGCCCGTAGCCCCACTCGCGCGGCATGCATTTCGTGACGAAATCCTCTTTGTTTATTATATTGAAGATGCGCGAGTATTTGGGGTCGGACCTGTCCGCGTGCCTGGTGGGATTGGGCGAGGCGAAGGTGTAGGCGAATATGTTTTCGGGCAGGGCGAATATCTCGTCGCGGATAAGCCTCGCGGCGACAAGGCTCGCGACGGCTCCTCCCCTGCTGTGACCGATGAGCAGCAGCTTCACACGGCGCCTGTCGGCGTTCAGCTTTTCAAGGTATCTGCGAAGCCCCGTGTAGGCGAAATCAGCCGCGTCCGCGAAGCCGAGGTGCATAAGCCCCCTGCCGGAGTCGAAATTGGTGTACCACTGCCCGACGTAGGAGCCGATATAGCCGGCGAAGACGAGCGTATACTCCCCTTCCTCCGCGCTTATTTTCCGCCTCGCTATAAAATAGTTCTCCTCGTCCACGGCGGTATCCCTGACGCTCACAACGTCCTCAAAGCCGCAGATATCAAGCGCGTTCTCCGGCTGATACGTTTCGCCCGGGACGTCCTCCCCGGTTCTCATCAGCCCGTAGCCGAGCATCGCGAATTCCGCGCAGAACCGCGCGAGCTCATGGTCGTACTGCGCGGAGTCGTGAGAGAACAGCTCCTCGCGGAATTCGACCCCGACGGACCTCGTCCCGCCGTTGGCGGAGAACGAAACGGCCGTCTTTTCGCCCGGGACCCGCGCGCCTTCCGTCACGTCGACGGCTTGACTATTTTCCCCGGTTTCGGTTTTTTCCGTGTTTTTCGTATTATCCTTTTCCGTATCCATTTTTACCCCCGAAGTGTGTGAAAAATGAAGTTTTTTATATTATACTCTTATTTTCTTCTTTAATCAATCAAAAAAACGTCTTTTTGACGCCTATGAGAAATTATCAAAAAATGTGGAAATCCCGCGGCGTTTGTGATATTATGCTTTCAGATAGGAGCTGATCCCGTATGATGAAAATAATGAAAAAGACCGTTTCACTGCTGCTTTGCGCGCTGCTGATACTGCCCGCGGCGGTCGCCGCGGACGCCCGTGAGGCGTCCGGCACGCTCAAAATGCTCGCCTACAACGTGTCGGGCATACCGCTCGTCGGGGATTTTCAGGGCTCGGTGTTCACGCTGACGAACGACAGGGCGAAAAAGATCGGAGCACTGCTCAACGGCTCGGGCGCGGACTTCATAAGCGTCGAGGAGGATTTCAACGCCCACGGTCATCTCGCGGAGCAGATGACCGCCTACCCCTTCCGCTCCTACACAAGCGGCGGGCTCGCGCAGGGGCAGGGTCTCAACGTTTTCTCGACGAAGAGCATCTACAATATAGACAGAGTAAAGTGGCGCCTTGAGTACGGAACGCTCTCCGGCTCCGCCGACGCGCTGTCGAACAAGGGCTTCGTCTACTGCCTGTGGGAGCTCGAGCCGGGCGTGTTCATCCACGTGATCACCGTGCACTGCGACGCCGGCTACGAGCCGCTGTCCGTCCTCGCGAGGCGCGACAATTTCCGCCAGCTCGCGACATATATTAACGAAAACCTGAACGACGGCAGAGCGCTCATCGTCCAGGGCGACTTCAATTACAAATTCAAGAGAGAGCTCAAAGACGATATAGTCGCGAACCTCCTCGAGCCGACGGGGCTCACCGATGTCTGGGCGTACCTGAACGGCGGGATAACGGATCCCTCCGACCCTGATTTCCCGAGGAACGCCTCGGGCGACGACCTTGACCGCATACTCTGGCGCGACGGCAGCGACCTGACGCTCGCGCCCGTTTCAAAGACCTACGCGAAGCTCCTGGGCGAGAACGGCGAAAGGTACACCGACCACTCCCCGATGCTCACCGAGTTCAGCTACACGGTCACCGGAACTCTCCCCGCGCCGGACACTCTCGAAGCGCCCGTTCCGGAGAACGGGGTCCTCCTCGCGGTCAAAGAGCTTCTGTGGACCGTCGTCCGCCTTTTCCAGGCGGTCCTCGGCATAGTCGAGCTCCCGTACCTCATCGGTCAGGGAGTGGATATCGCGGTAAACGGGAATATGCCGTGACGCGCGCCCCGGTTTTAAGCCTTCAAATCCATTTTTCAGTTCTCATAAAAAAGCGCCGGTCAGGGCGCTTTTTTTACAGTCCTCATCTCCACTCCGTCGGGATGGGTGACCGTATAGCCCTCCGGCGCGAGGGTAAAAATGAGTCCGCCGAACGCGACCTCGCAGGTTTCGGCTCCCGTTTGTTTAAAAACGAAGCCGTCGGCGTAAAAGCGCCCGCCGGTGCGTTTGTTATATGGATATATGCCCGCGAGCACTCCCCCGCCGGACTGTATATTGCCGTCGATGACGCGGCGCGCCGTATAAGCTATCGTTTCGCCCACGCAGGTCTTATCAAGATACCTGTCCGCGTCGTTTTCGTCGAAGGTATGCTCATCCCGTACGCGGACGCCGTTTTCATCTGAGAAGATATTCACCCTGTAAAAGCGCGAGCAGTACCAGACCGACGACTTTTTCGCGTCGTCGTACGCCGTGTGGGCGCAGATCGCGGACGCGGGCGTAACGGCGTAATTATCTTTATAAAACCTGCCGGTTTCACCGAGCGTCAGGACCTTGAGCCTGCCCGCCCCGGCAAGCTCGCGGAAGCGCGAGAACTGATAGTCGAGCCCCTCCGCCATGCCTTCCCAGCCGAAGGAATTCTCCTGCCCCGCCTGCGTATAGCCGAAGGACAGGCACTCACCGTTGAAATTCTCCTCAAGGTACCAGTCGACCCATTCCCGTGACCTGCCGCCGGTACCGCTCGCGGGCTCGAGCGTGATGACGCCCTGTCTCTCGGGCGCGCCGCCGTCGACGCTCATCCCGAGGTCGTACTGATACACGGGGTCGGAGCCGAGCATCCTGAAAACAGGGACGCTCAACTGATTTTCCGCGGTCTGCGCCGGGATGAAAAAGTTCTTCTTTGAGGGATAATAGCACTGACCGTAGTACCCGCCCCAAAGTGTATAGCCGTCTGTGCCGTACTGCTCCTTGCAGCAGCACAGAGCGTCGAGCCCGTACTTTTCGTGGGCGTAGTTTATGCAGACGGTGTCGAGGACCCACGCGCCCATGACGCGCGGGAAGTACCCGAAAACCGCCCTGAAACGCTCAAAAAGCTCGTCCGTCAGGCGCAGACGGACCTCCGGGGCGTAGCCCTGCGGAAGGTCGCAATGCGCGTGCCAGTCCCACGGAAAGCGGCCCTTCCACGGCTCGCCGACGGCGTCGCACAGCGGCTCCACGACCTCGTACCACACGCCGAGCTCGAACGCGCCGGGGTCGAGAGTTTTCAGAAAGTCCGTGAATTTCGGGTCGGTCAGCGCGTCGTACTGCAGCAGGAACGTGCCGCGAAGACCGTATTTTTTCATAAGCTCCGCCTGCTTCACGACGGGCTCGAGCAGGTCGAGAGACGCGTCCCTCGGCTCGCAGGCGCGTATAAAATTGATTATATTGACTATCTGTTCGGACACTGCGATACCCTCCCAAAGATCTCTGTATTAATTTATATCACAGAATAACCGTCAAGTCCATAGAAAACGAAATATCCGCCCGGCGAACCGGGCGGATATTCGTATTCGGGTAATGCCCTTTGTGCCTGTTACCTCGCGGCGATGCCGGCGATGAACCTGCGCAGCATCGTGAAGAAGCACTGGAACCAGCCTATGATGTTGTTGGCGTGGCCCTCGCCGCACCAGCAGACGTACTCGCCCTCGTCGTGGTTCGTGCCGGTGGACATATAGACGCCGCATTCGTCGCACTTGCCGTCGCCGTCGGCGTCGTTATGGCCCTTGGCGGGCGTGTAAGTGTCGCGCCAGACGTAACCGCAGACCGCGCACTCGCGCTGCGTGAAGCCCTCGGACGCGCAGGAGGCCTCGGTAACGGAGGCGTGGCCGTTGTCGACGTGCGCCTCTGCGGAAGCCTCGACTATCACGTCGCCCATGACGAGAGAACCGTCGGCGACCGTGATCTGAAGCATGCGGAGGTCGTCGCTGAATATCGCGGTGAAGTACTCGCCCGGGAGCTCCCGCTCGCCGATGAAGACTCTGACGGGCGTTTCGCTGTCGAGATGATAGCCGTCGAGAGCGCGGAGCGTCGTTGTGAACGGACGGTCGGAACGCCAGGAGGTGACCGCGGTGCAGGTGTCGACGCCCTCGTTGATGACGTAGCCGACGGTTATCTCGTCGCCCGCGTAGTCCTCGGTCTTCTGGCAGCCGCACTTCGTGCAGGTGTAGACGATATGGCCGTAATGATCGGAGTAACCGAAGTTCCAGGTGTGTTCCTCGGTCTTGACGAAGACGCAGCCGTCGCGCTTGCAGGCGGCGGTGTGGGTGCCGTCGAGGTTATCCGTCCACTCGCCCATGTCGTGGCCGAGAGCCGGGATAGAGAAGCCGGAGGCTATGAGCTGATGGCAGGCGGCGCAGACAAAGTCGCCGGAATAGCCGTTCGTCTCGCAGGTCGGGGCGTTCCTGTGCGTCCAGTAGACGTTCGCGGGATCGTCGTCGAGCGCGACGGCGCCGTAGCCGGCGTGGTTGTTCGGATCGATAACGCCGGTATCGTCGTAGGTGTAGCCGCAGTCGTCGCAGGTGTAGCGGGTCACGCCGGGCTGCGAGCAGGTCGCGTCCTGGATCACCGTCGCGTCGTAGGAATGCGCCGCGGTCTCGGAATAATCACAGCCCTCGCGCGTGCAGGACCTTACGTGGTTGCTGCCGTCTTCGCTGTCCGCCCAAGCGCCCATTTCGTGTCCGAGAGGAGCGAGGACGACGGTGTCGGTAGTGGCGAAAACCTCGCCGCAGTCGCGGCAGGCGTAGGTGTAATATACGGAACCGGCGACGGTGCAGGTCGGCTCGACGCGATGCTCGGTCGCTACGATGTCGGCGTGCTGGAGCCTCGGGAGAGTCTGAGTGTAGGCGTTCGCGACGACGACCGTATCGCACAGCGGGCAGTAGACCTCGTAGACGTCGACTCCCTCGCCGTCTATCGCGCAGGTCGCGGCGACGGAGGCGTCGCTCTTTCGGACCGTGAGCGCGGAGGTGCCGTCGGCGTTGGAGTGGTTGCCGGCTATCTTCGCGAGCTCGACGCCCGTCTCGGTGCAGACCGTTTCACCGCAGTCGTCGCAGACGGTGACGACCGTAGCGAGACCGGTCGCGGAGCAGGTCGGCTCCTTGGTTATCTCAATGGTCTGGGTAACGTTCGCGTGCGGTATCTTGGGAAGCGTGCCCGTGAACAGCACGGTATTGCAGAGGCTGCAGTACGTCCTGACCGTGCCCTCGGCGGAGCAGGTCGCGGGATCGGTGGTGATATCGGTAACGATCTTATCCGCCGGATGAACGGTGGTCTGGACGGGAATTTCGAACGTATAGGTCTGAGGCGCGCCGACAGCCGCCTGGACGTAAACGGAGATGACGCCGGGGGCGGCGCAGGTGGCGGGAGTGGTGACCTCGGCGGTAAGGTCGACAAGGTTGTCGATAGCGGGAATGGCGTAGTCCTCGTCCGCGCCGGCGGGAGCCGTGCCGAGAGCGTAAGTCTTGTACACGACCTCGCCGCACTCGACGCAGCGGACCTCGACGTGGACGTAACCTACGCTCGTCGCCGTCGGATTAACGACGGTTATCTGCGGCTCGCCCGCGATATGCGCGTCGGGGTCGGCCGGGGTCGCGACCGTCCTGCGGCTGCCGGGTATCTCCGTACCGCAGACCGTGCACGCCTTGTAGACTTCGTAGGAACCGGCGTCAACGCAGTTCGAAGCCACTACGGTGGAATAATCTATTATCTCGTCGGAGGGAGTATGAGCTACGGGGTTGTATACCGCGGTAAGCGTCAGACCGCTCGTTGTGACCGTCGCGCCCGCCGGAGCCCAGCCGGAGAAGACGTAGTGATAAGTGCCGTCGGGAGTTCTCTCGGGAAGAGCGCCGGAATATACGGGAACGCTGTCATAGTCCCAATCCTCGGTCTTGATGACCGCGCCGCCCGCTTCCGCGGAGTTCTTCCACGTTACGGGGTACTTGTTGGGGGTCCACTGCGCGATGAGGTAATCGGTCGCGCCGTCCGCCTCGCCGTAGGTGTAGGTGTAGCCGGCGGAAACGTTGCCGGAAAGCGTGCCGTTATGCGTCGACGAGCTGCCGTCCACCGCGGAGGAAAGGACCCAGCCGCCGAAGGTGTAGCCCGTTCTCGTCGGGTTCGGGATGAGCGAAATAACTGTGCCGTGAGCCTTGTAGCCGGAAGGGCCGGTGTAGGTCCCGCCGCCGAGGACCGGAGTCAGCGTGCTGGCGTTCTCGTGCCACTGCGCCTTGAGCGTCGCGCCGGAGGCGCCGAAGGTGAACGTGCCGCTCTTGTCGGCGTTCGCGGACCACGTGCCGAGGCCCGCGCTGACCGTCCAGCCGTCGAACGTGTAGCCCGACCTGGTCGGTATGCCGACCTCGCAGGTATCGCCGTACTGCTTGGTAACGGAAGCGGTACCGTAATTGCCGCCGTTGGCGTCGATCGTGAGCGTATAGCTCCTGCGGGTGTAGTAGAAATCGAATACCGTGGAGCCATCCGCGGCTATCGTCTTCGTCTGCGCGGCGGGAGTCAGGAAGCCGTCGTAAGCAATTGGCGTGACCGTCTTGCCCGCGGCGGTCGTGCCGTCGGTGGGTGTGGTCGTATAGACCTTGTCGAAGTTCGTCGAATTCTGCGCCGTTCCGCCGCCGACCTTCTGGTGCCAGTAGTTGACGGTATACGAAGTATTGGTGTTCGCCTTCCAGATCGGGTAAAGCGTGGCGTTGTAGCCGAGACCGGAAACCGTGCTCTGGAAGGACGAGGGAGCCGCTGCGTTCGGATTGGTGCTCCAGCCCATTATGGTGTAGCCGGTCCTCGTCGCCGTATAGCTGTCCGGAACGGTATATGTTATGACGTTATTGCTCGTGCTTGTGTTCGTCTGCGTAGCGTAGCCGACCGACGGAGTTCCGCTGAGCGTTCCGCTGTTGCCGTTGAAGCTTATCTTATACGTGGGAGTTATCGTAATGCTCTTTGTCGGCGCGGCGGTGTGGCCGTTGGCGGTTAGAGACGCCGTCACAGTCGCCGTGGTCTTTGCAGAATTGGCAGACGTGGCGGGGATAGTAAGCGTTGTAGTGTCGCTCGCGGATGTGGTCACCGACGCGCCGGTGTTCGCTGTTCCGGTTATCGACCATGTAGGGGAACCGCCCCAAACAACGCCGTACTGGTCTTTGATAGTCGCAGTCAGCGTGGCTGTCTGGGCGCCGAGTCCGTTCGCTTTTGCGGTATAGCTTGCCGACCCGCCGGTTATCAAGGAATTGTCCGTACTGGGATAGGGATAGTTAGCAGAATCGGTAGAGCAAGCGGGGCTTTCCTTACCATCGCCGAAATACTCTTCATCATTGTCATTAGCTGTCTGATACTGCTGCGCTACGGTAACATATGAATCGGTGCTGTAATCCCAGACAGCAATGTACATATTCCATGACGCCCTCGCAGTAAGCCACCAGGGCTTGACCATGTATTCGACTTTGCTCGGGAATCCGGGAACAACGTGTTCCCACGTGAAGATAGTATGACCGTCGCTCCAGTCATCATCATCAGCTTCATAGTAGATATCGCCGCTGGAGCTGGCGCCGTCACCTTCATACCTGTAACTGGACGCGCCGGTGCCGTTATCGTTTTTAAGGTACAGCTCAACCCACATTTTGTCGTTTTTCCAGCCGTTGTCGGCAACGCACCAGACTTTGACTTTGTAGGAGCCAGAACTCGCCGCTTCCGCCTTGGGAAGCGCGAGCAGCGGCAGAGCCGTCAGGACCATGAGGACGCTCAGGAAGTAAGCAAGCGCCTTTTTTCCGTTTGATTTCATTATATCTGCTCCTTTCGTTCGAAAACGAATAATAATAGATAAATCCTATTGTGCTTTATTAGCAGTATACCTGTTATACAAGCCTATTTCAAGGCGCTATAATCCGTAACAGAATAATGAACAAAAATTAACCCATATGACACAAAAACACAACAATCGGCGCAGATGCCGCAAATCGCCTGACGCAAAAAAACGCAAAAAAACCTTTCCCGAAGGAAAGGTTTGATATTTACGCGCCGGGCCCGCCGGGCGGGGCGTCGTTTTCGATGCGAGTGAGAGCGCGCCGGCGCCCCGGTTTTACCCGATAACGTCCTTCATCGAGTATCTGCCCGGCTTTACCGAAACCGCGAATTTCGCGGCGTTGAGCGCGCCGGCGGCGAAGACCTCCTTGGAGAACGCCGAGTGGGAGAGCTTTACGACCTCGTCTCTGCCGGCGAAGATGATCTCGTGCTCGCCGACGATGGTCCCGCCGCGGATCGAACTCATGCCGATCTCGTGCTCGCCGCGCTTTTCACGGCGGCTGTGGCGGTCGTAGACGAGCTCGGCTTCGTAGTCGAGCCCCTGCTTCACGGCGTCCGCGAGCATCACCGCGGTGCCGGAGGGAGCGTCGAGCTTCTGGTTGTGGTGCGCCTCGACTATCTCGACGTCAAAGCTTCCGCCGAGTACGCGGGCGCAGGTCTTCGCGAGCTCGCAGAGCAGGTTGATGCCGACGGACATATTTGACGAGCAGACTATCTGCACGCGGCGCGCCGCCTCGTCTATCTGCTTCTGCTGGGCGTCGGAATAGCCCGTGGCGCAAAGCACGGCGGGGGTATTGGTTTTGACCGCGTACTCGAGGACGGCGGTCAGAGCCGGAGCGCCGGAGCAGTCTATCACCGCGTCCGCCTTTTCGCGCACGCCGGAGATGGCGTTGTAAACGGGGAAATCAGCCGGAGCGTCGACGAGGTCGACGCCAGCGACGAGGACGCTGCCGGCGTCGTCCGCTATCACGCGGCGGACCGCCGAGCCGAGCTTGCCGAAGCAGCCGTTGACTATTATATTCATGCTATCAGCCCGTGCTTTCTCATGACGGAGGCGAGGAATTCCGTCTTCGCGTCGCTGAGTCTCGGCAGAGGCAGACGGCAGTCGCCGACGTCCCAGCCCATGAGGTTCATCGCCGCCTTGACGGGGATGGGGTTGACGTCGCAGAACAGGGCGTTGCACAGATCGAGCCACTCGAGCTGCATCGCGCGGGACTTTTCGTATTCGCCCGCGACGGCGAGGGCGGCTATGTCGTGCGCGACCTCGGGGGCGACGTGCGACAGCACCGAGATGACGCCCTTGCCGCCGTAAGCGGTGATCGGGAAGATCTGATCGTCGTTGCCTGAGTACATGACGAGCTCGTCGCCGCACAGAGCGCGGGTCTTGGCTACGGACGAGATATCGCCGTTGGCTTCCTTGACGGCGTTGATGCGCGGATGCTTCGACAGCTCAAGATAGGTCTCGGGCTGGATGTTGACGCCGGTACGGGAGGGGACGTTATAAAGGACCATCGGGAGATTTACGTTGTCGGCGATGTGATAATAGTGCTTGATAAGCCCCTCCTGCGAGGTCTTGTTGTAGTAGGGCGTTACGAGAAGGAGCGCGTCGGCGCCGCACTTTTCGACCTCGTTCGAGAGCATGACGGCGTGGGCGGTGTCGTTGGAGCCGGTGCCGGCGATGACGGGGATGCGCCCGCCGACGACCTCGCAGCAGAAGCGCACGGCGGAGATATGCTCCGGGTCGGTGAGCGTCGGAGCCTCGCCCGTGGTGCCGCAGACGCAGATGGCGTCGGTCTTGTGCTCTATCTGATAGTTTATGATCTTCTCGAATTTATCGTAGTCTATCTTTCTGCCGCCGTCCTTGAACGGTGTGATGATGGCTATGCACGAGCCGGTGAAGATCGGAGTTTTCATTTTCGTCCGTCCTTTCAGTCAAAAATCGTTGAAACGCGTGATCAGTCAAGATAACCTTCCGCGGCGAGAAGCTCGGCGAGCTCTACGGCGCCGCCCGCCGCTCCGCGGAGCGTGTTGTGCGAAACGCAGATGAACTTCCAGTCGTACTGGGTATCCTCGCGCAGCCTGCCGCAGGAGATCGCCATACCCTTGTCGATGTCGCGGACGAGCTTGGTCTGCGGCATATTGTCCTCTTCAAAATAATGGATGAATCGCTCGGGAGCCTGCGGGAGCTTCAGCTCCTGCGGCTTGGCGGAATAGTTCGCCCAGATATCGAGTATCTCCTGTTTGGTCGGCTTCTTCTCGAATCTCACGAAGACCGCCGCGAGGTGGCCGTCGCTCACCGGCACCCTTATGCACTGCGCGGTGAAGGAGGGCGCACAGGCGGGGACGATCTTTCCGTCCTCGATCTTGCCCCAGATCTTGAGCGGCTCTTTTTCGGATTTTTCCTCTTCGCCGCCGATATAGGGGATGATATTGTCGATTATCTCGGGCATCGTCTCAAACGTCCTGCCGGCGCCGGAGATCGCCTGATAGGTGCAGACAAGAACGTCCTTGACGCCGAACTGCTTATCGAGGACGTAGAGCGCGGGGACGTAGCTCTGAAGCGAGCAGTTGGACTTGACGGCGATGAAGCCGCGCTTCGTCCCGAGCCTTGCGCGCTGAGCGGGGATTATCTCCAGATGCTCCGGATTTATCTCGGGGATTATCATCGGGACGTCGGGCGTGAAGCGGTGCGCGCTGTTGTTGGAAACTACGGGCACCTCGGCGCGGGCGTACTTCTCCTCGAGCGCTCTTATCTCGTCCTTGGGCATATCGACCGCGCAGAAAACGAAGTCGACTGCGGCGGCGATCTTTTCAATATCGTTCTGAGCGTCGAGTATGACGATATCCTTCAGCTTTTCGGGCATCGGAGCCGAGAGCTTCCAGCGCGCGCCGACCGCTTCGGCGTAGGTCTTGCCGGCGGACCTGCCGCTGGCGGCGAGGACCGTCACGTTGAACCAGGGATGCTCCGAAAGGATGGTCGCGAAACGCTGACCGACCATGCCGGTCGCGCCGATGATGCCGACTTTGTAAGAGTTCTTCATAATATTACCGCCCCGCAGTTGATTTTTGAAGATCAAAGTAGTATGATACTTCCGTATTTTGCGAATATTTCAAATATCGTCATATAATAACATTATCGTGCCGATATGTCAAATGATTTTTAAGGAACGTATCATGAACAAATCCGATTTTTACTACGATCTTCCCGAGGAACTGATCGCGCAGAGCCCCGCCGAGCGTCGCGACTGCTCGCGGCTGCTGCTGCTCGACAGGCGCACGGGCGCTATAGAGCATAAGCGCTTTTACGACATAGCCGACCGCCTGCGCGAGGGCGACTGCCTCGTGATGAACGACACCAAGGTCATCCCCGCGAGGATCTACGGCGTGAAGATACCCACCGGCGCGAAGGTCGAGTTTTTGCTGCTCAACTGCCGCGAGGAGGACCTGTGGGAATGCATAACCGGTCCCGGCAGGCGCGCGCACGAGGGGGACGAGTTCGACTTTTCGGGCGAGATGACCGGCACGGTCGAGCAGGTGCTCGAAAACGGCAACAGGGTCGTGCGCTTCAGGCACGACGGGCGCCTTCTGGAGGTCCTTGACCGCATCGGCGAGATGCCTCTGCCGCACTACATAACCAAAACCCCGGACGACCCCTCGCGCTACAACACCGTCTACGCCCGCGACCCGGGCTCCGCCGCCGCGCCGACGGCGGGTCTGCACTTCACGCCCGAGCTGCTCGAAAAGATAAGGGCGAAGGGCGTAAAGGAGACGTTCGTGACGCTCAACGTCGGCATAGGCACGTTCCGTCCGGTCAAGACCGAGAGGATCGAGGACCACGTGATGCACCGCGAGTATTACCGCATAAGCCCCGAAGCCGCCGAAGTGATAAACTCCACTAAAAAAGCCGGCGGAAGGATCGTTTCCGTCGGCACGACGAGCTGCCGCACGCTCGAATCCGCGGCGGACGAAAACGGCTTCGTCAGGCCCTGCGGCGAATGGACCGGCATATTCATCTATCCGGGGTATGAGTTCAGATGCGTCGACGCCCTCGAAACGAATTTCCACCTGCCCGAAAGCACTCTGATAATGCTCGTTTCCGCGTTCTGCGGCAGGGAGAACACCCTGAACGCCTATAAAGAGGCGGTAAAGGAGAGGTACAGATTTTTCTCGTTCGGCGACGCGATGTTCATCTCCTGACGTTTACTGCTTATAAAGATTGACCTTGTCGGGCATGTCGGAGATGATGCCGTCCGCGCCCCATTCCGTAAGATCCATTATGGCTTTGCCGTCGTTGACCGTCCAGACGTTCACGGCAAGGCCGTTTTTATGCATCCTTTCGATATACGCCCTGTTCACGAGCATGCTTATCGGGTGGACGGCGTCGCAGCCGGTGCGCTTGACCGCCGCCAGCGTGGGCACGGGGCTCTGCCCCCTTATCGGCTGCGTCGTCGGGTAGAGATAGCCCGTGCGGCAAGCCGGGTCGCACGCCTTGCAGTCGAGCAGCACCTGATGGTCGAAGCTCGAGATAAGCAGCTCGTCGAACAGACCGAACCTCTTGACGGCCTCGACAGTCGCGGCGGCTATGCCCGTCTCCTTGTCAAGCGGGGGCTTGATCTCGATATTGATGATATTTATCTTATCCCGGCGGTCGGCGCAGAATTCAAGGAACTCCGCGAGCGTCGGGATGCGCGTGCCCGCGAAATCCGGCGAGAAATAGGAGCCGAAGTCGTGCTCCTTCAGCTCGGCGAGGGTCATATCCTCTATCCTGCCGCTGCCGTCGCTCGTTTCGTCTATCGTGTAGTTGTGGCAGAGCACGATCTCGCCGTCGGAGGTGAGGTGGACGTCGGTCTCGAAGCCGTCCACGCCCATATTCACCGCCGTTTCGAAAGCCGGCATCGTGTTCTGCGGAGCGAGCCTGTTCGCGCCGCGGTGCGCTATTATTTTAGGAAAAAACGTACTGTCCATATTCACCTGTCACCGTTCTTTGCAGCTTCGAGCTGTTTTTTTGTCACGAGCTTTTCGAGCCCCGCGCCGTCCGACGGCTCTCCCCTTCTCTTCTTTTCGAGCTCGGTTTTGAGAAGCTCGAAACGCGCGCGCGTCATCGGGTAAAGTATGAGCCCGACTATCGACACCGCCAGCAGTATCGCGGGGAATACCGTCGAGATGTTTTCTATGCCGTTGACCGTGGCCGCCGACAGCGTCTGCTCATACTTGCCGGAGTCGTAGCCATAGGCGGTGAGGAGCTGACCGGCGAGGAGTATGCCCGTGCCGGAGCCCGCCTTCTGAACGAGCTGCGGGAACGCCGTGATTATTCCCTCGCGGCGGCTGCCGTAAACGTATTCGTCCAGCTCGACTATGTCGTAAGCCATCGAGTAGAACAGCGTCCAGAAGGTGCCCGTCGCTATGCCGAACACCACGGGCTGGACGTAGACCATATAGCTGTGTTCGAGCCCGATGAGCTTGACCGCGATGAGCCCCGCGAGGGCTATGCTCATGAATATCAGCGAAGCGGTGCGCCTGTCAGTCTTACGGGCGGTAAGGTCCGCCAGCGGCACGACCGCCGCCATGACGGCGACGAGGACTATGACGAAGGTCGTCATGCCCGTAGTCTCGTCGACACCGATGCAGCGAGTCACGGCGTAGACCATATTCGACTGCACCATCGAGGAGCAGGCGAGGAAGAAGAACACGAACACAGTGAAGAATATCACGGGCCTGAAGCGGATTATCTGAAGATAAGCCCCGAACACGCCGGAGGCCCTGCCGCGGGCGGACTTTGCGCCGTCATCCTTCATCTCGGCCTTTGCGAGCCTGACTCCCGACAGCGAGACGCGGCAGATCACAGCGAAGATCACTGCGAGAACGGCGATGACCGCGGCGATGATGAGATAACCGTGCTCTTGGGTGGCGAACAGCGAAGCGTCCGCCTCGGCTCTGAGCGCGGCGTCGGTCGAGGCGTTGTATTCCTTCACGGTCGTAAAGACGGCCATGCCCGCCAGCGCGGGAAGCGCGTTGCCGATGGCGACGGCGAAGACGTTGAGCAGAGAGCTCAGCGAACGGATTGACGTCCTCTCGTCGTAGTCCTCCGTAAGCTCCGGCACGACGGAATAGTAAGGTATCGTGTAGTAAGTGTAGAACAGCCACAGCGAGAGAGCGACTATGACGTAATACGCGACCTGCATCCACGGACGCTCGCCGACGAAGGGCACGATGCGCCCGATATTGAGCCAGCAGGCGATGAACGCCAGCCCCATGGGAACCGCCGCGCGTATCATGACCTTGCGCTTGTCTACTCCCGGTCGGTCGGTATAATAGCCGATGACGGGGTCCGTGACCGCGTCCCAGAGGATTGAAATGAAGATTATCACGCCGGCTATGCTGCCGCTCAGGTCTGCTATATCCGTCAGAAAAGCGAGGAAATATGTATAATACATATTATAGATGAAGGATTCCGACATCAGTCCCGTGCAGTAGCCGAATCTGCGTTTTTTGTTGAAGGGTCTGTACGTTCCGGGCATAGGGCGCTTTCCTCCTTTTTATAATAAAATCTATTGGATATTTTAACTAAAAATGATTTCCATGTCAAGGTCAAGATTGTTTTACAGTTTCGCTGAAATAATGATATAATATCTATGAGGTGGAAAGGTATGCGCATAGGCGGATTTCAGAAACTGACCCTGCTGGATTATCCGGGCAAGGTCGCCTGCACCGTATTCCTGACGGGCTGCGACCTGCGGTGCCCGTTCTGCCAGAACGCGTCTCTCGTCATCCCAGGCTCGTACCCGCCCGCCATAGACGCCGGCGAGGTGCTCGCCTATATCGCGAAGCGCGCCGGCGTGCTCGACGGGGTCTGCGTGTCCGGCGGCGAGCCTCTGATGTCGCCCGACGTCGAGGATCTCATCCGCGATATCAAAAAAACGGGCGTGAGCGTCAAGCTCGACACGAACGGGACTTTTCCCGCCAGGACGGAGAAGCTCATAGAGCAGGGGCTCGTGGATTATATCGCGATGGATATTAAAAGCTCGCCCGAGAATTACGCTCTCGCCTGCGGAGCCGAAGGCGTCGCCGAAAAGGTCTTCCGCACCGCGGATATGCTGATGAGAGGCGATCTGCCGTTCGAGTTCCGCACGACTCTCGTCAGGGGCATACACACAGCCTCCGACATGCGCTCGATCGCCGACCGGCTCGCCGGGAACGAACGATATTTTCTTCAGAATTACGAGAACAGCGGCGAGATAATTTCCCCCGCGGGGCTTGACGGCTTCACGGCGGAGGAGACGGAAGCGTTCGCTGAGATACTCAGGCAAAAGATACCGAACGCCGCCGTCAGAAGCCAGTAAAAACAGGCGCGAGGCGCTTTAATACTGTAACATGTTACTGCCATAAAACTTTTTCCTTTTTCCGGACCGATTTTTTGTTGACTGAGATAACCAAACATGATAATATAATTTACAATTTTTTGAGGCGTACGGCGGATATGGCGATCGAAATCTCTCATTCGGAAATATATCTTGACAACAGCGCGACGACGCGGGTCTGCCCCGCCGCTGCCGAAGCCGTGATGAACGCCCTTTCGGAGGAATACGGCAATCCGTCGTCGCTGCACGACAAGGGCTACCGCGCCGAAAAACTGCTCGACCTCGCGAGGCGGCAGGTCGCCGGCGCCATGGGCTGCGCGCCCGACGAGCTTTACTTCTCGCCCGGGGGGACCTATTCCGACAACGCCGCGATCTTCGGCGCCGCGCAGAGCATGAAACGCCGCGGGAAACGCGTGGTCACGACCGCTCTCGAGCATCCCGCCGTCGCGAACTGCATGAAGCGGCTTGAGGAGGAGGGCTTCGACGTCGTAAGGCTCCCCTGCCGCGAAGGCGGTCATTTCACGGGCGAGGACCTCGCCGCCGCTCTGACCGCCGACACCGTTCTCGTCAGCGTGATGGCGGTCAACAACGAAACGGGCGTCGTAAACGACGTCGGCGCCGTCCGCTCCGCGATAAAGGCCGCGGGCTCGCCCGCCCTGCTGCACTGCGACGCGGTGCAGGCGTTCGGCAAGCTGCCGCCGTCGTCCTTCATGCATGCCGACCTCGTGTCGGTCAGCAGCCACAAGGTCCACGGTCCCAAGGGCGCCGGCGCGCTTTACGTCAGAAAGGGCGTCAGGATACTGCCGTACATATTCGGCGGCGGTCAGGAAAAGGGGCTCTTCTCCGGCACTCAGGCGACGCCCGCGATCTTCGGTTTCGCCGCCGCCTGCGGGGAATTCGGCGATATAAAAGCGGAGCTCGACAGGATCGCCGCCCTGCGCGGCGCCTTCGTTTCGGCTCTGTCGGACAGCGACAGGTTTTCGTTCAACTCCCCCGGCGACGCTCTGCCGTACATAATCAACCTGTCCGTCAACGGCGTGCCGAGCGAGGTCACGGTCAACAGTCTGTCGGCTCTGGGCATATACGTTTCGGCGGGCTCCGCCTGCCACAAGGGCAAGCGCAGCGACGTCCTGTCCGCCATGGGGTTTTCCGCGGCGAGGACGGATTCGGCGGTGCGCGTCAGCCTTTCGAGATACACGACCGCGGAAGACATGGAGCGCTGCGCCGACGCGCTCAAAGCGGTCTCGAAAAGATCAAAGAGATAACAGAGGGTGCCATGGAGCGCGTTATTCTGATAAAAAACGGCGAGCTCGCCCTTAAAGGGCTCAACAGGAGCACGTTCGAGGACATACTGATAAAGAACATCAGGCGTTCTCTGCCCGATATCGAGCTGAAAGCCGTCAAGGCGCAGTCGACGATAACGGTGGAGCCGCCGGCGGACTGCGATTTCGACACGGTCGCGGACCGCGTCGGAAAGGTCTTCGGCATAGCCGCCTATTCGGTCGCCGCCGTCTGCGAAAAGGACCTCGACAAAATAGACGCCGTGACGGAGGAATTCCTCGGCGAAAAGCTAAGCGAGGCAAAGACCTTCAAGGTCGAAGCGAAAAGAGCGGACAAGACCTTTCCGCTGAATTCACGCGAGATCTGCGTCGAGCTCGGCGGCAGGATACTTTCGAGGCATCCGCGCCTCAAGGTCGACGTGCACGCCCCCGAGCTGACGGTCAATATCGAAATAAGGGACACGCGCGCGTTCATCCACGCGGGTCAGACGAGGGGCGCCGGCGGTCTGCCGACGGGCACCGCGGGCACGGCGACCGTGCTCATTTCGGGCGGCATAGACAGCCCCGTCGCCTCATATATGATGGCGAAGCGCGGTCTTTCGCTCGAGGCGGTGCATTTCGCCTCCCCGCCCTACACCTCGCAGCGCGCGGAGGACAAGGTCGTTTCTCTACTCTCGGTCGTAGCGAAAAGCTGCGGAGTGATACCGCTGTTCATAGTGAACTTCACCGAGCTGCAGGAGGCGATAAGGGACAATATCCCCGAGGAGTATTTCACCCTCGTCATGCGCAGGATGATGATGCGGATAGCGTCTATCATCGCCGAAAAGCAAAAGACCGGCGCGCTCATCACCGGCGAGAGCCTCGGGCAGGTCGCGAGCCAGACGATGCCGGCGATACGCTGCACCGACATGTGCGCGACGCTTCCCGTTCTGCGTCCCTGTATAGGTCTTGACAAGACCGAGATAATCGCGACCGCGCGCAAGATAGGCACGTTCGACATCTCGATAGAGCCCTACGAGGACTGCTGCACGGTCTTTACGCCCAAGCATCCCAAGACGAGGCCCGACCCCGCCGCCCTCGAAAAAGCCGAACAGAAGTTCGACTGGCGCCCGATGGTCGAAAGCGCCGCCGCGGGAGCGAGAAAGATACTGATAAAATAATTTTTTTTTACCGATAAATAGACCTTTTTCAAAAAGGAGGAAATATCATGCAGGCTGGTCAGATAGACTATCAGAGCGAATATTCCGCGAGACTCAAAAACGTCGTGATAGAGGGCGGCACTCTCACAGCCGACTGCCCGTTCTGCCACGACGGCGCGGGCGAGTTCCACGTTGACATCTCCACCGGCAGATTCTGGTGCCACAGGTGCTACGAATACGGCAATCTCGCGAGATTCATCTCGATGACGGAGAACGTCACCGCCGACGAGGCTGAGGAACAGCTCAGGCAGAAATACGACGTTTATTAAGGTGAAAAAAATGAATCCGAAGAACGTCCTCGACACGATCTTTCACAAAAAGGCCGCAGGTCGCCTGATCTCCGCGGTCACCGGGCGTATGGCGAAAAACGCAGGCAAGCGCTTTGCCGCCCAACCGCCCGCGAGGATACCCGAGGAGGATTTCATCAGGAGTCCCGAGCCCTCGTCCGACCTTTTCACGGTCGGTTTCGGCAAAGCCGAGATCATGCCCAAAGAGCGCATTCCCGGCGAAAAGAAGTACTATATCGCGGGCTACCGCGACCATAACCCCGCCGTCGGCGTGCTCGACCCGCTGCAGGCAAAAGCGGTCTGGATAGACGATAATTCCGGTCTTGGCGCCGTAGTCATGGTCGCCGTCGACTGCGTCGGTCTCATGGCGTGGGACGTCGGCCAGATAAAAAAACGCGTCTGGGATTTCGTCGGAGGCAAAAACTGCCGCAGCCTGAATATCCTCGCGACGCACGACCACGCGGGCATCGACACCATGGGGATGTGGGGCCCCGTCCCCAAGACGGGCCGCGACCCGGAGTTCATGGAGATCGTTGCGCGTGGGGTCCTCGACGCCGTCAAAAAGGCTTATGAGGACAGGCGCGCGGGCAGGCTGTATCTGGGATACGCCCACGTCCCGCGCGAGTGGATACGCCGCGACCGCACCCCGCATCACACGAACGAGCGCATAGCGCGCTTCCGTTTCGAGCCGGAGGACGGCTCGAGGCAGGTATATATCTGCAATTTCGCCTCTCATTCCGAGTCGCTCGAGGGCAAAAATTCCCTCGTCAGCGGCGACTTCCCCGCGTATATAGCCGAGGAAGTCATGCGCGAAAAGGGCGCGGAGACGATCTATTTCGTCGCCGATATCTGCGGAGTACGCATGTGGCCGCAGGACGACGACAACGTCGTTTCCTGCATAAAGACGGGCAGAGGCCTGGGCAGGCTCATCTGCGCGATACCCGAGGACGAGGATCACGAAACCAAGCTCGTCCCGCGCATCGGCGTCTGCCGCCGCGAATTCTACGCGCCCTGCGACAATCCCGTCCTGATGGCGGCGATAAAGATAAAGCTGATGAAGGCGCACCCCTACGACATAGGCGGCGGCGACCTCGGCATGGGCGTAAAGACCGAGATCACCTATATAGAGATAGGTCAGGTGCGTCTGCTCCTGCTTCCGGGCGAGATAATGCCCGACCTCGTCTACGGCACCTATCTTCCCGCCGAGGAAACGGCGGAAGGCTTGCCGCCGACGCTCAACCCCGAGCCGCTTTGCGAGATAGCGGGCGACAAGGACCTGATGATCTTCGGTCTGGCAAACGACGAGATAGGCTATATCGTCACGCCGAACGATTTTTACCTCGATCCCGACCTGCCGTACATAGAATCGACGCGCGACAGGCTCGACAGACGCCATTACGAGGAGACGAACGGCCTCGGGCCGCGCACCGCCTATCTCATAGCCGACAATTTCAAAGCCATAATGCGAAAGGTGAAGGCTGATGTTTGACTTTTTCCGTATAGCCTGCGCAGTTCCCGACGTCACGGTCGGCGACACCGACGCGAACAGCCGCGCGATACTCGACATGTGGCGGCAGGCGGACGATATGGGCGCGGACGCCGTCGTGTTCCCTGAGCTATGCGTGACGGGCTTCACCTGCGGCGATCTGTTCTTCCAGTCCTCGCTGATAAACTCCGCGGCGAAGGCTCTCGGCAGTCTCGCGTCCCGCTCGTCGGCGTTCGAGAGCGCCGCCGTCGTCGGTCTGCCCGTTGAACAGGGCGGCTCGCTTTACGACTGCGCGGCGGTCATACGCCGCGGCAGGATAGAAGGCCTCGTCCCGAGGACCGGCATGCCCGCATCCTCACCTTACGGCGAAAACAGATATTTCTCGTCGGGGAGCGCCGATCTATCCGTCCCCTCGTCGTATTTCGGCATTTCCGAGCGTTACGAGATACCGCTTCGCGCGGATATCCTCTTCGGCATGGGCGAAGCGGACGCGGCGGTCGTCATCGGCGACGACCTCGACTCCCCCGCCCCGTTTTCCCGCGAGGCGGCTCTCGCCGGAGCGCAGGTCATACTCAACCCCCTCGCCGTCGGCGAAACGGCGGGCAGGTCCGCTCTCAGGCGCGAGAGTTTAAAGGTGAACTCCGCCGCTCTGCGCTGCGTATACGCGTCCTGCTGCGCTGGCTGCGGCGAGTCCACGACAGACTTCATCTTCCCCGGCAAGTCCTTTATCGCCGAGAACGGCGCGATACTCGCGGAGAACCGCAGCGCCGTTTCTTCCGGCAAGATGATAGCCGCGGACGCTGACGTCGGGCTTGTCCGTCACGAGAGGCTCGCGTCCTCGTATTTCCGCTGCGGCAGCGGCTTCGAGCGCAGGCCCGTTCACGACCGCGCGAGGTCCGACGGAAGTCTCCGCAAGGTCGATCCTGCCCCGTTCATCCCGGACGACGAGAAGGAAGCCGACGCGCTCTGCCTCGAAATATTCGAAATGCAGGCGCAGTCCCTCAAAAAGCGCCTCGCGATCACCGGCGCGCGTC
>JAFRXS010000188.1 GCA_017443405.1 Clostridia bacterium | reverse complement strand
GGGTTTGCCGAGGATGGAGCCGCCGAGAGAAACGACGGTATCCGCCGCGAGAACGACCGAATCGCCGTTTCCGACGCGCGAGAACACGTCGTCCGCCTTCCCGCGCGCGAGAGCGAGCACGGTCTGCGCGGGCGAAAGACCGGGATCGGTCTTTTCCTCCTTATCGGAGACCTCTACGGTGAACTCATAGCCGTAATTCGCGAGTATCTCGCGCCTGCGCGGAGAACCCGAAGCAAGGATGAGCTTCATATCGTTTCCTTTCCGGACGGTTTTCTGTATTTAAGAACGGAAAATTGCGTTAAGATCGAATTCGACGGTCTTTTTCACGCCGCCGACGGTCGTCTCCCAGACTCGGCGTTCGTCCGAGGAAAAAACCTCTTTTACGTCCGAACCGTTTTTCTGCATGTCGAGGCAGGCGGAATCGGTCAGCAGGGCGAGCGTTTCATCGTCGGTCGACGGCAGGTCTCCGCCGATGATGAGCGGCGAACGGAACACGCACCACAGGCGCATCATCGCGTCCTGCTGCGCGCGGGTAAGGCGCGAATCCCTGCCGCCGTTCTCGTAGAGAGCTATCCTGCCCAGCGGGAGCATATCGCAGTCCGGCCACGCGCCCTTCTCCCCTATGCCCTGCCAGACGGAGCAGTAGTCGAACATATTCCGCAGATGTACCGGCTCGTCCCACATATCGTCGGACATCCGCCACATATTCGCGTGCTTTTTGAGGTGGGCGGCGTCCGCGACCCTCGCGGGACCGGGCGACAGACTCACGACCATCTCCCTGCCGCATTTTTTCACGGCGGCGCTTATAAGCTCTATCTCGCGCCTCGCGCTGTAGGGGTCGTCGGGAGTAGACTTGACGCAGGCGATATCGTCGACCTTGACGAAGTCGACTCCCCAGGAGGCGTAGAGCCCGAACAGCGAGTCGTAATACGCCGCCGCGCCGGGGGCGTCCGCGTCCACGCCGTACATGTCGGTGTTCCACGCGCAGAAGGAGGACGAGGCTATGTCCCTCGCGCTCACACCCTCCGTGACGGTCCCCGTCCCGCGGTGGACCGCCTGGCGCGGCACGCCCCTCATTATATGTATGCCGTATTTCAGGCCCATCGAGTGTATCTCGTCGGCTATCGGCCCAAAGCCCTTGCCGCCCGCGGAGGACGGAAATCTTTCAACGGCGGGGATGAGGCGCGAATACTCGTCCATGCAAAGGTCGGCGTATCTGTGATAAGCCGTGCTTTCCGCCGTCGGCTCGTACCACTGTATGTCGTTGACAACGTATTCATAGCCGTATTTTTTGAGGTGATCCGCCATGAAACGGGCGTTACCGAGAAGCTGTTCCTCATTGACGGAAGCTCCGTAGCAGTCCCATGAATTCCACCCCATCGGGGGCCTTTCGGCAATCATATCTCATCCTCCGGATACGTATGATCTCAATAATGCCATTATACGGCAACAGAGCCCGGATTGCAATAAATATTTATTATGTTTTTATAGTAAATTTCTCAATTTGAGTCTTGAAAAAAAGCGATTATTGTATATAATGAATATATCCATAAACATTTAATTTACGTTTTACGGAGGAAAAAAATGGGAAAGAAACTCAGGATCGGCATAGTCGGCTGCGGCGGCATCGCCAACGGAAAACACCTTCCGTCGCTCGCCGAATTTCCGGAACTATGCGAGATAGTCGCGTTCTGCGACATCATCCGCGAGAGGGCGGAAGACGCCGCGAAGAAATACGGCACGCCCGACGCTCTCGTCTGCGAGGATTATCATGAGCTCATAGCGGACCCGACGATCGACGTCGTACACGTCTGCACTCCCAACCGCGAGCATTCGTTCATCACGATCGACGCTCTCGAAGCCGGCAAGCACGTCATGTGCGAGAAGCCGATGGCGAAGACCTACGCCGAAGCGAAGGCGATGTACGAAGCCTCCGTCCGCACCGGCAAAAAGCTCGCCATAGGCTATCAGAACAGGCAGAACCCCGAAAACCTCTACGTCAAGCAGCTCGCCGAAAAAGGCGAACTGGGCGACATCTACTATGCGAAGGCTCTTGCCATCCGCCGCAGGGCGGTGCCCACCTGGGGCGTTTTCCTCAATGAAGAAGAACAGGGCGGCGGTCCGCTCATCGACATCGGCACCCACGCTCTCGACCTCACGCTGTGGATAATGAACAACTACAAGCCCAAAATGGTCGTCGGCAACACGTTCCGCCGTCTCGCGGACACGCCCGCGGGCGAGCAGGGCAACGGCTGGGGGCCCTGGGACCCCGCGAAATACACCGTCGAGGACGCGGCGTTCGGCTATCTCGTGATGGAGAACGGCGCGGTCATAACGCTCGACGCGACTTGGGCGCTCAACTGGGCGGACCCGCGCGAGGCGACCTACATCCTCTGCGGCACCGAAAAGGGCGTCGACACGAGCGACGGACTGCGGCTCAACTACGTCCACAACGACGCGCAGGTCATCGAAAAGGTCAATCTGCACCGCAGCGGCGCCGCATTCTTCGAGGGCAAGTCCGACATGAGCGCTTCCGACCTCGACATACTCAAATGGCTCAAGGCCATAATCGACGACACACCTCAGGAGGTCCTGCCCGAGCAGGCGATGGTCGTAACACGTATACTCGAAGGCATCTACACTTCCGCTAAGACCGGCAAGCCGGTCTACTTCGACGAGGATTAAGGGGGAACGGACATGAAACTCGGAATTATCGCCGATTATTCACCCGAAGGCATCAACTGGGCGGCGGACAGGGGCTTTGACCTGGTCGAATTCGACTACAACGTCGGGAACGACCCGAAGGCTCTGCGCGACCGCGTCCCCGCGCTCAAGGAGGCTTTCGCCTCCCGCGGGAGCTCGCTCGGCGCGCTCGGCCGCTGGGGAACGCGCAAATACGACGACGAGGGCAACCTGAACGCTGAGGAATTCGAGGGGCAGAAGGTCATGCTCGACACCGCGGCGCAGCTCGGCTGCCCGGTGTATATCAGCGGAGTTGAGTACAACGAAAAGTTCTGTTATGATAAGAACATCGAACTCGCGGTCAACTACTTCTCGAAGCTCTGCGACGAGGGCGACAAGGCGGGCGTGAAGATCGCCGTCTACAACTGCGACTGGGGCAACTTCGTCCGCAAGCCCAAGGAATGGGGCCTCGTGATGGGCGCGGAGCCACGCCTGGGCATCAAATACGACCCGTCGCACTGCATAAACGTGCATCAGGGCAACTACCTGCAGGAAATAGCCGACTGGGGCGAGAAGATATATCATTTCCACGTCAAGGGCACCATCAACATAAACGGCGACCACGTGGACGATCCGCCCGCGGGGCTTGACGCGGTCAACTGGAGAGCCGTCATGGGCCTTCTGTACGCGAGGCATTACGACGGCATGCTCTCGATCGAGCCGCACAGCCATACCTGGCAGTCGGGCGAGCTCGGCGACTGGGGCATACAGCTCACGAAAAAATATATTTCGGAAATGGTCTTTTAAGGACGGGAGATATTTATGAAATACGCTGTTCAGATGTATTCGCTGCGCGGCCAGATCTCCGGCGGCGACGATATGCTCGACATACTCGGCAAGGTCAAAGAGATAGGCTACGACGGCGTCGAGTTCGCCGGCTTCGCCGGTCTTGACGCGAAGACGCTCAAAGCCAGGCTCGACGAGCTCGGCCTCGTCTGCGTCGGCGCGCACGTCGGACTCGGCGACCTCGAGGCGGACAAGCTCGGAGCCACTCTCGACGCCGCTGAGATACTCGGCATGCCGCAGATAGGCATAGGCGGAGCGGACACCTCTACGGAAGAGGCTCTGTCGCACGTCGTAGCAGTAATGGGAGAAGCCGAAAAGGAAGCGGAAAAGCGCGGACTGAAGATATACTTCCACACCCATACGGGCGAGTTCGTACCGCCCAAGGGCGCAGCCGTTCCCGGCACGATCATCGAAAGGATCATGGGAGCCTGCTACGCGCAGATAGACACCTACTGGAGCTTCCACGCCGGCGTCGACACCAACGCCTTCCTCGCGGAGCACCGCGACAGACTCGTGACCGTCCACCTCAAGGACGGCAACGACGGCACGCCCGCAGCCCTCGGCGAGGGGCAGAACGACGTCCCCTCGATCATCGCCTGCTGCGAAAAACTCGGCATAGAGTGGGGCGTAGTCGAGAACGACGACCCCGTGCCGGACGGCCTGTCGGATATCACGAGGAGTATGGCGTTCCTGAAAAAGCTATAAGCGACGGCAAAGCCGTCGCAATGATATCCGTTCCTTACGGAACGGATGATATACGCTGACGCGTATGATATACTTTTGTATACCTCGCCGTAGGCGAGCTATAACAAAACTATGATATACGCCTGCGGCGTATTAAGGAACGCTTCGCGTTGCTTTATATTATAAGGGTACGGGCGAAGCCCGTCCGAAATTGCACATTGCTCATTGCTCATTGCTCATTGAGCTGACTCGCAAACCCATTCATCAAACAAAGGAGAAAATATGATCCCCGTAATCCTTCCCCTCAACGCCGCGGCGGACTGGCTCAACACCGCCTTCAGCGGCTTCGACATGAAAATATTCGAGTTCTTCGCCGGACTGCATCAGGAGGCGCTCACGAAATTCGTACAGATCTTCACCGAGCTCGGCGACTCGCACTTCGTCATCCCGATGCTGCTTCTCGGCCTCGTGCTCTGCGTCTGGAAAAAGACGCGCCGCTACGGTCTGACGCTTTTCCTGGCGATAATCGTCGGCACGCTGCTGACGAACTGCGTGTTCAAGGTCGTGATAGCGCGGCCGCGGCCGTACGTGTCGCTGGCGGACAATAATCTGTTCATGACCTGGTACGCCGAGGCGGGCTCGCCGGTCGAGAGCGACAAGAGCTTCCCCTCCGGGCACACCTGCGCCGCGTTCGAGATGGCGATAGGCATGATGCTCGTCTTCCGGCACAAATCGCTCAAATGGATATTCCCGGTCGTCGCCGTGCTCGTCGGCGCGTCGCGCATCTACCTGATGGTGCATTATCCGACGGACGTCATCGGCGGCTGCATAGTCGGCATAATAGCCGGCATAATCGGATATATTCTCGCGAAACTGATAATCGAGAAGTCCGTGACCTCGAACAACCGGCTCGCCCGGGCGATGCAGAAGGACAGTCTTTTCGCTAAGGCGTCCTGACAAACCGTCAATAACAATTCGTACAGATAAGGAGAAATCCCATGAAATTAGGCGTTCTTACAAATCTCATAGGCGATCAGCCGCTCGACAGCGCGCTCGCGTATTTCGAGTCGCTGGGTCTTGATATGGTGGAGATAGGCTGCGCCGGCTATCCCGGCAACCAGCACGCCGATCCCGCCGTACTGCTCAACGACGCCACCGCCCTTGAGGAGTTCAAGGCGACGGTCAAGCGCCACAATCTCGAGATAAGCGCTCTTTCCTGCCACGGCAACCCCGTCCATCCGGACAAGGCGACAGCCGCGGAGTTCGACAAGGGCATACGCGACACGATCCTGCTCGCCGAAAAGCTCGGCATACACCAGATCAACACCTTCTCCGGCTGCCCGGGCGACTGCGAGGATTCGAAGTACCCGAACTGGGTCACCTGCGCCTGGCCGACCGACTTCCAGAAGGTACTCGACTGGCAGTGGAACGAGGTCCTCATCCCCTATTGGAAAAAGACCGCGGCTTTCGCTCTCGAACACGGCGTTGACAAGATCGCCCTCGAGCTCCATCCCGGCTTCTGCGTCTACAACACGCAGACGATGCTGAGGCTCCGCGACGCCGTCGGTCCCGTGATGGGCGCGAATCTCGACCCCTCGCACCTCATCTGGCAGGGAATGGATCTTCCGCAGGACATAGCCGAGCTCGGCGACTGCATCTTCCACTTCCACGCGAAGGATACCAAGATCGACCCCGTCAAGACGGCGCGCACAGGCGTACTCGACACGAACGATCTCGGCAATATCCACGACCGCTCCTGGCTCTTCCGCTCCGTCGGCTACGGCCACGGCGAGGACTGGTGGAAGGACGTCGTCACGGCTCTGCGCCTCGCGGGCTACGACTACGTGCTCTCGATAGAGCATGAGGACGCGCTGATGAGCCCGCGCGAGGGCCTTGAAAAGGCAGTCGCGACGCTCAAGAACGTCGTCATCCGCACCGGTCCCGCGAACGCCTGGTGGGCGAACTGAGACTATAGCGCATCCCGATCTCATTCAAAAAACCGTCGCTGCCCGCGGCGGTTTTTTGAGTTACGGACTATGTGAGTCATGACGCGCTTCGCGCGCTTATGAGTATCGCTCAACGGCGAAGCGAGCGGCTTCATTACCGGGCGAAGCGAGCGGCTTCATCAACGGTCGCAGCGAGCGGCTTCATCAACGGGCGAAGCGCCGACTTTACTGAAAAAAACCAAAAGACCGTCGCTGCCCGCGGCGGTTTTTGAGTTACGGGCCATGTGAGTCATGACGCGCTTCGCGCGGTTATGGGTTTCGCTCAACGGCGAACCGAACGGCTTCGTTAATGAACAAAGCGAGCGTCAAAAAAAGCCCCGGGAGGCTCCCGGGGCGTATCTTATGTCGCCGATGATCAGAACGCGGAAAGGTTGAACATGTCGACGATGGTCTGGAATACTTCCTTGATCATGCTGAGGATGTTCTTGAGCATGTTGAGGATGCCGTTGAATCTCTCCTCCTGCGCGTCGGACATGATGCCGGCGACCGCGATTTTATACTTATTGGCGGCAGCCGCGGTGTCGGTGACGTTCGTGATGGTGTAGTAACCCTCGTCGTTGGGGGTGACGCTTCTTCCGCCGATCGTAAGGACGAAGGAATCAGTCTTGTGATAGCCCTCAAGGACCTCGACTCTGAAGCTGAAGTTGTCGCCGTAGTTGACGGTAGCGTACTTGATCTCGGCGGCCGTGTCGTCGTAACGGGCGGCCTCTTCAAGGGTCATGCCGTAGGCGCAAACGCGGTAGCCGTCGCCGTGGGGCAGGGTTATCCTGATCTGTTTGAGCTTGGTGGGAGCTCCGTAGCTTACGTTGACCGCGGTCTTCGCGGCGGTAATGGCGTAGACGCCGCCGTCACGGACGATGCGGTCGGAGGTAAGGGTGTTCTTGACTTCGATCTGATAGGGATCGTACTTCTCGTAGCCCTCGTTGAGAACGAGAGTGAAGTAGAGGGTGTCGCCCTCTTTCACGCGCCTGGTGTAGGGCGTGTCGGTGATCTCGTTGTTTACGGGGTTGATCGCGACGGACTCCGCCACGGCGGCGCGGTTGTCATAGTTGACGTGCTGGATTGCGTCGATGGTGGTGGGCGTCTCGAGGTCGTTGAGATACTCGTTGAAGTAATAGACCTTGTAAGCCTCGGAGGTGTTGGCGGGCAGCGTGATGTAGTCGTAGATCGCGCCGTTGCCCACGGTCACGACGTTGCCGACGTTGACTATGGTGCCGTGATTCTCGATGATGCCCGAGTTGACGAGCAGACCGTTGACCTTGAGGGTGACGCCCTCGCCGATGACGAGCGTGCCGTTCGCCTGAACGGTCAGGTTATTGTCGGACGGGATGGTGTAGTCGGCGTCGATGGTGTAGGAACCGGCGCCCGCGATGGTGATGTTGCCGTTATCGTCGACCGTGACGCCGGCGTCGATAGCGTACGCGCCGAGCGTGAAGACCGAGATGGCCATGAGTACCGCCAGAATGACGGAAATCGTCTTTTTCATATGGAATGCCTCCCTGTGATTATATGCGACTGTGTTCATCGTCTATTATAGTTACCTTCCGGGGAAATGTCAAGCACGCCAAAAGAATTTGACGGTTTTATGTGCAGAATTTACAAACCCTTAAGAATAATGTCAAGCGGATAAAATCATTTGCTTTCCGCGCGTTTTTCCGCGCCGTCCGCGGGGCGCCGCGTTCGTCCTTTATACTAAATAATGATAAAATATTGCGCTGATATTTAGCTTTTACTTTACAAATAAACGCGCCTGTGATATAATCCGAGAGGAAGAGAGGTATGGATATGACTTCAGCTTTCAACAAAGCAAAAGATTTCATTCGCAAGCTCGTCGGCTACATAAGGACAATGGCGGAGCTTCTCTTTTAAGCAGGAGGCGGCAGATATGAAGTCGGTTTTCTTCAGGATCCTGGAAAAGATCCGCGCGCTGCTCATTCTTCTATTCCCGCTCGGACCGCAGATACCGGAGGACAGATGACGGATAAGGACACGGCAGCGCCCGCCGCGGCGGACGCCCCGGAGAACAAACAGAACACAAAACCCCGCATTCATTTGACGATGGGGGCTGTTGTGCTTATCGCGTTTTTTGTTCTTCTTGCCCTCGCGACCGTTAACTATATAAGGAACAACAACAGCGGCTCCCGCGCCGGAGTCCCGTCCGTGACGGAGACGACCGCCGTCGGACAGACCGCCGCAGCCGCGACGAAAGCCGCCTCAAGAACGACGGCAAAAGACAAGGCGGGCAACGAAGAGCGCGAGGACGAGACAGAAACCGCCGTCAGCCCGACCTCCCCCAGACCGGCGCCGCCGACGGAGCGCAGGACGGAGGAACCGTCCGGCGAGGCCTCCGAGACCGAAACGCCGACCGAGCCGGAAGAAACTTCCGAACCGCCCGCCGAAACGACGCCGACCGAGCCGGAAGGCGAAACGGCGGAGTCCGGAGAGTAATTTCAACGGTTTTCATAAAGTTTACATATTCACAGAAAGGACGCAACACAAATGAATTATCCTGCGATCGGAATAAGGCCCATCATCGACGGCAGGTGGGGCGGCGTCAGGGAAGCTCTCGAGGACCAGACCATGGGAATGGCGAAGGCCGCGAAGGAACTGATCGAAGCCAACGTCTTTTATACCGACGGCACGCCGGCGAAGGTCGTTATTTCTCCCTGCACGATAGGCGGATGCGCCGAAGCGGCGAAATGCGCCGACTATTTCGCGACCGAGAACGTGACCGCTACCCTTTCGGTCACTCCCTGCTGGGATTACGGCATGGAAACTCTCGATTTCGACCCCATGACGACAAAGGCGGTCTGGGGCCTTAACGCGACCGAGCGTCCCGGCGCCGTTTACCTCGCCTGCGCGATGGCTGCTTACGCCCAGCGCGGACTTCCCGTTTTCTCCATCTACGGTCATGACGTCCAGGACGCAGACGACCGCGTCATCCCCGACGACGTCAAGGAAAAGATACTGCGCTTCGCCCGCTGCGCGATAGCCGTCGGCGAGATGCGCGGAAAATCCTACGTCTGCATAGGCAACGTCGCGATGGGCATCGCGGGCTCCTACTGCGACAACGATTTCTACCAGAATTACCTCGGCATCCTCCCGCAGTGGGTCGATATGTGCGAGGTAAGGCGCAGAGTGGATCTGGGCATCTACGATCACGAGGAATTCGAGAGAGCTCTCGCGTGGACGAAGGCGAACTGCCCAGAAGGCTTCGATAAAAACGCCGTTCCCCACTCCCGCGAGCGCAAAGACCGGGAATGGGAATTCGTCGTCAAGATGACGATGATATTCAGGGATATAATGCTCGGCAACCCGAAGCTCGACGATATCGTCCCGCAGGGCGAGGAAGCCGAACAGGCGGGCGCGCTCACCACCGGCTGGCATGAGGAGGCGCTCGGCAGGAACGCCATCATGGGCGGCTTCCAGGGCCAGAGGCAGTGGACGGACTATATGCCCAACGGCGACTTCTCCGAGACTCTCCTCAACACCTCGTTCGACTGGAACGGCAAGAGGGAGCCGATCACCTTCGCCACCGAGAACGACGGCCTCAACGGCGCGTCGATGCTCCTTGGCAAGCTCATCACGGGCGGCGCGGTCATGTTCTCCGACGTCCGCACCTACTGGAGCCCCGACGCCGTCGAACGCGTCACCGGCAAACGCCCCGAGGGCAGAGCGGCGAACGGCTTCATCCACCTCATCAATTCCGGCTCGACCTGCCTTGACGCCATCGGCGCCTGCAAGGACGAAAACGGTCAGCCCGTCATGAAGCCCTGGTGGAAGATCACCGACGAGGATATAAAGGAAACACTCGCGAACGTCGACTGGTGCCCCGGCGACCTCGGCTACTTCCGAGGCGGCGGCTTCAGCTCCCACTTCAAGACTCTCGCGGAGATGCCCATGACGATGATGCGCATAAACATCATCAAGGGCGTCGGCCCCGTGCTCCAGCTCGGCGAGGGCTGGACCTGCGTCCTTCCCGACGACGTCCACGAAAAACTCGACAAGCGCACCGACCCGACCTGGCCGACCACCTGGTTCACTCCCAGACTCACAGGCAAGGGCGCGTTCAAGGACGTTTACTCCTTCATGGCGAACTGGGGCGCAAACCACGGCGCGATAGCCTACGGCCATATCGGCAAGGACATCATCACCCTCTGCTCCATGCTTCGTATTCCGGTCTGCATGCACAACATTCCGGATGAAGATATTTACAGACCGCACTCCTGGTACGCTTTCGGCACCAAGGACCTTGAAGGAGCCGACTACAGGGCGTGCAGGAACTACGGTCCGCTGTACAGATAAGTCCTTCTGTCAGCTCCCGCGCCGAACGCCGGCGCGTTCACACTTAACTTATAAGGAGGTGTAAACCATGGATTTCAGCAGCATTCTTGACGCTCTTGAGCAGCTCTTCAGGATTCTTGTTTCTTTCCTTACGAATCTCAAGACCAAAGGCTGGCTGCAGACTCTGTTTGAGGATGCCGACAGCCTCTCCGACATCAGCTTCGAAGGTCTCGGTCTGTAAGCTGCAGACTCAAAGACCGGTGTCACGCGGCGCCGGTCTGCTTTCTTAGGGTAAGGGGAGTCGAACCCGAATCGCCTTTGGCCGGGTCTTTTTGGCTCTTTCGCGCTCTTCATCCTTGCTTTGCGTCAGCAAAGCGGCGTCTTTAGAGCACAAAATAGCTCAACAATACCTTGTCCAAAGGTGCGAAGCAGTTTTTCAGAGGCAGATTTTTTTCAAGACAACGAAGCTGCCGCAGATAATACTGTCGTATTATCAAGGTAGATGAGGCAGTATTGGGAAAAATATGCTCTGAAAAACCGTTTTGTGTTCAACTCTCCTTACCCTAAGTAAGGAGGCGAAAATTGTGCTGATAGAACTTTTCCATCTCCTTTTCCATCTGCTGCCTGTCATTCTCGCGGCTCTTGGCATCTACCTCGTCTATCAGAACGTGGCGGGCAAATAATCTCTCCCGCGCGACGATCGAAAACGTCCTTCCCGAACAGGGAAAGACGTTTTTTATTCGGTTCTTGCGGGAATCTTGCCGGATCAAAGCGCGAAAACGTTTCGCTCTCACTCTTCATTTTCTTCCGTTTCGTCCCCGTCCCCGGTCAATTCCCGCAGTGGGTAGCCGTGTTCACGATCAGCAGCGCCTTACCCTCGTACCGCTTCAAAGAAACGGTCTCGCCCTTATTGTCCGTTACGGTAAAATCATATACGTTCATACAGCTCCTCCCGCAGCGTCAACGGTTCCCCGAAAACAGATCTCTGACGATAGAGAAAATATGGAAGATCAGTCCGTAGAAATTTACAAAAACCGTAAAAACACCCGCGCCGTGCGCGTCAATGCCCTTAACGGCGATCACCGGCTCCGTTTCGGTTCCGAGACCGTTCTCATACAGCGTTTCCAGGATGACGCGCGCGATCTTCTCGTTGCCCGAAGCGCTGGGGTGGATCCTGTCTTCCGCGAAATCGCTGCCCGAATCCGTAAGCACCGAACCGACGTCAGCGACGATGATCTCGCCGGGACGCGCCTCGTCGAAGGCTCTGATCGCGGCGTTTATCCGGTCGCGCCCCTGCAGATACACCTCTCCCACGTAACCGGTCTGAGGGTTGTAGAGCGTCTGCAAAATGATCGCCGCGTCCGGATTCAGCTCACGGATCGTGTCGACGACCGTTCCGATATCCTCGTAAACGCCTTCCGCGATCGCGTCGATGCGGGAATAATCCTTTTTTACGATCCCGTCGTACATCAGACCGTTGAGATTGTCCAGCAGGAAGTTGTTGCCTCCGATCGAGATATTGATGATATCCGCCTTCACGATCGCTTCCCTGACCGTTTTCTCTCCCATGCGGCGCAGCAGATTGCCCGTGGTATGTCCCGGAACGGCGTAATTGTAATACTCGTATCCGTCGGTATCGGCAACGATCCTGCCGTAGACAGCCTCCCTCGGATTCAACAGCCCGGAGCCGAAGGCGATCGAATCCCCGAGCACCACATAAACGGGACGGTCCGCGGCATACGCCGGAACGATCACCGCGCCGAGCAGCAGCGCGGCGCATAATATAACGGTCAAAACTCTCTTTTTCATAAAATACCCTCCGTTCGGCATTTGTTTTTTCAATTGTTATACAGCGTCATAACATATGTTACGTCCTTATCATAGTACTTCGGTTAGCAATACGCAACCGAAAAGTGAAGAGACGTAACATCGGGATAGGTTTTGTAACGGCAAAAGCCCGTGCCCGCCCACCGGAACAACGGAACACGAAAACCCGCCTCGATCGCTATCGGGGCGGGCGTGACCGGAAATGCGGATAACCGGTATTTCTGTTCAAAGGCTCCGTCCGAACAGCGGCGGTGAGCGCTTACCCCTTACTGCGCCTTCATTTCGACGAGGTCCTGTTTGCCGGAGACGGCGTCGACGGAGAGCTTGACGCTGTCGAATATCGCGGACTCGATATCGTCCGGACCGGCGCCGAGGTCCCTGGCGCAGCGGGCGTCGATAAAGGTGTTCATGCACATGATGTCGGCGAGCCCGACAGGGTCTATGCCGGACTCCACTCCGCGCGCGGCGTAGTCCTTTATCAGTTTCTTGCCGTACATGCGGAACATCCACTTCTGAATGTGGATTATCCTGCGCGACGGCTGCCCCATCGCCTTGTGTACTATATGAAGGAAGTCGTCCCAGCTCATATTATACCAGCCTATCGGGTAGCAGTTGCCGCCGCGGTTCTTCTCCGCCGCGCCGGTTATGACCTCCGCCACCTGCCTGACGGTGACCATCGTCGTGCCGCCCTTGGGGTACATCGTGATCTTGCCCATGCCCTCAAGCTGCTCTATGAGCACGGTCCAGACCGGTCTGCGGCCCGGCTGAGTGCCGAAGATATACGGCAGCTCGAGCACGGCTACGTCCATTTTGTCGGCGAACGCGAGGGCCGCCTTCTCCTGCTCGATGCGCGACCTGATATACGGATGCTTTTGGGTCAGCTTCATCGCGGGGCAAACCTTGGCGAAATGCGAGAAATACGAGCCGAGGATGACCGCGTGCTTCACGCCCGCTTTTTCGGCGACCGTCAGAAGACGGGTGACGGGCTCTATATTGTACTTGCGGTAGGCCTCGTAGACCGGAGCGGGAAATTCCACGCGCTCGTCGACTCCGGCGGCGAAAACGAAGGTGTCGCAGCCGTCCATCATTTTAAGGAGCTCGTCGTCGGAGAGCTCGAGGTAATTGCCGAAAACGAGTTCCATCTCCTCGGGGATCGGCGCGCCCTTGGGGAGTTGCGGAAGAGCGACGGAGCGGACGGACGCCCCCTTGTCGATGAACATCTGCGCGGCGGCGCTGCCGAGCAGGCCCGTTCCGCCAATCATAAATACCTTCATGTGTTTTCTCCTTGTATGATGTATTCTTTTATTCTGTCAAGAAAAACCGTATCGGCGACGACGGTCAGCGAAAGGCCGTTTTCCTCATAGCTTTCCGAGAGCACCGCGCACTCGCGCCGCACTAGACCGGACACGGAGCCCTTGTCGTACGGGATGAGCAGCCGCACCCTTACCCTTTTGCCGGGCAGCATGGCGGCTGTTTTTGAAAGGAGGTCCTCAAGCCCTATCTTTTTGAGCGCCGATATCCTTACGGTGTCGCGGTCGTTCGGAACCGCCCAGAAACCGGAGACCGCGTCGCATTTGTTGAGGACGGTTATGCGCGGGATCGCCCCCGCGCCGATATCGGACAGCAGCCGCTCGGTAACGTCGAGCTTCTGCGCGTATTCGGGGTCGGAAGCGTCGCAGACGCTCAGTATGAGGTCGGCGGAAACGACGTCCTCAAGAGTCGACTTGAACGCGTCGACCAGCTCGTGCGGGAGCCTTGAAATAAAGCCGACGGTGTCGATGAGCATGACCTCCCTGCCGTCGGGCAGGCGCAGCGCGCGCGATGTCGGGTCGAGAGTGGCGAACAGCTTGTTTTCGGCGAGAACGCCCGCGTCTGTAAGGGCGTTGAGCAGCGTCGACTTGCCGCTGTTTGTGTAGCCCGCGATACAGACGACGGTCACGCCCGTCTTTTCACGCCTGGCGCGCAGCAGTCCGCGCCTTTTTTCGATCGCCGCGAGCTGCTCCTTGAGGGCTTTTATGCGGCGCTCGATATGGCGTCTGTCGGTCTCGAGCTTCGTTTCGCCCGGGCCCCTCGTGCCTATGCCGCCGCCCAGACGGGACAGCTCCGTTCCCTTTCCGTGAAGCCTCGGCAGCAGGTACTGAAGCTGCGCCAGCTCGACCTGCAGCTTGCCCTCGTTCGAGCGCGCCCGCATCGCGAAAATATCGAGGATGAGCACCGTGCGGTCTATCGTGCGGACGCCCGTTATCGCCTCTATGTTCCTCGCTTGCGAGGGCGTGAGGCTCGCGTCGGCTATTATGAGCGTGCACTCGCCGCCGGAGCAGAGCATTTTGAGCTCTGCCGTCTTGCCCTTTCCCAGAAACAGCGCGGGATCGGGATGCTCGCGCCTCTGTATGACCTCGGCAAGCACCTCCGCGCCTGCGGTCGACGCGAGAGAGCGCAGCTCGTCCAAAGAAGCCTCGGCGTCGAACTCGCCCGTATCGACGCTTATGAGTATCGCGCTTTCGGTTTCAGCCGCGTTCATCGTCCGGTCAGCGTTTTTTCCACGCGGCGGGAACAAGGATGGTCAGCATCGGGAACAGCTCGAGCCTACCGCAGAGCATATCGAAGATAAGTATCACCTTGCTGAAGCCCGAAAAAGCGGCGTAATTGCGGACGGGACCGACAGCCGCGAGTCCGGGGCCTATATTGTTGAAAGTGGCGGCGACGGCGGTGATATTCGTCGTCATGTCGAAATTATCGACGCTTATGAGTATCACCGAGACCGCGAATATCACGCAGTACGAGAGTGTAAAGACGTTCATGGTCCTTATCGTGTCGCGGCTTAGCTGATGCCCCTCCATACGCACGTTCTGGACCGAATTGGGATGGAAGATGAGCAGTATCTCCCGTTTTATCTCCTTGAGCACGATCATCAGCCTGGAAATCTTGAAGCCGCCGCCCGTCGAGCCGGCGCACGCGCCGATTATCATCAGCGCAAGAAGCAGGCTCTTCGACAGACCGGGCCACAGATCGTAATCCGCGGTCGAATAACCGGTGGTCGTCATTATCGAGCCGGTCTGGAACATCGCGTGGCGCAGAGCCTCGAAGAAGCCGGTATGCCTCGCCCCGTCCGGAGCGAACAGCCCCATGAGGTTGGCGGTGATGACGGCGGAGGTCGCGGCAAAGATCAGCAGGTACATGCGTACCTCCTGATTTTTCAGCGCGTCCTTCGGACGTTTTGCCGCGAGAGCGAAATAAGCCGCGTAATTGACTCCGCTCAGGATCATAAACAGAGTAACGATATACTGCTGAAGCGGAGTGTAGGACGCGAGGGAGTCGTTGCGGACTCCGAAGCCGCCCGTGCCGACCGTGCCGAACGTCAGGCAGAAGGAATCAAAGACCTTCATGCCGGACAAAATAAGGCAGACTATCTCGGCGGCGGTTATGATAAGGTAGATCGTATAAAGCTTTTTCGCGGTGTCACGCAGCCTCGGCACCATGCGGTCGACCGAATAGCCGGGGCTCTCAGCCCTCATAAGATGTATCGTGCTGCTGCCCGTGAGCGGCAGGAAGGACATTATAAGGATGAAAACGCCCATGCCGCCGACCCAGTGAGTAAGACTTCGCCAGAACAGCGACGAGTGATTCAGGCCCTCCACCGCGGGAAGGATCGAGGCTCCCGTCGTCGTAAAGCCGGACACAGTTTCAAAGAGAGCGTCGAGGTAATTCGGGATATCCCCGAGCACGACGAACGGCAGAGCGCCGATGAAAGACATCACCAGCCACGACAGCGCGACGGCGATATTTCCGTCGCGCTGAACAAGACGCCCGTTTTTCATTTTGACTCTCGTCATCAGGAAGCCGATCAGCGCGGTCGCCAGAGCGAAAAGGAGCCAGACGTACCACGCCTGCTCCCCGTAGATGACAGCGGCGGTCATCGGCAGCAAGAACAGACCGCCCTCAGTCACGAGGACGTATCCGAGTATATGGATAACGAGAGAATAATTCATTTATTTATACGCTTTCCTCTCGAAGATATCGTCGAACGACTGCGCGTAGATATTGTCGGTCATGACTATGACGCTGTCGCCTACCTGTATGCAGTCCGAGCCGCCGGGGATGAGCGGTCTTCTGTCGCGGTTTATGCTGCAGACTATGCCCTGTCCTTTCATGACGAGGTCTGTCAGCGGCACGCCGGTGAAGAAGGTCTCCTCCCTTATGACGAGCTCGAGGGCGAGCGTCCTGCCGTTTTCGAGGGTATACATCGTCTCGACCTCGTAATCGCGGGCGGCGTCAAGCGAGTTGACGTATCTCTTGATTATATCGGAGGTTATCTGCTGCGGTCTGAGCACCGTGCCGAGGTCGAGACCGCGTATGACGCTCTCGAAATTCGTCCTGTGTATCCTCGTCATGACGGTGCACGCGGGGTTGACCGATCTCACATAAAGAGACAGCAGTATATTCTCCTCGTCGATGCCCATCGTCGAGATGAAGCCCCTGACCGAGCCAATGTTCTCCTCGTCGAGCAGCTTTTCGTCCGTCGCGTCGCCTATGACGACGGTCGCCTTCGGGTAGGTGTCGGACAGATACTCCGCCCTCTCGGGGTCGGATTCGACTATCGTGATGTTTATATTGCTGTGCAGCAGCTCCTTTGTGAGGTAGAAAGCAGTGTTGCCGCCGCCGGCGATGATGACCTCGCTGAGCTTGCCCGTGGGGATGTTGTAGGATCTGAAGAACGTGTCCGCGACGAAGCTCGTCGCGCAGAGTGTGACCGTGTCGCCCGCGCTGAAAACGGTGTCGCCGTTGGGGATCAGGACGTCGCCGCCCGGGGTCTGCCTGAGGCAGAAGAGCAGCGGCTTTTTGAAGGCGGACCTGATATCCTTTACCGCCCTGCCGGCGAGCTTCGAATTCTCCGCGATCTTGAAGTGGAACAGATCGACGCCGGTACGGCTGAAGCTGTCTATCCCCGTGACCGCGGGGAAGCTGACGAGCTTGTTTAGCTTGACCGCGGTCGCCTGCGCGGGATTGATTATCACGTCTATCCCGAAGGTATGCTTGAGTTCGCTCGTCTCCGCGAAATACACCGGGTCGGCGACCCTTGCTATCGTCTTGCAGTTGCCGCGCCTCGACGCCATCAGGCAGGACAGCAGGTTCTTCTCGTCCGAGCCCGTGACCGCTATGAACAGGTCGGCGGAGTCGACGTCCGCCGAGGCGAGTATCTCCATCGAGGTCGCGTCGCCCGTCAGGCAGATCGCGTCTATCTCGTCCGCCAAAGCCGAGAGCCGCTGACCGTTCGTATCTATTATAACGACCTCATGCCCGTCCATAGAAAACTGGCGGGCAAGTATCTTTCCGACGTTTCCGCATCCCGCGATGATGATACGCATCGAATAAACTCCTATGATAGTTTGTCTGGATTATAGCACGCCCGGAGCGTAAAGTCCATAACAATTTACAGGGAATGCGAACATTTATGGAGAATGCAGACGGTCCTCAGTTTACCGATAGCTCACCTAAACCAATGAGTGGCATAAGCTTTCAAAAAACCATCGACGGTACTGCGAAACATATCCAAATCGATCCGCGCTCCGCCAAGAGAATAAGTGAAAACCACATTTTCATCCGCGTCTTCGTTGTTCCACGATATCTCTACAAAATCACCTGATTTTTGAAAGTACACGTCGGCAAGTACAGCGCCGGATGATGCGTGATGCCACCTGTGACGAAGATCCCACTCGTACAGCTTGGTATAATAAGCATCGACTTCATCATCATCGTCAGAATCAAACTCTCTCGCTTCAACGTCCTTCATAGCCGCGAATTCACCGTCGCAAGAGACGGGATATGGGTCATCTTCCATATTCTCAATGAATTCCCTGAGCCAAAGTGCCAGTTCATCCAGATCCCACTTGGTGGTAAACAGTTCCCCGTCACTACTGAATTCAAGAATATTTTCGCCGTGTATATACAGGCTCAGTTCCGTAACTCGCTCGTCGTCAAAGAACTCATAACCTATGGCGAATAGGTTTTTGTCTCCAATGACGTTCATATTTAACACTTTCCTCTCAGTATCTTCAGATAGTCGCTTTTTGAAATCTTCCCGTCATTCAGCATTTGCCTAAGCACCGATGTCGGAATATCTCTCGCAGATGTCACCTTATATGAATGATATTCGTTGTTCGGCGTGTGCGTCGGCTGAAATTTGACAATATCGCTATCGGAAGTAACATTATATATTTTATTTCCGTCTTTATAACCGGTATCAAGCAATCGACCCCGAAAAAAAGCCTCCGGAGACCGGAGACTCGAATGATCGGCGTGGGATCAGAAATCAAGATATCCCTTCGACCCCTTCGTCTTTACAGCGAAGTCATTGAGTGAGCGAAGCATCTTCGTAAGCAGCGTGAGCTTCTGCCTTTCGGGCGCGGGAAGGGCGCCGACGGATACGAGCATATCCTCGAATTCGGCGACGAGCGCCTCGTCCGCCTCGGTGTCGTTCACGGTGCTGTCGGGCATCGCGGCGGCGCGTTCGTAAAGCTCCGCCTGTTCAGGCGTCAGCGTTCCGCCGGAGGCGAGGTAGGCGCGGCAGGCAGGCAGCAGGTCCCTCGTGAGCTTTTTGAGGTTGCGGGCGCCGTTGAACTGCGGGAAGAAGAATCTGTCTTCGGGACCGTCGCAGTCGGAAACGATCTTTATCTCGCCGAGAGCGAGACGCAGAGCGAGCTTGAGCGCGGTGTTGTTGTACTCGAGCTCATGCTTCTGCCCCTTGAAGAACCAGCAGGACTCCTTGCGAAGCGCGCCGGAGATGTCGACGCTCCCGTCCGGCGAGAGCTCCCTGCCCTCGGTATCCGCGAAGCTCTCGTTATACGCGACAGCCTCGACTCCGGGGACGGTTGAGCTGACGTTGATTATCTCGTCGCTGTTGGTCTTTTCGGCGGAAGCCATAAAGCCGAACGCCTTGAAGTCGGACGTTATCGCGCCGAAGGGCAGGCCGTAGCCCGCAATGAACGAGAACGTCACGCCCTGACGCTCGAGAGCGTCGATACGGTCGGCGAGATTCAGCTGGTTCTGATTGTAAAGGTCCGCCTCGGCGCGAACGTCGTCCCTCTTGATAAGGGAGCGCAGCTCCTCGTAGCGGTAGGTCGGTATCGTCACGCAAAGCGACGGGCACTGCAGCAGCAGCTCCTCGGCGAAGACGGGAAGCAGCGAGTCGATGAGGTCGCGCAGGCTCCGCTTAGAGAACAGACGCAGAAGGAGGTTGACCGCGTAGCCCCACGGCTCGCCGACCATATCGGCGATGATGCCGTTGTAGAAAAGGTCGGCGGAATTCTCGGCGTAGCTCTGCGTCAGCAGGTCGGCGACGACGTCGCTGCCGTTCCAGCAGCCGACGACGCTCACTACCCTGCGGACGTGATTGTCCGCCACGTCGGGATAAGCGGCGAGATAGGACGAAACGACGCTCGCGCCCATGCTCATCGGGATAAGGACGACCTTTTCGGCTCCGACCTTGTTCTCACGCAGCGCGGTCTCGATGAACTCGTGCAGCCCTCTGACGTTGTCGGAGGTATAGGAGAACGCGCAGTAGTTGAAGCAGTACAGATAATCAAGATAATTCTCGCCGAGCGCCTCGCGCGCTATCTCGCGGCAGGGCACGGATGTGAAGAACCTGTCCTGCGCCTCGCTGTACCAGACGCCGTCCTCATTGTAAACGCCGGGATATTCCGACATCGGCAGCGTGTAGCGCGGAGTCACGAGACGGTCGCTCGATCGCGTTTTGCCGTCGAGTATATTATACCTGAACAGCGAGCGGATGAGCGCCCTCGCGTCGTCCTCCTTCACCCTGTTGCGGCGAAGGAAGAGCGTGCCGAGCAGCTGACCGGCGATCTTCGCGATCAGCTTCATGACCGCCGGCTCCTTGATCGAGTCCGCGTAGTCGGTCTCGAACAGGTTCCAGCGCGTTTTGTACTTGCCCTCGGCTATCAGCGGAGCGTAGTTCTCATAGTCCTGCAGAGTGCCGTTTTCGAAAGCGCCCGGCTGAACGTAGCTCTCGTCGAAAAGGTAGGAAAAGCTCTGCCCTATGCCGGTCACGAATACGATAAGGCTGTTCTCGCCGTCGGCGAAAACAGAGCTCATATCCGCGGAGGTTTCGACCGCGACCGCGCCGTCATCCGCGGAAGCCGAAGCCGGGACGACCGCCGCCGTAAAGAGCAGCGCGGCGCAGAGCAGCAGAGATACGGTTTTTTTCATACAGGTTCTCCTCGTAAAAAGACAACGCCGCCCCGGACCGCCCGAAAGCGGCGACCGTGCGGCGTCGGACGCGTGTTTCAGTTTTTGCCCTTGATAAGGTTCTCGATGAAAAGGATTATCTTGTCCCAGAATTTCCAGATAATAGCGAAGCGAAGCTCGAACCAATCGGTAGGAACGATGGTCGACATCGTGGTTTTTTCTTCGGAAGCCATATTCAACACTCCTTTGCTGTGTTATTATGCGATTATCATTATACATATTCACGACGGCTTTGTCAAGCGTTTAATCCCGCGCGCCGATTCGCAAACCGGATTGACAAACGGCGGGCGTTTTCTTATAATGATCATAGGGTAAGGGGAGTTGAACACAAAACGGTTTTTCAGAGCATCTTTTCCCCAATACTGCCTCATCTGCCTTGATAATACATAATATCGCTAAGAGAAAAACGCGAGGACCCCGATAAGTTTTTCCGCGGATATCGCGGCGGCTTTTGCGAAAAACAGAATCGAATAAGGAACCGCAAAACCGGGTCGCCGGATATTTGCCGAATACTCAAAAAAGCGGGACCTGAACGTCGACGCAAAAATGCGAATAAACGACAGAACGCCGTAAAGTCTTTCTTTACAACAGCTTCGGGAATGTAGTATACTTTTGACATTACGTACGGGAGATAAGTCATGCCGGACATATTCGGAAAATACAGATACGAACGCGATCTTACGGGCTTCACGCTCGTTTCCGGCGGCGGCGCGTCCGTCGCGGGGGGCATCTTCGCCGGCGACGTCGCTGAGCGTTCGGGCTCCGATCCGAGGGTCGGCAAGGGCCCCGCGGTCATCCGTCTCATCGCCGACGACGGCATCTTCGATCACGACTTTTTCCGTATAACCGAGACGGACGGGGGTTTTGAGTTCAAAGCTCACGGAACCCGGGGGCTCATCTACGCCTGCGGTATGTTCCTGCGCAAGTCTTCTTTCAAAAACGGCAGGATCATCCTGCGTGCCGATATTTCCGGAGCGTATACCCCCGCGAAAAAGATCCGCGGGCATCAGCTCGGCTACCGTCCGCTCCCGAACACCTACGACGCGTGGTCGCCGGAACAGTTCAGAAGATACTGCATCGACCTGATGTATTTCGGCATGAACACCGTCGAGCATATCCCATTCGGCGGCTACGACGGCGGCGTGCTGATGAAGCACACTCCCGAGGAGATGGTCATCCTCGCCTCGGAGGATTGCGAGATGCTCGACCTCGACCT